>CAMCCR010000298.1 GCA_945873085.1 Candidatus Kuenenia stuttgartensis | reverse complement strand
CAAGGACCATCACGAGCATCGACAGGAGCCCATGAAACGTGCGGTTCATCAGTTGTTCCTCGCTTTGTTTCTCATCGTCCCCTGCTTCTTTCCACCCTGTGTCATTCCTTCCTGCCTCCGACCGCCCCGCGGCTTCTCCGGCGGCGGTGTGGCGGCAGGGTCAAACGCTGGATCGAGCGTCGGCATCTGGGCCTCCACGCTGACGAGATAGTTTTCGAGGCGGCGGCGGAGGAGCTCCGCATCCTTGGGCCGCTCCGCCGCGAGGTCGCTGCGCTCCCCCGGATCGGCCGCCAGATCGAAGAGCTTGAGGCTCGAGTCCTCGAAGAACTCGATCACTTTGAGATTGCCGATGCGGATCGCCGCATGGGGCGTATGGCCGCTTTGATAGTGGGGGAAGTGGAAAACGAGTTCCTCGCGGCGCCTGACGATGTCCCCCTCGTCACCGTCGAGAAAGAGATCGACGAGGCTTCCCCCCTCAGCCTCGCGCGGGATCTCCCCCTGGGGAATCTCCGCGAACTCGCAGAACGTGGGGAGGAGATCCCAACCAACGATCGGGAGATGACACCACGACCCCGCAGCGATCCCCGGCCCGCGAACGATGAACGGGACGCGGATTCCTCCCTCCCACACCGAGCCCTTGCCGCCGCTCAAGCCCCCGCGCCGGCCGCCGCCACCGGCGCCGTTGTCGGAGGTGTAGACCACGTAGGTTGTCCCAGCGAGCCCGAGCCTGTCGACGGCGTCGAGCACCATGCCGACGGCGGTGTCGAGATCCTCCGTGATCGCCGCCACCTCGGCACGCTTGCTCGTGCCACCGTCGGCGGCGAGCTTCGCGTACTTCGCTTTGGTCTTCGCAAGCGCGTTGCCTGGGGCATGGAGGGCATTCCAGGAGAGCTGCACATAGAACGGCTTCCCCACTTCCCGGGAACGTCGCATGAAAGCCTCGGCGCGCTCCGCCATCCCGAACAGATCGACCGGATTGGGATCGGTGAAGGCGAAGGCCTGCTCGTTGCCGGTGTCGCCGTCATGGTCGTCGTAGCCATGCTCGCCGGGCCCGCCGCCGCCGAGGTGCCACTTTCCGTAGTGGGCCGTCGCATAGCCGGCCCCGCGCAGCAGCTCGCCGATCGTCACCGCCTCCTGCGGAATTGATTTTGCATTTCTCGGCTCGATCATCCGGTGGCCGGTCTCCGCCGGAGCGGCCTTCGTCCAGTGGAGAGCCGCCGGCGTCCGCCCGCACTGGATGCTGATCCGCGACGGCGAGCAGACCGGCGCCGGGGCATACGCATTCGAGAATCGCATCCCCTGTCCGGCGAAGGCCTCGAGACGCGGCGTGTGAAACTCGGTCGATGCCGCGACGTCGGGGGCCATTGCCACCGACAGCCCGTCCCTCCCTTGATCGTCGGCGACCATGAGAATGATGTTCGGCCGGTCGTTGGCAAACACGGTACCGTCCCCGACGATCACCCCCGCAAACAGTGCCAGCGAGACGAGCACGGCATATCTCGCGATCATGAATCTGGTCATCGTGTTCTCTCTCTCACCGATCGAGCCCAAAGCTGCCCCGCTCCGGACAGGGCCCTCGTCACCCGAGGAGCATCCATGTCTGCCGCAGCGTGCTCCAGACTCCCCAAGCCAGTGGCAGGCCGACGAGGAACCAGAACGCGATCACGAGTCCCCACGCCGAAGTTTTCTCTTCGCCTGCGGCGGGCGAGTCGCCCTCACTCCTCCGAGACGCATCGTCACCCCCGCGCGTCGAGGCAGCAATCTCCGGGGCCTCGATCGGTCGAACGAGCCAGTTGCACACCGCCCCGACAAGCAGCACGCAGGCCAGCGCCAGCATCGTCTGGTCGTAGGCCCGGGCCCGGGGGAATCCGGCGCGGACCTGCGCTTCGTTGAGATAGTTAACAAGCACCGGCCCGAGGACGCCGGCCACGCTCCAGGCGGTGAGGAGGCGGCCGTGAATGGCCCCCACGCTGCCGGTGCCGAAGAGGTCGGCAAGGTAGGCGGGAATCGCTGCGAATCCGCCGCCGTACATCGTCAAGGCGAGGCAGAGGAGCCCGCAGAACGCCGCCACGCTTCCTGCCCGCCCGGCAGCCGGCACGAGGGCGAACAGGCCTGCCCCGGCGACGAGGAAGATCGCGTAGGTGACGCGACGGCCGATCCGGTCGGAGAGGCTCGACCAGAACAGCCGGCCGACGATGTTGAACAGGGAAAGAAGTCCGGTGAATCCTGCCGCGACGGCGGCGGTGCGGGCAAGTTCGGCCGCGTCGAGATCCTCGAAGGGTCGATCGCTGCCGATGAGCCGGCCGCCAAACACCTCCTGGAGCATCGGCGACGCCATTCCGATGACGCCGATTCCGGCCGAGACGTTGCACAGGAGCACACCCCAAAGCAACCAGAACTGCGGCGTGCGACAGGCCTCGGCCGCCGTGAAGGAGCGCGTTTGTTCCGCCGACTGCCCCCCCGCCGGACCGGCCCACCCGGCCGGTTTCCATCCCTCCGGTGGCACCCGGTAGGCAAAGGCCCCGAGCATCATGAAGGCGAGATAGATCACGGCCAACGTGACGAACGTCTCAGCCACGCCGACGCTCGTCGCCGACGAAAAGTTCCTCATGAGCCGGTCGGCAAGCGGCGACCCGATCATCGCCCCACCACCAAACCCCATGATCGCCAGCCCGGTGGCGAGCCCGCGCCGATCGGGAAACCACTTCATGAGCGTCGACACCGGCGAGATGTATCCGAGCCCCAAGCCGATCCCCCCGATCACCCCGGCACCGAGCCAAAGGAGCCACAGTTGGTGCAAACGGACGGCAAGCGCTGAGAGCAAGAGCCCCCCGCACCAGCAGCAGGCCGACACGAACGCCGCCTTGCGTGGGCCGACCCGCTCAAGCCAAGTCCCGAAGATCGCCGCGCTCGAGCCGAGAAACACGAAGAACAGTGTGTAGAGCCAGCCGAGGAGGGGCTTGTCCCAGTCCCACTCCGTGGAGACGAGTCGGGCAGCGAGCGTCGCGCCGGCAGGGGGGGCGACGCTGTGATCGATCCCCACGGCGTGGGTCAAGGGGAGCCAGAAGACGCTGAAGCCGTACGCCATCCCGATGCACAGATGGATGCACAGCGCTGCCGGCGGCACGAGCCAGCGGTTGAATCCGGGCGCAGCGACCGTTCGCGATCTGTCGAGCAGTCCAGGCATCGGCTCCCCTTCTTCAGCGGCTGTCGGATTCAGGGCACCCCTTGCCAGCCGGCCGCAGCCGCCACCAGCCGGCGAGCAAGCTTCCCAGGCACGAATGGACGACGCTCGAAATGGCGCACGGGACGGCCGCGAGGGGCTCAGCGGGGAAGTGACGCTGGGCGAGGACGACCCCCAGGCCCGAGTTCTGCATCCCCACCTCGATCGAGATCGTCCGGGCGATCGTCACGTCGTAGCCGAAGAGGCGGGCCCAGAGATAACCGACGCCGAAGCCGATCGCATGGAGAAGGAGAACGGCACCGAGGAGCCGCGGCCCCGCGGAGCGGACAGCCGCGGCGTTTTGGCCGATGATGCTCGCACACACAAGCGCGATTGTGATCACACTCACCAGCGGCGCGATGGGGAGAACGCGACGGACGATCCCCGGCAGCCAGCGATTCACCGCCATCCCGGCGACGACCGGCAGCACGACCACCTGGAGCGTGGAGAGAAACAGCCCGAAGGCATCGACCTCGACGAGCCGGCCGGCGAGGAGCTTCGTGAGCAGCGGCGTGAGGATCACCGCCGCGAGCGTCGTGCAGGTCGTCATGATCACGGAGAGCGCGACGTCGGCCCGGGCCAGATACGTGACGACGTTCGATGCGGTGCCGCCGGGGCAGCAGGCGACGAGCATCAATCCAACGGCGAACGGCGTGTCGAGCTCGAGGAGCGTCGCCACCCCCCACCCGGCCAGCGGCATGATGAGGAACTGGCCGACAAACCCGGCCACGACCGCGCCTGGCCGCGAGGCGACGCGGCGGAAGTCGTCGATCGAGAGCGTCAGCCCCATGCCGAGCATGATCACGGCGAGCCCGACGACAATCGCGTTGCCGCGA
>CAMCCR010000297.1 GCA_945873085.1 Candidatus Kuenenia stuttgartensis | reverse complement strand
ATGTGCCTGCTCGCGCGGCGACTCGTCGAACGCGGCGTCCGCGTCGTCCAGCTCTACAACGCCGTCGACAAGTACGGCTGGGACGGCCACGACAAGAGCCACGAGTTCCACGAGCGCAATTCACGGCAGACCGACGGGCCGACCGCCGCGCTCCTCGCCGACCTCTCCCGCCGCGGTCTCCTCGACGAGACCCTCGTGGTCTGGGGGGGGGAGTTCGGCCGGACACCGATGGAACAGGGAGAAGGCGGCAGGAACCACAATCCCTACGGCTTCACGATCTGGCTCGCCGGTGGGGGAGTCAACGGGGGCCGCTCGATCGGCGCCACCGACGAGATCGGCCTCCGCGCCGTCGAAGACCGGCAGCACGTCCGCGATCTCCATGCCACGATCCTCGCGGCCTTCGGCCTCGACCACGAGCGGCTCGTCTTTCCGCACGATGGCCGCGACGAACGCCTCACCGGCGTCCTCGGAGCTGCCCGGCCGATCGGCGGGGTCCTCGGCTGAACGGCCGGGCGAGGTCAGCGCACAAACGCGCCGGGGCCGACCTCGGAGATGTATTCCTGCGGGCATGGCGCCGTCTGGCTCTCCCCCGCGATCGGCATGAGCGTGCCATCGGCGGCCTGTGCATGCGTTGTCATCGGTGGGCACGGCCCCTCGGAGACCGCGCCGGCGTGGGCCACCGTGTCGCTGATCAGGACCGCACCGGGAGGGAGCGACGTCACGCTCCCCGGCTGCATCGCCACGCTCCCTGGCTGCATCGCCACGCTCCCCGGAGGAAAAACCCCGGCGGGAATCGGGCCCGCCACGACGGCGCCGGGAGGGAGCGCTGCCACCGGCGCCGGCATGACGGTCGGGGCGGCCGCGGGATTGACCGGCGGCGTCGCATAGCCGGCCGGCTGGGTGTAGACCGGCGGGGCGGCTGGATAGGCGTAGGCGTACTGGTTGTTGGTGGAGGCGCAGCCCGCCGCGATCAGGGGTGCGGAAAGCAGGAGCAGGGAGAACAGGAGCGGCGGGGAGAGCGTCGATCGGCGCATCGCGCGGGCTCCGGAGGGTGGCAGCCGCGGGACGGTAGGAACTGGGGGCGGCGGCGGTCAAGACCGTTCCCTCTGTCGCGCGGACGGGAACGGGCCGCGGGCAGGAGGATCGAGGTGACCGTCAGGCTTCCTCGATCAGGGCGATGCTCGCCGTGAAGCCGTGGAGGAAGTTGCGCTTCCCGATCGGCCCGATCTCTCCTTGGGCGAAGAACCCTGCCGTCGGGACCGGGCCGAGCGCGTCCTGGAGGCAGCGGGCGTCGTGGTGGGGCGTTTGGAACAGCCGGGTGCCCCGGCCGTTGCAGGTGAAGACGAGGGCCCCTGCCGGTGGCGCCGCGGTCGGCCCAAGCGTGAGGAGATGGAGGAGGTCTTCGTGCGCGGTGTCGGCGTCGCGGACGTGGAACTGCACCGTCTGGCCGGTGCGGACGAGGTCGCCGACGGCAATCACCCCCGACTCCGGATCGGCTCCGACGACATTGCGGACGAGAAAATCGCCCCGTTGAAAACGATCCTGGTATTCGCTCGCGACACGGCCGAGGTGGAGCGAGGAGCGGACGAGTTGCCGGTCGGCCTCGCTCAACTCGCCGTAGACTTCGCGGAGCCGTTCGAGCGCGGGCCGCCCCCCGAGCTCGACGATCACATTCTCCTCTGCCCGCGTGATCACCATCGGCCGCCCGATCGGCCGGCAGCCCTGGGAGACGACCGGCCGGATCCGCGCCGCGCCCCCGATCACCACCCCGACGGCCCCGCAGTCGGAGAGATGCCGGCCGGCCACGAGCGTGTTGCTGCCGGGCACCCAGCCGCCGCTGGCCATGCCGCCGACAATTCTGACGCCGGGATGGTCCTTCTCCATGTGGGTAATGAACGTGTCGACCGGAAACGAGAACGGATCGGCCAGGAGCAGCATCGCCGCCCCTTCCGGCCAGCCTGCCGTGAGCTCCGACGGCCAGCCGACGAAAGCTCCACCGTCAGGATCGCTGACGTATTCCAGCGCGAAGGTCTCCACGACCGCTCCTGGCAGCCGCGCCAGCCAGACCGAAACGGCAGGGCCCGATTCATGCTCGGTCTCCCCGGCGAGGAGACCCTCCACCGTCGTGGCGATCACGCGGTCGACGCCGAGGGTGTCAGCCAGGCCGTCGAGCGCGGGGCGGATCGCCTCTCCGTAGGCGGATGACACGAACACGACGGCGAGCGTCGCTGCCGTGTCGCCCCCCAGGTCGGCGCGGGCAAGCGCGCCAGCTTCGCGCAGCGCCCGCTCGAGGTCGGCGTGCGTCGATGCCCGGGCGGCGCAGCGCAGTGGCGACGCGGTCGAAGACGGGTTGGGGCTCGGGTCTGGCATCGGTCGGCCATCTGCCTTAGGTTAAGATGTCGGCAAAGGTCGTCACCACCGGGTGATCGAAGACGCTCGTGGCGGGGCGGTTCCCCGGGCGGTCGGCCAACGCCGTCTGCATGCCGGCACGACGGGCGGCGTCGAGCTCTTCGCCGACGTCGCTGACAAACAGGATCTGCCGCGGAGCAAGCTCCATGTCAGCGGCGATCCGCTCGTAGCTTGTCCCCTCGCGCTTCGGTCCGGTGGCGGTGTCGTAGTGGCCGCGGAGATGGCCGGTGAGGTCACCGTGGGCCGTGTGGCCGAAGAACAGCCGCTGCGCCTCGACTGAGCCCGACGAATAGATGCGGATGTCGAGCCCCGACCCGCTCCACAACTCGAGCGCCGGTGGCACGTCGTCGAAGACGTGGGAGACGAGGCTCTTATCTTCGAAGCCGCTCCGCCAGATCAGCCCCTGGAGGGCTTTGAGGGGGCCGAACTTGGCATCCCGGCGGATCAATTCCCGCGCCGCTGCGGCGCTCCGCGGGACGAATGTCGCCGGATCGTCCCCTTCGCGCCACGGATCTCCCGCCTCGGCGAGGATGTCGAGCGCGACCGCTCGGATCGACGCGTCGCCGCCGTGCGCGGCGAGGAAGTCACCGACACGTTCGCGGGCGAAGGTGAACAGGACGTCGTACACGAAGGCGATCGAGGAGGTTGTCCCCTCGACGTCGAGGAGGATGCCGCGGCCGTCGAACAGGATCACGTCGCGTCCTTTCCGCTTCCGGAAACCCACGCCGGCCCGAGGCAGAGCGGCTCGTAGGCCGCGTGGACGCCCCCTTCGACGTAGTGTGGCGTCCAGCCGCCCATGTCCTGAAAGAGGCGGATCGCGCGGATGCGGCGGTCGTCGCAGAGATCGAACCAGTGCCGGGTGTCAATCGGCACGCTGATCAGATCCCCGGCCCCGACCTCGATCGCGAACACCGTGTCGGTGCCGTCGGGCCCGGCGGCGTGGATGTGGAACACGCCGCGGCCCTGGAGGATGAAACGGACCTCGTCTTCGGAGTGGGTGTGCTCCTTGGAAAACTTGGCGAGCATCGTGTCGAGATTCGGCGTCTCCGGACGGACGTCGATGACGTCGGCCGTCACGAAGCCCCCCTTCGCCTTCAGGGCCTCGATCTCTGGGGCGTAGGCGGCGAGGATGGCCTCGGCCGGCGCCCCCGGATCGACCCGGTCCTCGAGGGGCCAGATCTCGTGGTCGATGTGGAAGCCGGCGAGGAAGGTCTTCACGTCGTCGAAGCCGCTGATCCGACGGTCCGCGGCGGGGATGGTGACGATTGCCATGATGGGGGCTCCGGGTAAACGGTGAAAAGGTGAAGGCGTCGAGGGTTAGCGGCGGGGCGGGATCGGTGTGGGACGGATGGCGTCAGGGCCGCGGGGCCGGCGGGCCATGGCCGGGAAACATCACTGCTGGTGCTGCGCGGTCTGCTGCTGACGGGCCGTCACTGGCACCGCTCGCTCCGTGCCGACCTGATTCGACTGTGGCTGGATTGACTGTGCTGGGACAGAGGCTGCGGGGGCGATCGGAGCCGTCGCCACGCCGGCGAAGGTGCGGGTGCGGGCCACGACTTCGAAGAGGAACTCGTGGATCTCGATCTGCCGCCTGGCCTCGGCGAGATCCCGGCCCCAGGTGTAGAGGCCATGACCGGAAAGGAGGAATCCGTGG
>CAMCCR010000296.1 GCA_945873085.1 Candidatus Kuenenia stuttgartensis | reverse complement strand
ATCGATCCGGCCTCGATGCGCGAGGGGATGAATCATCTGGCGATCCCTGGCGTCACGTCCCGGCTCGATGGTTCGGTCGTGCGGATCGAGATCCCGGCCGACAAGCTCTTCGAGCCGGGGACGGCCTCGATGCTCCCCTCAGGCGCCGCCCTCCTCTCGCAGACGGCGACGGAGGTCTCGGGCGTTTTCAAAGGGCAATTCATCGGCATCGAGGGGCACACCGATACCGAGCCGCTCCAGAACGCGACCTGGGGCTCGCCGCATCAGCTGAGCGTGGCCCGCGCCAGCGCCGTCTTCGACTTCCTCTGTGGCCGGACAAGCCTCAAGGCGGCGCAGTTGTTCGTCGTCGCCCATGGGCCCAACCACCCGGTCGTTTCCAACGCCACGGCCGCCGGCCGGGCCCGCAACCGGCGGATCGAGTTGGTTGTCTATCCAGAGCAGATCGCGCCGGAGCAGATCGCGCCCGAACCGGCGGCTCCGCTGGCCGACACCCCCGCCGGCTGAGAAGGCCGCCCGTGGCCTCGCGAGCAGCCCTCCCGGCCGCCCGGCCGCCACCGTACACTGCCAGCATGGTCACGATCATCGATTACGGCAGCGGGAATCTCCGCAGCGTGCAAAAGGCGCTCGAGCGGATCGGCGTCGAGGCCCTCATCAGCGACGATCCGCAGCGGGTGGCGGAGTCGGAGCGGGTGGTGCTCCCCGGCGTGGGGGCCTTTGATGATGCGATGCGGGAGTTGCGGGCCCGCGGCCTTGTCGAGCCGATCGTGGCGCATGTCCAGGCCGACAAGCCGTTCTTCGGGATCTGCATGGGCCTCCAGCTCCTCTTCGAGACCGGCTGGGAGGGGGGCGAAAACCGCGGTCTCGGGCTCCTCGAAGGGGACGTGGCCCGGTTTGAACTCCCCGCGGGGATGAAGGTGCCCCACATGGGGTGGAACACCGTCACCTGGGGCCCCGCGGCCGGGCGATTCGCGCAAAGCCCCGACGATTGGTACTACTTCGTCCACTCCTACGCCGCCCGGCCCCGCGACCCCTCCGTGATCGCCGGGGTCACCGACTACGGGGGCGAGTTCTGTGCCGCTGTCGCCCGCGGTCGCTTGTTCGCCACGCAATTCCATCCCGAAAAGAGCCAGGAGACCGGCATGCGTCTCCTCCGGGCGTTCGTTGACCGCCCCTGACCCGCGATCGACCTGCGACCGATTTTCCGTTGACGTTCCCCGCCGCCCCTCTGGAGATGTCCCCATGGATCTGTGGCCCGCGATCGACCTCCGCGGGGGACGCTGCGTCCGTCTGCTCCAGGGGGACTACGACCGTGAGACGGTGTTTGCGGACGACCCGGTCGAGCAGGTGCGACGATTCGTCGATCAGGGGGCCCGGCGGATCCATGTCGTCGACCTCGACGGCGCGAAGTCGGGGAGCCCGGTGCAGGCCGACCTCGTCGCCCGGATGGTGAAGGCGGCAGGGGTGCCCTGTCAGCTCGGCGGGGGGATCCGCTCGCTCGACATCGCCCGCGCCTATGCCGATGCCGGCGTCTCCCGGCTGGTCGTGGGGAGTGTCGCCATCGAGCAACCGGAGCTCCTCGGGATCATGGCCGAGGCTCTCCCCGGCAAGATCGTTCTCGGCCTCGATGCCCGGGACGGTCGCGTCGCGGTCCGTGGCTGGGTCGACACGAGCCCGGTGCTCGCCCTCGACGTCGCCCGGCGGAGTGAGCATCTCCCGCTGGCCGGCTTGGTGTACACCGACATCGCCACCGACGGGATGCTCTCGGGGCCGAACCTGACCGCCCTGTCGGAGATGATCCAGAGCGTCCGCCTTCCGGTCGTGGCGTCGGGGGGAATCGCCGTCGCCGACGACCTCCGCCGCGTGGCTGGCATCGGCGCCGAGGGCTGCATCGTCGGCCGGGCCCTCTATGACGGCGGGCTGTCGCTTGCCGCCGCCCTGGCCGCCTGCGGCGAATCGGCCTGAAATCCCGCCGTTTTCCCTCCTTTCCCAGTCACCGGGGGCGGGAGCTTGGCGGGGGCAAACGGCCAAACAACCCTCAATTTCCGCAACCTTCCGCGTCGAAGGGAACGGGGGCTTGAGTATGCGGGCGCCCCGGTTCGGCTCCCGCGCCTGACCCGGCTCCGTTTCCCGCCTGACCGTCCCCGTTGCCGAGCGGGTCGGCAGGGCCCTACGATCGAGTCCCATGGCTACCGACCTTCGCATCAAGGAACAACTCCCGGAGCTCACCCGGCGGATCGTGGAGACGTATCAGGACGTCCCCACGATCCAGTACCTCGGGCACTGCCCGCTGCCGAAGTACGAGACGATCGTCGCTGCCTGTGAGGACCTCAAGGAGATCCTCTATCCGGGCTACCGGCGGCGCGAGAATCTCCACCTCGGCAACGTCACCTACCATGTCGGCGACCTCATCGACGGTCTCCATGACAAGCTGACGACGCAGATCGGCCGGGCCCTGCGCCACAGCGTGGCGGCCCGGGCTCAGGCGGCCGTCCACGGCGCCGAGTTGCCGGCCGTCCCGGACGTCGTCCAGGAATGTGTCGACGCTGCCGATTTCGACGCCCTCGGGCAGGCGAAGGCGGTGGAGTTTCTCGGGAAGATCCCCGATCTGCGCCGCGTTCTCGCCACGGATGTCCAGGCGGCCTACGACGGCGACCCGGCCGTGCGGACGCTCGACGAGGTAATCTTTTGCTATCCCGGGCTCGAGGCGGTCACGATCCACCGGCTGGCGCACCTTCTCCACCGCCTCGAAGTGCCGCTCATTCCCCGGATGATGGCCGAGTGGGCCCATGCGCGGACCGGCATCGACATCCACCCCGGCGCGACGATCGGCGATCACTTCTTCATCGATCACGGCACTGGCGTCGTCATCGGCGAGACGTGTGAGATCGGCAGCCACGTCAAGCTCTATCAAGGGGTGACGCTCGGCGCGCTGTCATTCCAGACCGACAGCGACGGGCATCTCGTCCGGGGGACGAAGCGTCATCCGACGATCGAGGACAACGTCGTGATCTACGCCAATGCCACTGTCCTCGGCGGGGCGACGCGGATCGGTCACGATTCCGTCATCGGCAGCAACGTTTGGCTGACGCGGAGCATCGATCCCCGGACGACGGTCGTCCTCGAACGACCGAAGCTCCGCATGCGCGGCGAGGTCCCGGCCCTCGAACACGACTACCAGATCTGACAGATCTCGTTCCGCCCGTCAGGCCCGCCGGCCGCCCTTGTCAGTCGATCCGCTCGAGCGTCACGCTCCGCAGGTCCATCACTGCGGCAGCCTTCTTTTCCAGAGGGGTGACCACGAGTCTCACGTTCCCGGCGGGGAGGTCGAGCGTGCCGACGGCCCGCGGCACAAAGCGCTGGAAGTGCCCCGTCTCCTCGACGATGAACTCGAGCCCCGCGACGCCGGTGTTCAGCTCCACGGTCGATCCCCCCTGCCCCGCCCCGCAGCCCTGCAGAACGGTGACCCGGTAGCGGCCCGGCTCGTCGAGCCGAAAATCCCACCATGCCCTGTCGGCGGCATTCACCCAGTAGCCGAGCGTGTCCTTCTCGGGCTGTGGCTCGTAGCAGAGCTTCTCTCCGGCCACGGTGGCGTCTCTCGCCAACAGGCGGATAAAGCCGTTCCGTGTCGCCAGGGGGCCGGCGCCGTCGTCATCCATCGCCTTCCGCCACGCGGCAAGCGGCGCGACCATCTCGGCGGCTGTCGCCGCGGCAGGGAGCTTCGAGACATCGATCTCGGCATGGCAGGACTGCCAGGCGGCCGGGTTGAAGCGAGGGTTGGCCGTCATCTCCTTCGCAGCGACGCTGCGGCGCCAGGCTTCGAGTCGGCCGCGGAGGTCGGCCACCCGCGCCGGCTCGGCAGCCGAGCAGTCGGTCGTCTCGCCGCCGTCGTCGCTGGTGTGAAAGAGCTCGAGGCTACCGTCCTCGAAGTGTTCGATGAGCTTCCAGTCCCCCAGTCGGATCGCACCGGCCGGCCGGCCCCCCTGGTTGGTGGAGTGGGGCTGGTGCCAGAAGAACGGGCGGACGTTTTCGGCGGATGGGAGGGCCGCGTCAGCGAGATCGTGGAAGTC
>CAMCCR010000295.1 GCA_945873085.1 Candidatus Kuenenia stuttgartensis | reverse complement strand
CCGCGGACGACGAGCATGTCGTCGGCCCGGCCAATCACGCCCCCCTCGAGCTTCACCCACGGGCTCTCCCCCGCCGCGATCTCGGCGTTGTCTGGAAAGCGCGGACGGACGAGGTCGCCGGTGCGGTAGCGAAGGACCGGGGCACCGACGCGGCCGAGCGTCGTGAGGACAAGCTCGGCAAGCTCCCCCGGAGCGGCCGGACGACCTGTCTCGACGGAAAGAAACTCCGGGTGGAACCAGGGCTCGAGGAGATCGAGATGCCGGCCATGCCGATCCCCCACTCCCCACGGCCCGACTTCGCTGGCGCCAGCGTGATCGAGGACGTTGGCATCAAAGGCCTGCCCGATCCGGTCGCGGACGGCAGCCACCGATCCCCCCGGCTCGCCGGCCACGATCACCAACCGAATCGGCAGGCGGGCGAGATCGAGCTTCGACTCCGCCGCCACTTCGGCCAGATGAAGCGCATAGCTCGGCGTCACCATCAGCACCGTGGCGGAAAGACTGCGGGCCATCTCGAGGCGCGCGAGGCTCGACAGCCCGCCGGTGGGGATCGCCATCGCGCCACAGGCGAGGACGCCGTCGAAGCCACTCCAGAAGCCGAGGAACGGGCCGAACGACGAGGCGACGAGGACGCGGTCGCCAGGGCCGACAGCGCCCCGCGCGAGGATCGCCCGCCAACATTCCATCCACCAGGTCCAGTCGCTGGCCGTGTCAAAGACCGGCATCGGCCGGCCATGCGTGCCGCTCGTGCGATGGCAGCGAACATACGACTCCAGCGGATAGGTGAGATTCGCAGGCACACCGGCGGCGGCGGCGCCGGCGACGAGCTCTTCTTTTGTCGTCACCGGCCAGGTGGAAAACTCGTCAAGCGACTCTGGCAGTGCCCGGCTAGCCCCGAGCTTCGCGCGATAGAAGGCGTTGGCAGGGAGGATCTCGGCCAAGCAGGCGCGGAGCTTGGCAAGCTTGAGCCGGTCGAGCTCGGCGCGCGGAGCGGCCGGGAGGCTTGGCCTGGAAGGATGTTCGTCGCCGGGAATCGGTGCCATGCGACGATTATGGCACGGCCGGGCGTCGCCGGCTCACAGCCCGGAGGGAGGAGCCCCGAGGCTCGGAATCCCCTGCGTCGGCGCGTTGAAGCGCGGCGGCTCGAGCGCGGAGCCGGGGAATTGGAGCGGGCTAGCCGCCGGAGGCGGGAGCTGGCCAGCGGGCGCCTGCTGGAAGGAGGGTGGGGGCGGCGGGAAGGAAGGTGGGGGCGGGGGTAAGGCGGGCTGTTGCGGCGGGAGCGGGAGGGGCGTCACGACAGCCGGGAGCGGAGCAGCGGGCACCGGCGGGAGGCTGCCGGCGGCGAGGCGGGCCGTCTGGGCGCGGGCAACGACCAGCTCAGCCGGCTGCGATTCGGCCGGAGCCATCGCCAGATCGACGACGCGCTCGTCGCGGATCTCCCACGGCCAGAGGTTTTCGCTCACGAAGTCGAGCGGAAACACCTCGTACCAGGGGACGGGAATCGGCTGCCGCACCGTCAGGGTCTCGAAGCCGTCCTTGACCAGACGGATCTTCCGCGTGCCGTAGTAGACGAAATCGGTCGAGACCGGCGTCGTCCCAATCTGATAGTCGTCGACGTAGACGAGGGCCCCGGGGGGATTGGAGCGGATCGTCATCCGCCGCTGCACGCAGCCGCTCCCGGCGACCATGACAAGCGTCAAAAGGGCGATTCCCAGCGGGAAAACAGGCCACTTGGTGCGGGCACGGCGATGGGGGCGGGCGGAATGCATGGCGGGGAGAATAGAGAGCCCCCGCGGCCGCCGCCAGACCGACAGGCCAGGGCCCGCCTCGCCCCACAACCCCCTTTCCCGGACCGGTTTGCGGTCGCAGGCAGCGATTGAGGCCGCTAGAATCGGGCGGTTTGCGGCCGAGCGGCCGCTGCCATCCTTCCCCCTTTTTTGTCAGGCTGTTCACGCGTGGGATCCGGCACCACCCTCGTGTACGGCGAGCAGACCGACATCGGTCGCCGCCGCGCCAACAACCAGGATTCCCTGGCGGTGGTGCCCCCGGTGAGCCCGCAGCAGTATCAGTCGCGCGGCTGGCTGCTCCTCGTCGCCGACGGGATGGGAGCCCATGTCGCCGGGGAACGGGCAAGCAAAATCGCCGCCGAACAGGTGCCGCTGATCTATGAGAAGAATGCCCAGCGTTCCCCCCCGCTGGCGCTCCTCCGCAGCCTCGAACAGGCCAACAGCGAGATCAATCTCCGCGGCCGCCGGCAGCCGGAATATCTCGGCATGGGGACAACCTGCACGACGCTCGTCCTCGTGCCGCGCGGCGTGCTCGTCGGCCACGTCGGCGACAGCCGTGCCTACCGGCTCCGCGGCACGACCCTCGATCAGCTCACCCGCGACCACTCCGCCGTGTGGGAACTCGAAAGCCAAGGGGGGCTGACGCGCGAACAGGCCGAACGGACGGTGGGGAAGAACGTCATCACCCGCTCGATGGGCCCGCATGCCCGCGTCGAGGTCGACATCGAAGGGCCGCACTCGGTCGAGCAGGGGGATGTGTACCTCCTCTGCAGCGACGGCCTGTCGGGGCAGGTGGCCGATGAGGAGATCGGGCTGTTCCTCAAGGAACTCCCGCCGCGCGACGCCTGTGCGGCGCTCGTTGGCCTGACGCTCGTCCGCGGCGCCCCCGACAACGTCACCGTGATCGTGGCGAAGGCCGGGGCGGAGGAGGTGTCGGCGAATGTCCACGGCGCCCCCGCCTGGGCGCTCGACGAAGACTACCAACCGCGGAGCCAGAAGCAGCAGCTCCCCTGGAAGCAACTGGCCATCGCGGCCGCAAGTCTCCTCGTCGCGCTCCTCCTGAGCCCATGGGGGGATTTCGCCCGTTCGCTTGGCGACCTGCCGCGGACGATCTGCAGCGTCGCCAGCGCCGCGGCGTTGCTTGTGATGGTGGCGATGGTCGTGATGGCCTTCGTCGGCTTCGCCCTTCCCGCCGGAGATGGCCGCTCGCTCGCCTCCGGCAGCCGACTCGGCCAGGGCCCCTACCGCACCTACAACTGCTCTCCCCGCGCGGCGCTCGTGGAGGGGATCGTGGCGAGCGCCGAATCGGCCGCCGACGGCCTCGCCCCCCCGGAATGCGATCGGATGCTCGCCGCCGCCACCCGAGCGCGGAAGTTCATTGCGGCAGGGAGCTTTCACGAAGCGACGGTGGCCGCCGCGGAGGCGATCGCCGTCTACAGCCGCTCGGTCGAGGAGGCCCGCTCCGGCGACACCCTCCGCGCCCCGCCCCCGTCGCCCCCTGGCGGCCACCACCACGAGCGAGGGTGACCGTCGCCCATGAAAATCGTCTCCCGCTACGTGCTCTCCGAGCTGCTTCAGGTGTTCCTCGTGGCGCTCTCGGCGCTGACGCTGTTCATGCTCGTCGTCGGGCTCGTGAAGGAAGCCCAGCAGCAGGGGCTGGGGATGATGCAGATCGCAGCCCTCGTGCCGTACGTCCTCCCCGAGGCGATGCGGTTCGCCGTGCCCGGCACGATGCTCTTCGCCGTGGCGAGCGTGTTCGGGCGGATGTCGGCGACCAACGAGATCACCGCACTCAAGGCCGCGGGGATCTCGCCGATGGCGGCGATGTGGCCTGCGGTCGGCTTGGCCGTGGCCGTGAGCTTCGTGTCGGTGTGGCTCAACGACGTCGCCGTGTCGTGGGGCCGTGACGGGATCCGCCGCGTCATCGTCTCGAGCGTCGAGGAGATCATCTACGGCAGGCTCCGCCAGCACCGCTCCTATAGCGCCCCGCAGATCTCGATCAACGTCAAGAACGTCGTGGGGAAGGATCTCATCCGCCCCACCCTCTCCTACCAGCCCGAGACCGGCGACCCGGTGACCGTCTCCGCTGAGAAGGCGACGATGCACGCCGATGCCGCCAAGGGGGTGCTCACGATCACCTGCCGCAACGGCACGCTCAGCGTCGGCGACGTCAAGGCGGTGTTCCCCGACGAGCTCACGCGCGAGATCCCCCTCGACACCGTCAGCCGCAAGGGGGCGACCTCGACGAGCCCCTCCGAGATCGCCATGGCCGATTTCCCCAGGGCCCGCGCCGAGCAGATGCGC
>CAMCCR010000294.1 GCA_945873085.1 Candidatus Kuenenia stuttgartensis | reverse complement strand
GTGGAGATCGCCTGCTGGAGCATCCCCGGCTTCGCTCCAGGGGGAAGCTTCCGCCCTGCCGGCGGCTCAAACTCCTGCCGCGGCTGCCCCGGCGGCGCCAAGTCGTCGAGGAGGAGAGGCTCCTGGAGATCCTGGGGATCGCCGATCGCGGCCAGGCGGACCCGACCGGGGACGAACTCCTCCACCGCCGGCAGCGGCACCGCGACGTCGATCGAGCCGGCCTCGTCGTCGATCGTCGCCGGAAGCGGAGGCGGGAGCGGGAGCGGGAGCGGGAGCGGGTCGTCGGCCGCGACCGTCGGTGCTGCCATGACAAACATGAAAAACATGACAAACATGACGAGCGCGGCGAGGCACAGCCGTGTGGAGACGTGACGGTGCAAGTGAGGGTCTCCGGGCGTGGGGCCGGTCAGTAGCCGAGGCCGAGGCGGATCATCCAGGTGTCGTCGAGATCCTGGATCTGCGGGGGGCCGTCGACGAAGAACAGCTGCCGGTAGAAGACGTAACCGAGCTCGAGATGGCCGGTGAGGCCCTGCGGCGTCTTCGGCACGAGCTCGCCGCCGAAAACGATGCGGATGTCGTTGTAGTCGAAGGGGGAGATCTGTCCGGTGGAGCGGCGGAAGGTCCAGGCGCCGCCGCCGTACTCTCCCGCCACGTAGCCCCACAGCGAGCGGTTGGCCACCTCACTGAAGCGCCAGGCCGCTTTTGGGGTGGGGAAGAGGATGTCGTAGCGGGCGTTGGCGTTGGGCACCCAGGTCATGCCAATGACGGGGAGGAGCTTCACCTGGTTGCGGTCGAGGTAGACGATCCCCGCCTTGCCCTGCATGGTCGGCGTCAGCTGGAGCGTGCCGACGGCGCGCCCCATGATGCGCCAGCTCTGCGACACCATCACGTCCCAGTTGGTGTAGACGCCGGTGCGGATGCCGAGCTCGGCCCCAAACAGCGGCGTGAACTGCGGATTCCAAGCCGCGTCGATGAACACGTCGTACGTGCTCGGCGGGAGGTCGGCGAGCATCGTCGACGTGGTCTGCGGTCCGTCCCAGAGCTGGAGGCCGAATCCCGGGGTGATGAGGAGGGGCGCGTGGTTGAGATTGGCCTGCGAGTTGTGGAAGAACGGGATTGCGAACGTGGCCGTGGTGTCGAGTTCGTTGACCCCGACGCTCGTGCCGTCGCCGCTGCCGTAGAGGTAGGCCCAGCTTCCGCGCACCCCTTGGAAGACGCGCATCGTCTGCTGCATCGTCGGGCTGGCCATGATCGCCTGCGGCGAGAAGGCCGATGCCGGGGAGCCTCCAGGCGGCGCGCCATAGGGTGGCGGCGGGGGGGCCAGCGACGGCGCCGCGGTCGAGTAGCCCGGATAGCCCGGCTGACCGGTGAGTCCGGAAGGAGCCCAGTTGCCGGCCTGCGGCGCGGCCGCGGGGAGCTGTGTTCCCTGGGGCGCGTAGGGATCCCATTGGGTCGGCGGCGGGGCGAGATACTGCACCGGCATGACCCGGTCGAGCTGCGATGAGGGGGGCGTGGGGAGCGACACCGTTTGCCCGTCGGTGACCGTCGCCCCTGACACGAGCGCGCACAGCAGCGCCACAGTCAGGCTCCGCACGGCGTTTCGGATCTTCAAGCGCACGGATCGAACCCTTGCGGGCAAAAAATGTTGAAGCGATGGAGGGCAGACTGCCGACAGCCCGGGGGGGTACCACGCCGCGCGCCGCAGGGTCAAGGTCGTACCCCGATCCGACGCCGGGGCTCCGGGGGGACTGCCGCTTCCGGGGAGAACTGGGTAAAGAGGGAACGGCCCAAAGCCGCTTTCCCCGCGTTCTCCGCAAGGAACCCCCCGTGTCGCTCCCCCGCCCTGATGCCCCAAGGCCCCGACCCGCGGCCGGCGGTGTCGATGCCGAGCCGTTTGATCGCGCTGCGGTGCAACGTGCCACCGGCTTGGCCGCCATCGAAGTCCTCGCCGAGGTGACCTCGACGATGGAGCGGGCTCGGGGCTTGGCTGCCGAGCCGGGCGTGGGATTGCCGCTGGCTGTTCTCGCCGACCGGCAGACCGCCGGCCGGGGGAGGCGCGGGGCAGGATGGTGGCAGGCGCCGGGGAGCCTGGCGATGAGCCTCGTCGTCGATACGGCGCGGGTGGGGGGAGTCGAAACCACGCGGGTCACGCCGCTGTGGTCGCTCGCCTGCGGCGTGGCGCTGGCCGAGAGCCTCGCCCTCCTCGAGCCATCGATCGCGGCGCGGGTCCGCTGGCCGAACGATATCGTTGCCGGCGGACGGAAGCTGGCCGGCATCCTCGTCGAGACCGCCCCTGGCGGACGGGTGATCTTCGGTGTCGGCGTGAACACCACCGGATCTGCCGCTGACGCGCCCGAGAGCCTGCGCGGCCGGGTTGGCACGCTCCCCGACATCACCGGCCGGTCGCTGTCGCGCGCGCAACTCCTCGGCATCTTCGTCCCCCGGCTGTTCTCCCTCCTCGGCGAGACGTCGCGCGATCCGGGGGTGCTCGTGGAACGCTACCGGCCGCTGTGCAGCCTCGTCGGCACCGTCGTCACGGTGCACCGCGACGACGGCCGCCGTCTCGTCGGTGTCTGCCACGGGATCGATGCCGATGGCGCGCTCGTCCTCGACACCGCGGCGGGCATGATGCACCTGGTGTCGGGGAGCCTCACCGATCCGGCCGACGTTTGGCGGGGCGCGCCCGCCTGACCCCTTCGCTGCCCCGAGCCGCGGCCTGACCGCCGCGCTGATTGCGGCGCGGGCCTGTGCGCAGCGCCACGACACACACCTCGCGGCCGCCGGTGGAGAGCTGCCGGGCCCGCGGTGTGAATCCCCAGCAGCGGAACTGCCCGAGCCAGGCATCGAGGCCCGCGGCCCGCGACCAGTCGGGAATCTTGAGGGTGGCGATGATCCCGCCGGCCCGCGAGCCTGGGGCAGTGACGACGCGACCGATCGCCTCGAGGGTGCTCGTCGGATCGATGTTCATGTCGGCGACGACCCACTCGAAGCCGCGCAGGTCGCGCAGCGGCACGTCCCTGGCTCGCATCCGCCATTGCGTGAAGCCGGGGATCGCCGCGACCACCGGATCGACGAGCGCCGGATCGATGCCGACGACTTCGAGGCCACTCTCGAGGAGCCGCTGGCAGGCGCCTCCGGGGGAAGCGCCGAGTTCACAGGCGTGCTGACCGGCGCTGAACTCGACGCCGAAGCTCTCGATCGCCTCGTCGAGCTTAAGCCACGCGCGCGACACCTTGTCGCCGGGAAGGGGGCGCGGGTGGAGGCCACCGGGCCAGCAGGTCGACGGCGCCTGAGCCCTGTGCCAGCCGATCCACCAGCGATCGTCGCCGTCGGAGAGACAGTCGAGGACGAGATCTCCCGGACGGGCGATGCCGAGCGTCGCCTCAGGGAAGGCCGCGGCGAGCCCCGCAGCCGTGGCAAGCCGGGGCATGTCGGCGACGACGTCGGCCGCGGCGAGGGCCCGGAGATCGCGGGGATAAAGATGGACAGCGTCAAAGCGCGCGGCGGGGAGACGCTCACGGAGGGCCGTGAGCCTTCCGGCGTCGTCGTCCCAACGGATCTGGCCGTAGCACCGAAAGAGCGTGCGGGCGACGACGAGTGAATCGCGGACGCGATCGAGATCGGCGGGGCTCGGGTCGACGCCGGGAGGGAGGCGGAAGGTGACGACGCCCCGCCGCCAGGCGCCGCGGGTCGATCCGGGCAGGGCCTGCGCCATTCTGGCGGCGACGACATCCTCGGCGCCGGCCTGGCAGGCGACGAGGAGATACTCACCGCGTGGTTCGAAGTCATTCATCCGGCCACTATGGCCTGAGAACGGGCCGGACGGAAGCGGCCGCGCCGGAAAAGAGTGGGACGAGCGCAAAAATCAGGCCGGCCCGGGCGCCCAAGGGCCCGGGCCGGCCTTTCTCGTCTGGTCAGGAAGGGTTCCCGGCTCGGTGCCCGCTCGCACGGCCTAAGGCCGCGTCGCGGATCGTCGCCGGGAAGGAATTACTTCTTGCCCTTCTTCTTGGCGACCTTCTTGGCAGCCTTCTTCTTCTTCTTCGCCATGGTGATGGCTCCTAGCGTCGAGCACCCGAACTCAAACCCTCGACCGATCCCTCGGGCACTCTGTTGAAGGGA
>CAMCCR010000293.1 GCA_945873085.1 Candidatus Kuenenia stuttgartensis | reverse complement strand
GCACGCTTCGAGAGTGCCCGAATCGACTCGAGCGTCTCGCCCCGGAGCTTGCCCCCCGGGAGCATCACCTGCATGAAGAACGGCTGCCCGGGCTTCCGTGTCGCCCAGTCATGACCGGCGTAGATCGCCGGATCCCATTGGAAGTTGTAGTCGGTCTTGCCGAGCCGGCCGTCGCCGGCCGCGCCGAGGCCGTCGCCGATGCAGGTGTGATAGCCGGCATCTTGGAGGATCGCCGGCAGCGGCCTGATGCCCGCCGGGAGTTCGATCTTCAGCACGCCGCGGCCGCTGCGGTGATGATGGGCGCCGATCGCCGTCTGAACCATCCCTGTGATCAGCGCCGAGCGGCTCGGCGAGCAGACCGGCGCCGTCGTGAAGGCGTGCTCGAAGAGCGTCCCCTCGCGGGCCAGCCGATCGATGTTCGGCGTGGCAACATTTCTCCCGCCGTAGCAGGAAAGGTCGGGCGACATGTCGTCGACGACAAACCAGAGGACATTCGGCCGGGCCTCCACGCCATGGGCCAGCCCCGCGCCACAAAGCCCCATCAGCGCGCAGGCCGTCATCACGACCAGCGTCAGCCACCGACGCCTGCGTCCCACGGCCAGGGCCCTCACGACAGGAGCGACCGGACAACCGTGCCATGGACGTCGGTGAGGCGGAAGTCGCGTCCCTGGAAGCGCCAGGTGAGCTTCGTGTGGTCGAAGCCGAGAAGGTGCATGATGGTCGCCTGGAGATCGTGAACATGGACCGGATCGACCGCCGGCTTGAAGCCGAGATCGTCGCTCGCCCCGTGGACAAATCCCGGCTTCGTGCCGCCGCCGCACATCCAGATCGAGTAGCAATCGGGGAAGTGATCGCGACCGAGCACGTCGCCCCCGGCGGTGCGCCCCTCGCGGAACGGCGTCCGGCCGAACTCGCCGGTGCAGAGGATGAGCGTGTCGTCGAGGAGGCCGCGGGCCTCGAGATCCTCGATGAGCGCCGCGGCCGGCTTGTCGAACGTCGCCGCCTTCTTGGTCAAACCGTCGCGGATGTCCTCGCCGGGGCCGGTGCCGTGGAAGTCCCAGCCCCAGTCGAAGAGATGGACAAACCGCACCCCCTGCTCGACGAGCCGGCGGGCGAGGAGGCAGTTGTTGGCGAGGCTCGCCTGGCCGGGCATCGCGCCATAGGCCTCGAGGACGCTGGCCGGCTCGCGGGAGATGTCCATCACCTCCGGCACGCTCGTCTGCATCCGATAGGCCAGCTCGTACTGTGCGATGCGGGTGAGCGTCTCGGCGTTGCCGAGCTCGCGCGCCTGCAGTTCGTTGAGATCCTTGAGGGCATCGAGGCTTTTGCGCCTCGTCTTCCGGTCCATGCCGGGGGGATCGGAGACATAGAGGACCGGATCCCCCTGCGACCGGCACTGCACGCCCTGATAGACGCTCGGGAGGAAGCCCGATCCAAAACTGCTCGTGCCGCCGTTGGGCTGCACGCCAGACGAAATGAGGACGACGAAGCCGGGGAGATTCTGGTTTTCGCTCCCCAGGCCATACGTCACCCAGCTTCCCAGGCTCGGCCGACCGGAGCGGGCGGCGCCGGTGTAGAGGAGGAGCTCCGCGGGGGCATGGTTGAACTGGTCGGTGTGCATGCTCCGCACGACGCAGAGTCGATCGGCCACGCGCTGGAGATTGGGGATCGCGTCGGAGAGCTCCATGCCGCTCTCCCCACACCGCTTCCAGCTCCGCGGCGTCCCCATGAGCTTCGGCGTGCCACTCGTGAAGGCGAACGTCTTCCCCTTGATCGTCTCGGCCGGGCAGTCCTCCCCCGAATGCTTCACGAGCTCCGGCTTGTGGTCGTAGAGATCGAGATGGGGGGGCGAGCCGGTGAGGTGGATGACGATCATCCGCTTCGCCTTCGGCGTAAAGTGCGGCACCCGCGCAGCGAGCGGATCGGCCGGAACGTCGTGGCCGTGGTTGGCCTCGCTCTCGACTCCCCTCGCCGCGCGGCCGAACGGCGCAGCTCCCCCGAGGAGCGCTTCCAGGGCCAGTCCACCGATACCCCCGCCCATGCCACCGAGGAGGTGACGGCGGGTGGCGAGAGACTTCTGTTCGAAGATCGGATCCATGGGGCAGGTTCCTCCGCTCACGGGCACATGAACGATTCGTCGAGATTGAGAATCACATTGGCCACCAGCGTCCACGCGGCCAGATCGGGGAGATCGGCGAGGTCGGCAGGGGGGGGGCCGAGCGGCTCTGTGGCCAGCTTCCGCGCTGCCTCGGGCGCCTGCCGGTAATCGACGAGCGCCTCGGCATGGAGCCGGACGAGCCGATCGACCTCGACCGGGGACGGCTGCCGGGCGAGCACGAGCCGGAAGCCGCGGATCACCCGCTCGGCATCGGTCGATCCCCCCTCCGTCACCATCCGTCGGGCCAAGCTCTGGGCCGCCTCGACATAAACCGGATCGTTGAGCGTGACGAGCGCCTGGAGCGGGGTGTTCGTCCGTGGGCGGCGGATCGTGCAGACCTCGCGGTTGGGGGCGTCGAAGGCGGCCATGGAGGGATAGGGATTGCTCCGCCGCCAGGTCGTGTAGATCGCCCGCCGGAGGCGGTCCTCCCCCTGGCTCGTCTTCCAGTCGATCCCACCGCCGAAGGCCGCCGAGAGCCCGAGGTTGGGCTGCGGCGGATTGACGCTCGGGCCCCCCTTCTTCCGCGACAGGAGCCCTGCAGCTGCCAAGGCCTGGTCGCGGATCACCTCGGCGGAGAGGCGGACGCGCGGACCGCGCGCCAGGAGTCGGTTGTCGGGATCGCGGGCGACGACCGCCGGATCGGCCTTCGAGGTCTGCCGGTAGGTGGCGCTGGTGACGATCTCGCGGAGGATCGCCTTGGTGTCCCAGCCACGGGCCACGAGTTCGACGGCGAGCCAATCGAGGAGCTCGGGATCGCTCGGCAGATCACCCTGGCTGCCGAACTCCTCGCTCGTCGACACCAGGCCCGTCCCGAAGAGCCGCTCCCAGAGCCGATTCACCGTCACCCGGGCCGTCAGTGGATTGGCCGGGTCGACGAGCCACTTCGCCAGCGCCAGCCGGTCGATCCGACCAGCCTCCGATGGCGCCACCGGCAACTGAAACGCTTCCGGCACCCCTTCCGTGACCTCGGCCCCGAGATCCTGCCAGTTGCCCCGATGCTGGAGCTTTGTCACCCGGCGCTTGTCGGCGGCCAGCTCCTCCATGACCGGCAGCTTCGCCGGCTTGATGGCGGCAAGCTCTCCGGAAAGCGCCGCCATCCGCTCGCGGGCCGGAGCCGTCTCGGCGGCGACAACACGGCGGTGGTGGTCGGCGAGCCGAGCCTTCTCGGCGTCGCTCCGCTCGTGCGCAGGCTTGACGAGCATCGCGATCACGTCGGCAGGCACCCCTGCCCACTCCTTCACGCGTGGCTCTGAGGAGACCGCGACACGAACGACGCCGATCGTGTGGTTGTCATGCTTGGAACGCGCGCGGAGGACAACGACAAGCCGCTCTCCTGGCTTCACCGCCACTGGCTCCGCCGGCGCCACGACGAGCGTTGCCGGGGCAGCCCCCCCGGGCGCCCAGCCACCGTCGAGCTCCTTCTTCTCATCAGCCGGAGCAAGCACCTTCGCTGCCGGGAATCCCTCCTGCGAACGGCTCGCGAATGCCACCGCCAGCGGCACCTCACGCCCCGCCGCCGGCCCGAGCGCCACGCTCGACTCCGGGGCCGTCTCGAGGACCGTCTGCCAGACCGGCTGCCGGTTGGTGTCGAGGAGGATCACCCGCGCTCCCGCGAGACGCGTGCCGACGCCGCCGTCGGTTCGGTTCCAGACGACGATCCGATCGACGGGCTCGTCGGCGCCAAGATCGACCTCCCACCACGGATCGGCCTGCGTCGCGGAGTGGGTGACGGAGTTGGCGACGAAGAAGCCCCCTTCGGTGACGCCGTCAACGGCCCGGCCTGCCGGGGCGTCGTGCGTTGTCGACGCCTGCGTCGCCGGCTTGCCACGGGCAATGTTTTCGCCACCGCGGAAGGCCTCCACCTCGGCCAGCGAAAGAATCTTCTCGTTACCGGGGAGCTCGATGCGCACAAACCTCCCCCGCGGCGCCGCCGTCGCATCGACAGGCTCGAGCCGCGCGCCGATCCCGGTGAGGACGAAATTGCC
>CAMCCR010000292.1 GCA_945873085.1 Candidatus Kuenenia stuttgartensis | reverse complement strand
GCGGGGGCCGCTGCGGTCGTGCTCTCCGGATCGCTCCCCGCCGGCACCCCCGTGACGATCTACCGCGATCTCCTCGAGCGCACCTCCTGCCCGGCGATCGTCGACGCCCGAGGACCTGAGCTCCTCGCGGCGCTTCCCTGTCGGCCGTTTCTCGTGAAGCCGAATCGGGAGGAGCTTGCCAGGACGGTCGGCCGGCCACTCGCAGCCGAGGCCGATCTCCGCGCTGCCATGGAAGAGATCCGCGCTCAGGGGGCCGAATGGGTGCTCGTCACCGACGGGGCGAAGCCAGCCCTCGCGCTCGGGCCGCCGGGCTGGTTCCGCATCGTGCCGCCGCGGCGCGAACGCGTCGTCAATCCGATCGGCTGTGGAGATTGCCTCGCTGCCGGGATCGCCGACAAGATCGGCCGCGGCAGCGAACCGCTCGAGGCGATCTGCTTCGGAATGGCCTGCGCCGCCTTCAACTGCGGCACGCTCCTCGCTGGGCGACTGGAGCGGCCGGCGGTGGAAACCCTCGTGTCCGACGTCCGGGTCGAGCCGGCGTGAGCGTCGCTCGTTGCCGAATGAGCGCCGTCAGGGGAGCTTCGAGATGCGGATTCGCCGGTACTCGAGCTGGCCCGAATCCCCCTCGAGGCCGATCGGGCCGGTCTCGGGGAGCTTGTAAGCCGCTTCGAGGACTTCGCCGTTGCAGGTGCAGTGTGCGACACCGTCCTTGACCGCGATCACCAGCTCGTTCCATTCCTGCGGCTTGTAGTGCTTCAGCTCCTTGTAAGGACCGGCGAGGAGATAATCGCGGCACTGGAGCTGCGGGGCGCGGATGAAGACGCCACTGTCGGCGGTCGGCGTGGCCCGGAACTCGAGCTTGAGGAGGAAGTTGCCGGGGAACTCCTTCGTCGTCCAGAGCTGTTCGACGCGACGCCCCTCCGGCGGGGTCGTGACGACGATCCGGCCATCCTTGGCGACGTAGCGGCCATCCGGGCTGCTCTCACGGCCATCGAGATCGAGCTGCCTCTCGAGCGTCGGCTGGTCGCGGTAGCCCCAGCCGGTGAGGTCGTGGCCGTTGAAGAGCGGCTCGAAGCCGGGCTCGGGCTGGAAATCGTCGGCGGGAGTCGGAACGAGATCGAGGGTCTCGAGGACCGGCCTGATCGCGGCCACCCACTTGGCATAGCCCTGGTCGTTGGGATGGAGGAGATCGGGGAACTCCTCGGCTTTCGCATCGCCGGCGTCATTGGCGAAGAGCGTCCAGGTGTCGACGAGCCGGACGCGCGGGTCACCCTTCACGGCCTCGGCGACGAGCACGTTGAGCTTCTTGATCTTCTCGGCCGGGCGCTTCTTGTCGGCGGCACTCGGGAAGACCTGGCAGACGATGATCGGCGTCCGTGGGTTCTTCGCTTCGATCGCCGCGATGATCGCCTTCACGTTGGAGGCAATCGTCTCCGGCTCTGCTCCCTCTTCGAGGTCGTTGGTCCCCATGAGCATGACGACGCCTGATGGGTCGAGGGCCAAACAATCGTCGGCGAGACGGAGGAGCATGCCGCGGGTCGTGTCGCCGCTGATGCCGCGGTTGGCGAGCTTCGCGCCGGGGAAGGCCCCCTGAAAATCGTCACCGAAGCCCTGGGTGATCGAGTCGCCGAGGAACACGAGGGCCCGTTTGTCGGCAGCCTTCTTGCCGGCCCACGCGCCGCGCCGTTCCTTCCAGAGATCCTTGAACCAGTCGTAGCGGCGGATCGGGCCAGCACCGGGGAGGCCGTCGTCGCTGTCGGGGATCGCAAACGCCGCCGGCTCATCGGCGCGGGCCGATGGAGCGGGCAGGGGCCCGGCCGGCATCACGGCTACGGCGCAGGCAAGGAGGAGCACGCGGGCCACGGCGGAGAGAGGGAGATGTTTCATGCCCGACATGATGCGCGCTCGACGGCCCGGCGGGCAAATGGATGGGGCTTGGGGCCAGGCGTCAGCAGGGCCGGGGTGGCTTCTGTTGGGCCGGCGGGTCGGGGCTGACCTTCCGGTGATGTCGGGCGTGACGGACCAGGGGAACGCCTTGTCACACCGCCTTGGCGGTCAATCCGGCTTTTCTGGCGGCCGTGAGTTGCCGGTCGTCGGCCGAGACGAACAGATCGGCTCCCCAGACTTTCGCAGCGGCGACATGGAGTGCGTCGGCGGCACGGACGGGTGACGCCTTGATGGCCACGATCGACGCCGCGATCACTTCCGCCGTGAGATCGATGAGCGTCGCATCGCGGATGTCGTCAAGGAGATGCCGCTCGAGCTTCGCGAATTGAGCGGCGGTGATCCGTTTCTCGCGGAGTCTCCTGGCCAGGGCCGACACGATTTCGGGAAGACAGATGACACACAGCCCGAGTTCGTCTGCGTTGAGGCAAAGCGCCTCGACTGCATCGCTTCCCGACTCTTCCACGAACCGCTTCGCGAACGCCGAGGAGTCAAAAAACGTCTTCACGCCCCCGCTCTCCTAGGATCGCCGCCGCGAGTCCGGCCCCCTTCACAATCAGCCTCGGCCCAGCGCGTCGCCACGAAGGAAGACGTCCAGCCGATGCCGCCACCGGGTGAATCTCGGCGACCGGCTTGCCATGCCTGAGGAGGATCACGGTCTCTCCCCGCTCGACGTCATCGAGGAATGACGCAGCGTTGGCACGGAACTCCGTGAACGAAACCGTCTTCAAAGGGGGGGCCTGCTTCGGGGGGGTGTATCGACGGCCACTGCGATCGGGGTGCCGACGTCGCCGTCGGCGGGAGACCGATCGCCTCAGTACTTGAGTGTACAGACTAGGAAAGAGGCTTGCCATGCGGAGCTTCGCCGCTGTCGTGGAGGCGGCAGTCATCGCTGCGAGCGGTGTATCGGCCGTCTCCGCGACGGCCGGAGGGTAAGATGATCCGTTTCCGCCCGTCGCCTCCTTCGCCCTCGTGCCCGCCATGCCCGCCCCGTTTCCCCCCGTCCATCCCGTTCCCCGCCCGCTCCCGGCGCCGATTGCCGACGAGCCGCCGCGGATGACGGCGCGCACGCTCGAGGGTCTCGAATGGGTCCTTGCCCGGGAACTCGAAGCGGTCGGCGCTACCGACCTGCGGATCGGCCGGCGGACGATCGAATTCTCGACGTCGCCGGGAAAGGAGAAGGAGACGCTCTATCGGGCCGTCCTCGAGAGCCGGACGGCGATCCGCATCCTCGAGCCACTCGGCCGCTTCCGGGTAGAGAGCCCCGAGAGCCTGTACGCTGCGATGGAGCAGGTCGACTGGCGCGAGCAGCTGAAGGTCTCCGACACGCTGCGGGTCGATGCGGCGATCCACGACACTTTTCTCAATCATTCGCTCTACGCGGCGCAAATCGTCAAGGACGCGGTCGTCGACCAGCTCCGCACGCCGAGCGGCCGGCGCCCGAGCGTGGAGCTGCGCGGCGCCACGCTCCGCCTGGCCCTCCATCTCGTCGGCGACACCGCGACGATCTTCCGCGACGCCGCCGGTAAGTCGCTCCACCAACGCGGCTGGCGCACGGGGGAAGTTGACGCTCCCCTCTCCGAGGTCCTCGCCGCCGGGATTCTCGCCATCACCGGCTGGACCCCGGGCGAGCCGCTCCTCGATCCGATGTGCGGCTCGGGGACGTTCGTCGTCGAGGCGGCGACGATCGCGGCGGGGATGGCGCCGGGGCTGTGGCGGGCCCGCCGCAAGGGGCATGGGTTTTTCCGATTCCGCGATTGCGACCGCGACCTGGCCACCCGACTCGTCGCGGAACTCGAGGCCCGCGTCATCGTGCCCCCTGGCAGCTTCCAGGCGAGCGATCTCGATCCAAAAGCCGTCGAAGCGACGGGGTTGTGCGCCGAGGCCGCCGGTGTGTCGGCGGCGATCACCATCGAACAGAAGCATTTCGAGCAGGCGGTGCCTGCGGCCGGGAGCGGGCTTGTCGTCACCAATCCCCCCTACGGCGAGCGGCTCGCGCTTCCCCGCGCCGGGGCCCTCTTCCGCCGCATCGGCGACTGGCTCGTCCGCGCCTGCGGCGGATGGCACGCGGCCATTCTCGCCCCCGATACGCCGGTCGCCGGCTACCTCGGGCTCCGCCCCACCCACCGTGTCTATCTCCCCAACGGCCCGATCGCCTGCCGGCTCCTCGAGGTGGAGATCCGCCAGCGCCAGCACCTGCCGCCGGAGACTGAGCGGCCTCC
>CAMCCR010000291.1 GCA_945873085.1 Candidatus Kuenenia stuttgartensis | reverse complement strand
AAGCCGTCCTTCTTGAACGGGACGATGATCTCGACGTCGAGCCACACCTGGCCGCCCGGGGCCGCCCGGACGTTACGGACCTGGTCAACGATGAGGACATGCCCGGTGCCTAGGAGCACGCCGAAGCGCGTCCCCTCCTGAGCGAGCCGTTCGGCGAACCAGGCCGGGAGAAGTTCTGCTGCCTGCCGCCGCCAGTCGGTCGGGGGAGATGCCGGTCGGCCGTTGGAGGAGTCACCTGTCGCCATTGGAGGGATCCCAGAGCGTTATCGATCGGGCGCACGGGCGCTGCCGCTGCGGCGGGCCCGCATTGAACCTGAGGGCGAATCTAGCAGGAGGCCCCATGGCGAAGAGCCAAAAAAGCCTCGCTGTGTGGCGGGAGCGGCGGATCGGGCGGGCAGTCTCTCTTTCCCGGTCGGCGGGGTTAGCGTTAGGCTTGCCCCGGCGCCGCAGCCGGCACGTTGTCGGGCGGCATTCGCGAGGCGTCCGCCAACGCCACCACGAAGGGAGTCGATCGATGGGCAAGGGCAACAATAGCCAGAAGAACGACAAGAAGAACAAGAAGCCGAAGCAGGAAAAGCCCAAGGCCGCGCCGAAGAAGTAATCGC
Organism: Candidatus Kuenenia stuttgartensis; assembly: GCA_945873085.1. Taxonomy (GTDB): domain Bacteria; phylum Planctomycetota; class Planctomycetia; order Pirellulales; family UBA1268; genus QWOP01. Next base: position 3,581 of record CAMCCR010000291.1, on the reverse strand, counting down.
GGCGGCCTCCTGTCCGGCCTCTGGCCGGCGGTCGATTGGGTGGGCATGGGCCACGGATGGCCGAGGCCACCATCAGCCAACGTTACGGCCGGCGTCCCGACAAAGGGGCGCCGGCCGTCGCCGTCGGTGGGGGGGCGCCGGCCGTCGCCGTCGAATGGGTAGCGCCGGCCGTTGCCGGCTGGACGGATCGAGTGCCACCTCACCCCGGTATCTGGAATGAGATCCACTCGGAGGTGGCGTTTCCTTGGCTGTTCTCGGCGCGGATAGCGACGCGGATCGTCGATCCGCGGGCGAGGCCGGCGATCCGTGCCGTTGTCGTCGGCGCCGACACTCCGGCCACCTTCCGGGCCGCACGTCCCGTCCAGAGAAACACCGAGTAGCTCTTCGCCCCTTCCGCCCCCTGCCATGACACATCGATCGTCTTTGCCGACACGACCTTGATCGTGATCCCCGTCGGTGTCGTGACCCCCGCAGCGAGCGTGGCTTGGGCTGTCGCTGCGGCGCTGCCGGCGCTGTTCCAGGCCTCGAGCCGCCAGGTGTGCGTTGACCGGGGCACGAGGCCCGTGAGCGTCGCCGACGTCGTCGTGGCGTCGTAGCTCGCGAGCAGCGTCGCCGTGCCGCCGGTGGTCTCGTAGAGCCGATAGCCATTCGCTCCCGACACGCCCCCCCAGGTCAAGGTCGCCGTCGAGGAGGTGACGGCGACGGCGAGGCTCGTCGGTGCGGCCGGGGCAGTCGGGGCCGCGGCGCTTCCCCAGGCGACGAGATCGCGCACGAGCGCCTCGGCGACCGGCGAGCCCCGGCCGGTGACGAGATCGTAGCCCGGGCCGGCGGCGAGCCGGGGGGTGCCGTTGCTCGAGCCGGAGACGATGTCACGGAAATCCGCCGCCGGCAGACTGTAGAGCGCGGGGAGGAGTTCCTTGCGGCCGTCGAGGGGGGCGGCACCACGGAGGGCGCGCCCCTGAGCGACGATCGCCGCGATTCCCGCCCACTGTGGCGCGGCGATGCTCGTCCCGCCGTAAGCCCTCCATGGTGTCTTCGCGCCATTGGCCTTGGAATCGCAAACAGCCAGCCCCGTGGCCGGATCAGAGACGAGGGCGACATCGGGATTGGCCCGCTTCGTCGTCGTCTGCATCACGACTCCCGCCTGATAGTTGGGGCGGGCCTCGTAGGCACTCACCCCGCCGCCGCTGCGGCCCCAGGCAGATTCGACAGCCACTCCCCCCTTGCCGAGCGTCAGGGACGTGCCCCCGACGGCAACGACGTTGGGGCTCATGGCGGGATAGATGCCCGGAGCCCCCCAGTCGCCACTGGCGGCGAAGAAGCTCACCGGCGGATGCCCGGCGGGGGTCGTGAAGGTGACGTCGTGGGCGGTCTCCCCCGCATACTCGGCCTGGCCCCAACTCATCGACACCGCCACGACGCCGGGCGCCGAGCGGGCGTATTTGACGGCCGCGAGCATGTCGGCCGTGGCGTTGCTCTTGGCCTCGACCAAAAGGATGGAGGCCCCAGGAGCGATCGCGTGGGCCCATTGGACATCGAGGCAGGTCTCGGTCGACCAAGAGGCGTTGAAGGCTGGCAACGTCTTGCCGCCGGTCTGATTGACCTTCTGAAAGGAAGGGGGAGCGGGGATCCCGAACGTGGCGTTGAAGGTGGCGAGATCGGCGGCGATGTTGGGGCTGTCGTAGGCGGTGACGATGGCGATCGTCGTCCCGCGGCCATCGGCCGGCGTGCCGCCGAAGGAGATCTGATCGAGGCCGTAGGCATGACGGATCTGCGCTGGCGTGAACCCGGTCGGGCCAGGGGTTGCCATCGGCAGCACCGCGCCCCGCAGCGCCGTCGACGTGACGCTCCCGAGCCAGGCCGGCTCGAAGGCCGCGCCTGGGAGCGCCACCGGCGAGGCGGAGAACGCTTGGCGCGACTCGAGCGCCTCAGGGGCGTGGAGCCGCGATCGTTGACCCCGGCCCCGATCCCTCTCAGACGTTGGCCACCATCCCATGGCGTGCTCCCTCCGCGGCGGCGCTCTCCGACGGGCAGGCGCCCGCTGCGGCGCTCGTTGGCCCAGCCACGAGATGGTCGAACCATCGGGCCTTCGGAAAAACCTTCGGCATCGGGTGAGTCCCGGCCGGTGCCCGATCGGCCGGGGCGTCAGCCCTCCGCGCTTCGGCAGGGTCGGAGGGCGTCAGGGTCGACGCCAACCACCCCGTCGATGGGGCCGGGGGTGTGCGGCGGGAGCCGTGCCGATCGTGACCGGTGGGATCAAGCCGCCCGTCGCTGACGGGCCATTTTCTTCCGCCGGGCCATCCAGCCGGCTGCGGCAAGGCCGGCGACCGCCATCACCCAGGTCGACGGCTCCGGCACCACCTCGAGCCTCCCGGTGAGCTCATCGAAGCGAAGATACTGCTCGGTCGTGCCGTACGTTGACACCCACTCGTCGGGCCCGCGGCGATAGAATCCGACCCCCGCGTAGGCGCCGGTACCGGCGGCGACCACTGACGCGAAATGCCCGACCGGATTTCCGCCGTCGAGCGCGAAGAGTTGGAAGCCCTGGCCAGTTGAGACAGGAACCGAATTGGCGAAGTTGAGACGGAGCGTGCCACCGAAGTCGACCCCGCTCGGGTTGGTGATCCGGATCGAGTCGTAGTTGACGCCAGCGGTGCCCGAGAGACCGCCATCGGCGAGGATCCCGAACGACACCTGGCTCCCCGCCTGGAGGACGGCCGAGCCGACGGTGAGGAGCGAGATGGTGCCATCGGTGCCCGGCGATATCAAGCCGCCATTGGCCACCGTCACCGACTGGGCGATCCTCCCCGATCCACCGAGGAACGCGCCCGATTCGACAACCACCGCCGAGCTGGCGAGTGTCCCGCTGACGAGGAGGCTGCCGGCCGCGACGGTCGTCTGGCCGGTGTAGCCGAAGCTTCCGGCAGACGTGAGCGTGAGCGTGCCGCTCCCCTCCTTCGTGAGCGCGCCGGTGCCGGCGAGCGTGCCGCCGTAGCTGGCAGCCCCGGAGCGGTTGAAGACAAGATCGCCGTCAAAGTCGAGATTGGCCTGAAGCTCGCCCCCTGCCCCGCCCGAGCCGATCCGCAGCACACCCCCGGCTTGGAGATCGATGCTCGTGGCCGTCGATTCGGAGAGCGTCCCACCGACGACAACGATCCCGCCTGTGATCGCAAGCGACCCGCCGTTGCCGAGTGAGAGATTGCCGGTGTTGGTCCAGGTGCCCCCCGACACGGTCGCGACGCCGGTCGACGATCCGGAGCCGATCGCCGTGCTGTTGGTCATCACGGTGCCGCCGAGGATGTCGAGCGTCCCGGTCGCCGCGGCTCCACCGCCGACGAGGAGCGTTCCGCTCGAAGTGAACGTACCGCTGGTCATGGTGAGCGTGCCGGCACTCGAAGCATCGCGGCCGAGCGTCGCATCGCCAACCGTGACGCTTCCACCGCTGACGACGACCGCGCCAGTGCCGGTCGTGGTGCCGATGGCGAGAGCAGCGCTTGAGTGAGCGATGGCGCCGCCGGTGGTGACGTCGAGCGTCCCTCCGCTGACGGTCGTGCCGCCCGTGTAGCTGCTCGACCCGGAGA
>CAMCCR010000290.1 GCA_945873085.1 Candidatus Kuenenia stuttgartensis | reverse complement strand
ATCAACTCCCAGGCGGGTGTGTTGGCCGAGCGGGCACGAGGCATCCGGCAGCCTCGTCTGATCAGCCGGTTCGAGATTGAGCCATCGGCCCACGAACTGTTCCACGCGGGCAGGGATCCCCCAGGCATCGGAAAGGATCGCTTCCAGGCCGACCGCCGAGCGGGGGAAATGGGAGAGATGCCCCGCATAATAGGTGAGCAGTTCGTCGCGGACGCGCAAGCGGCCAGACTGGTGGCGGGCGCCCAGGCCGACGAGAGAGGCGAGCACGGCGCTGAAGCCATCGCGTCCCGGCATCTCCCCATGATCCCACGACGCCGAGGCGCCGCGTTGCCTGACCCGCTCCCGCTCGGCCGGCAAGCGGTACTTCCCCCAGGCCCTGTGGAGGAGCGACGTGGCCCGGTGGGTGAAGATGTCGAGGAAGTCACGCAGGGTCGCATCGTGAAAGGTGCGCAGACGCCGTGCAACGAGTGCGGTGTAGTGTCTGGGAAGGACTCCCGACGGACCGATGAGGCCGAAGGTTGCCACCTCCAACTCGAACGCGACACAATCGTCATCATCGCCATCCGAGGCCGTTTCCACACCGATTCGTCGGGCTCGCGTGATCGCACCCCCCGGAAAACCGAGGGTTGTGGCGGAGCAGAAACGGACGGTGTCCCCGGTGCCTGCCCCTGTGTCCTGGCTCCCCAACTCCGGAGGCAGGGGGCGCCGTTTCCGGATGGCGTCGCGCAGGGCCTCCGCCTCGAGCAGCCTGACAGCCTGAAACAGCTCGAAAGCCTCTGGGCGGTCGAGGAGCCGCTGCGTCAGGCGAGAACCCGATTGCCTGATCTCGGCGGCCATCGCCATTCCTCCCGACGGCTCTCTCTCTGCTTCGACGCGGCGACGAGTCGCGTGAACGAGTTGAGCGTGACCCATGAACCGAGGAATCGCTCGATGACGCTGGCGAAGAGGTAGGCCGCACCGTCGGCAAACCGTTCCTCGTCGAGCAGCAATCGCACCTCCAGGCCCCGACAGATGCCCCCTTCGGGCCCCGGCACCCGCCCTGCCACGCGCCGACTCGACGTCCCGATCAGCCCCTGGACCCACTGCGACTTCTGATGGAAGTCCTGTGTCCCCTCGAGGAGATAGAGCTGGAGGATCTCGCGGAACACATCGGCGGCGGCAAGCTCGTCGGCATCGACGAGCGAGAGATGATTGAGAGAAAGGTGGGAGAGAAGACGCCACGCAGCGCCCCCGCTGATGTCGGGGCGCACCGTCGCGGTGGGGGCGTGGAGGCAGAGGACCTGCCCGACCACGCCGTGCCCTTCACGGAATGTCATCCGTGGACGTCCCACGGTGAAGGGGAGTCTTGAAGGCAGATTCCGGTTGACGCACTCCGCCTCGACGATGAGTGTGCCGTCGGTGAGTGGGGCGGGGCCACCATCCTCGTCCACGAGGCTCATCCACAGATCGGTGCCGAGATCGATCGTCCCGTCTGGCCGCGGAGAACGGCGCGGGCGCCGGGCCGCCGTCCACCACATCCGCTTGCCGTTGTCTTCCGATCCCCCTGGCATCTGCCGCCGGTGGGTCGGCTCGTGGAAGGCACCGACCGGCGATGACCGCCCTCCGACCTCGACGAACCGGACCTGCTTGATCGAATGCACCTCGAGCGCGAGAGGACGACGGGCGTCGGGGATGACCGAGATCTCAGTCGCACGCCCGTCCAGCCGGACAGGATCGAGCCGCTGGTGGAAGAGGTTGACCACGGGGGTGCAGCCGAGTCTCACGGTGTCGGCGGTCACCCCTTTCTCCAGTTCGTCGTTGGTCGTGGAGAGTTGGATCGCGATCTGCATTCGGTGACCGAACCGGCTCGTCGCGGCCCGATCGAGCCCCGCCAGATCGACAAAGAGGAATTTCCTCGGCAGGGCGAAGAGCTCCGTCAGCAGCCGGTAGCCTGGGAACGAACGGGAATCGCAGGGGATCGTCGCCTCGTCTGGCTCGAATCCCGCCGGGCGCAGGCTCTCCGGCGGAAGGAACACCGCTCCCCTGTCCCGCGGCCCATCGGAGACAACAATCCCCAGGCATTTGGAAAGCAGGAGTTCGTAGAGCTCGTAGGGGACCCTGCCTGAACCGGAATGGAGGTGGAATCGCAGCGTGCCCAGATCGAGTTGACCGATCGTGATTGCGTCGGAGAGCGTCTCGATCTCGATCGTCAGGATCGCCGCCGTTCCCTGCTGCGGGAGGATCGGAAGTTGGAACGGCGGCCCCTCGAGCTTCACCGAGGTGACGCGCACAGGCTGCAGCGGGACGTCGAAGCAGGTGCGGAACTGGCAGTTCTCGTCGTCAACAGCCTCGGTTTCCAGCAGCGTGCCGCGCGGCACGATGTGCGGCACCGTAACGGCCGCCTGCTTCGGGTCGAACGCCATGCCGACGACCGTCATCGAGGGCACTGGCTGCACGTAATGCGGATAGAGCATCTCGAGGAGCGTCTGGCACAACTCGGGATAATCGTCATCGAGGCGTTTGTGGACGCGGGCGGTGAGGAAGGCGAAGCCCTGCAGCAACCGTTCGACGTGGGGATCCTGGGAGTCGTCGCGTCCGATCGAGAGCCGGGCGGCGATCTTGGGGTGACGGGCGGCGAACTCGGCGGCGAGATCGCGCATGATCGCCAACTCACGCTCGTAGTAGGGGAGAAGCTCCTTGCTCATGTGACCCCCTCCACGTTGATCGTTCCGCTGGCAGCATCGACGTGCGAAAGATACTGCACCGGCTCGCGGAGAGCGTCTGTCACGAAGACCGCCTCGATGGAGAATTGGAACCGCCGGGAGATCATCAGGTCGCTTTGGTTCGCGTCGATGGGTGAGACGCGCACGTCCCGGAGGCGCGGTTCGAAGCGGTCAATGCACTCCTCGATGAGCCGGCAGAGGCGGAGGACGTTGTGATCCTCCCGGATCTCGCTGCTCTGAAGGTCGGGGAGCCCATAGTTGGCCAGCGACGAAGGCAGGTGGGGACAGCCCGGGGGCAACGCCGGCAACGGTCGCCGCGCATTGAGGAGATCAGTGAGGTCGCGACGGAGGCTCTCCCTCGTCTCCCGGATCACTTGTCCTTCGCGCGACGGTGCCTCGACCTTCGCGCGCGGATCATCGTCGAGCAGCCTGTCGAGCAGGCTGGAGACGACGCGGTGTTCGGTGAACTGATGGGCCATACGCGGTGCAGGATGATGGGAGAGAGCGGGAATGGTTCAACCAACCTCGAACGTGACCGTAGACAACTCCATCACGCCGATCTCTTGGTCGCCGTCGAGCACGAACAGCCGCTGCCCCACCCCCCGGACCGGCGCCGGTGGATCACCGATCCAGGTCGTGCTCCGTCCGAGCTTCGCGGCATCGTCGCTGCCGTCGATCTCGCCCTCGATCATGCCGTAGATCGCCGGCATGTGCACCTGTGCGTCAAACCCGTCTCGGACCACCATGTGGACAGGACGCCAGACGAGATCGAGGGGCGTGGCCGGAGGGGTGAACTCGAGGAGCTCCACCCGCTCGGCCGGGATCCAATAATACTTGCCGGTGTGGGTGAGAACCTCGAACACCCCGGCGACGACATCGTCGAGGTCACGAAGGTCGGAAAACGGGCGGTCGCCGATAGTTCCGGGCAGCATCGCTCGGGCGTCCTCCGCGGCTTCGGCGAGTTCGCCGGCACGGGCGGTGTCGCCGGCCCGCAGTTGGACAAACGACTCCAGGCGGAGCGCCATCGTCTTGGTGGGACCCTCGGCGAGGAAGTCGGGGAGGCTTGCCGAGCGGAAGAACTCACGCCGCGCTGTCTCCGCCCGGACAAGATGACGAAGCGGGATAACGTTCACGGCGGCGCGGGCATCGAGCGACATCAGCGTGTCGAGTTGTTTGTCGGCCCGCTCGAGATCGCCGCCAACGATGAGCAGCTCAGCCAACAGCCAGCGTGCGGCCAGATCGCTCGGCGAATCCTTGACGGCGCGCGTCGCCGCATCGATCGCTGCGGCGAGTCGCCCTTCCTTGTAGAGACTGCTGGCCGGTTCGACGGGAGAAGTCATGGCGGGACGTCCAATTCCTGGTCGTGGGGGAGGAAGAGGTCAGGAGGGAGCGGTCGGTCGCACGACCGTGGTGAGTCGGATCAGCGAGGTGAGATCATCGAGTTGGAAGTGCGGCTGGATATGCATCACGATCCGGTAGGCACCGGGCGAACCGGGCGTGTCCCGGACCT
>CAMCCR010000289.1 GCA_945873085.1 Candidatus Kuenenia stuttgartensis | reverse complement strand
CTCCGCACGGTGCTCGAGGAGATGAAGGAGCTCGACGTCCTCGGTAGCCTCCGGCAGCTCTCTTCCGAGATCCCAGCGGAGACCGGCCTGTCGATCGCCCGGTCGGAGTTTTGGTCTGATACCTTCGACCGCTGGGCCGACGAGCTCGTTCCCCCGCCGAAGGATTCCCAGGGGGGGCCGGGCAAGAGCCCCCCAGCGGAGAACCTGCCGCCAGAGATCGTCCTCGAAGCGATGCAGATCCTCGAGGCCGAGACGAATCTCCGCGAGGAGACCCGCGTCGCTGAACAGCGCCGTGCCGGCCTCGCCTCCGACGCTTTCACGACCCTCGCCGGCGGGCTCGCGGAGACGCAAACGGCGCTCGCCCGCCGCGTTGGCGGGATGATCGACAAGCTCGCCGACATGCCCGACGGCCCGGTGCGGTTTGACGAGGCGATTCAAAGGATGGAGCGAGACCTGCTGCCAGCGGCCGACAAGCCGCCGCGGTTTGCCCGGGAGATTCGCCTCTTTGAGGCGGTTGAAGGGGTGATGGACGAGGCGGCGGGAATCCTCGCCCGCTCCGACACCGGCCGCCGGGCGATCGCCGCCGAGACCGAGGCGATCGAACTCCTCCTCCAGTCGCAGTTCGGCGGCGGTGGTGGTGGCGGCGGAGGGGGCGGCAACAGCCCAGGGGGCGGCGGCGGCGGCTCGACGCGCGACTCCGCGCTCGCCCGATTGGGCGGCGGGGTCAATGCCCGCGCCCGACTGGAAGCCCCGGAGGAAGATCAAGCGGTGGGGCGGAGCGGCCGGGTGTTGCCGGAGGAGTTTCGCGACGGGCTCGATGCCTATTTCAATGCCTTTGAACGGGGCCGGCAAACGCCGGGATCGACGCCATGAGAATCCTTTTACGGGGGAGCGATCGCAGGGACGACGCGGCCTCTTGGCCGGTTGTGTCGCTTTGCTGCCTGGGCTTGATCGCCGCGATTGCTGTTGGGAGCGGCCGAGCGGAGGGGCAGGTGGCGATCGAAGTCGATGTGGTCCCGCTGGACGCTGCTGCGGCCGACACCACGGCGCCTGCCGCGCCCGAGGATCCCACCCCGGCCGTGCCGGCTGCCGAGGAGGCGCCGCTGACACCGGAGGCGGCGGCCCGGCAGAATATCGAGCAAATGGCCGCGCAGTACGAGCCGATGCTCATGCGGGTGCTCCAGGACGACCTCGAGCTCCTTCGCACGCTCCATGGCGATCTTCCCGTCGAAGCCCGGCGGGCGATCGTCGCGGCTGGCGAGGAGGCCGTGAAGGAGGGGGCGCTCGCTTTCAGTGAAGCGATGAACACCCCACACGTGGTGCCCGCCCCTCCTCAAGGTGTGGCCGGCGGATTCCTCAACGCCGTCGGAAGGGCGTTCGGCTTGCCGATCCCCGAGGAGCCCGCGAGGAGGGCCGACGGGGCCGACAAAGCTGAAGCCAAAAAGAAGCCGATCGATCCCTGTCGACTCGTCAGCGACGCCGTGGCCGCGAGCCTCGTCGAGCAGATCGGAGAGGAGCACGGAGCCGACTTCCTCGACGAGCTCTCGAAACGGGAGCAGCGTCGACGGGCGGCGACAGTACGCCGCCTCGTCGGCATCTTGGACGACGAGTTGTATCTCTCCGCCAAGCAGCGGGAAGCAATTGAGGCGGCGATCGGAGAGAAGTGGGACGAAGGGCTGGCGATGGCCCTCGATCACCAGATGGAAATAAACGGCAGGAGGATCTATCCGGGGCTGCCGTACAAACGAGTGCTTCCCCATCTCACCCCGGCGCAGCAATCGAAGCTGGGCGACGGAAAGCAGAGCCGGGAGATCATGAAGTCGAATCGGCAGGGGATGATGCAATCAAGGTTTTTCAGGCGCGCAAATCTCGCCCAGCAGGCGGAGCGGGATCCATGGTGGTTCGAATGATGCCCTCGACGACCGCGATTTCGCAGGCTGGAGCGTGGCGCACGACGCTGGTGGTCGTGCCGCTCCTGGGAGCCCTCCTTGCCGGTCGGCCGCTCCGAGGGAGCGATGACACGGTCGGCGAGGAGAAGGAATCCCATCAGCAACAAAACCAGTTCCAAACCATCGCGCTCGACCAGCAGATGCAGCAGATGCTCGGGGACGGAAGTGGTCGCGGGATTGAGGGCGTGCGCACCAAAGCGATGGCGATTCTGGAGCTCGAGATCGACAGCCTCGATGAAGCCTGTGGCTTGAGCGATGCCCAGCGCGCCAAGCTCACCCTCGCCGCCCGCCTCGAAGCGGCCGAGTCGATGCAGCTCTTCGAGGGCTTTCAGCGTCGGTATTCGGGGCGCACCGTCGACTTCCAGACGCGTGAGGGGCAGGAGACGTGGCAGCAGTTCCATCGGGAGCTCAACGAAATCCAGCGGGCCTCGTCCCAGTCCGGGAGTGCGCGGCATCTCCCCGGCAGGGTCGTCGGCAGTTTGCTCGACGACCGCCAGCGAGACGTGTGGAAGGGGGAGGTGGCCCTGCGCCGGGCCTCCCAATGGCGGCGGTTCATGGACGGAGGTCTTGCGTTCCTCGAGTCGTCTGTCGGACTGACCGACCGGCAGCACGCGGCGCTCGTCGCGATGCTCATGGAGGATCCACCGCGGATCGACATGGCGAAGGCCCGGTTGGCGTTCGGGGACCAAAATCCGTTTCTCTGCTGGTATGCGCTGTCGCGCCTCGACGAGGACCGGCTCGAGGCGATCTTCGACGCCCGCCAGTGGGAGAAAGTCAGCACGATCGTCAGGCAGGGGGAGCAGTGGCAGCCCCAGATCGACACCATGAAACTGATCGAGGAGTGAGGGGATGAATCGATCCGTGGGGATGTTGAACAGGGGGCGGAGCTTCGCTCTCCGGCTGGCGATCGTGGCAGTCGCCGTCTGGCCGGTCGCAGCCGCGGCCCAGGCGCCGTCGATCCGCAGCGGCGATCCGGTGCCGCGCGATGTCCGGGAGATCTACGACGCCGGCTGCCGGTATCTCGCCCGCACCCAGGATCCCTCCGGCACCTGGAAGGACAGCCAGGAGGGGCCCGGGGTTACCGGGATGGCGATGATGGTCCTCCTGGCGTCGGGAGAGGACCCCAACCACGGCGCTTATGCCATGAACATCCGCCGGGCCCTCCGCAGCATCATTCGCTCGCAGGATCAAAGCACCGGCTTTTATGGTGGGAACGGCGGGATGGGGCACTCGAGCATGTACCACCACGGCTTCGCGATGCTCGCCATGGCCGAAGCCTACGGCACCGTCGACGATCGGCGACTCTGGTCGGAGGAGGGGGGAGATGGTAAGGGGATGTCGACGGGTGCATCGCTTGAACTCGCCGTGAAGCTTGCCGTGACTTCGGCGAAGAAAAATCCTCTCGGGGCGTGGCGCTATTCCCCCGACGCCACCGACCACGACACCTCCGTCAGCGGCGCGATCCTCATGGGGCTGCTCGGAGCGAGGAACGCCGGGATCGAGGTGCCCGACGAGACGATCGATCGGGCGATCGACTACTTCGCCTCGATGACTGCCCCCGACGGCCGAGTCGGCTACGCGAGCCCCGGTGGAGGGAGCGACGCCACGACCTCGATCGGCACGCTCGTGATGGCGATCGCCCGCCGCAAGGAGATGCCGCAATTTTCCAAAGCGGCCGACGTGATCAAACAGGTCGATCGCGGCGGAAGAAACGAAGGCGGATATCCCAACTACACCCGCTATTACCGCGCGCAGGCCCTCTTCCAGGCCGACGTCGATGCCTGGAAAGCATGGAACAGCCAACTCGTCAGCGAGCTCAAGGCCCAGCGTCGGCCTGACGGGGGGCTCGTGGCGGGGGCCAACGGCGGGGATGGTGGCGAATACGCGGGCACGTCGCTCTCGCTGCTCGCCCTCGCCGTCAACTTCCGGTTTCTCCCCATCTATGAACGTTGAGCAGCCGGCCGCTCCTGCCAGGAATCTCCCATGCCCCTTTTCTTCTGTTTCCGCCGATTGCGTTGCCGGGCGTCGACAGGCTCGCGCATCGTGTGGGGGGCGCTTGTCGCCGTGGCGCTCCTGGCGGGCGGAGCCTGTTTCGCGCGGGCAGCCGACGGCGATGGGCCGACGGCGGTGCTCGCGCTGCCGGGGGGCACGATTCCCGGTCGGCTCGTCGAGTCTCCGCCGGCCACCGAGGGGGCTAGCACGACGATCCGCTGGCAGTCTCCCGCCTTCGTCGGGCCGTTCGAGTTTCCGCTCGATCGGGTCGGCGGGAT
>CAMCCR010000288.1 GCA_945873085.1 Candidatus Kuenenia stuttgartensis | reverse complement strand
TGGCCGCTCCATGACCACGCGCCACGCCTCGGCGACTTCGTTGGCATCGGCGGGGCGGAGGACCGTGATCCCCGGCACGGCCCGGGCGCTGGCGAGCTGCTCGATCGGCTGATGCGTGGGGCCGTCCTCGCCGAGACCGATCGAGTCGTGCGTGAGGACGTAGATCACGCCGAGATCGCCGAGGGCCGAGAGTCGCAGGGCCGGCTTGAGGTAGTCGAGGAACACAAAGAAGGTGGCACAGTACGGCCGCAGGCCCGACAGCGCCATCCCGTTGCAGGCCGAGGCCATGCCATGCTCGCGGATGCCGAAGTGGAAATTACGCCCGCCGAGCTCGCCGGGGCCAAACTCCCCGGCGCCGGCGACGAACGTCATCGTCGACGGGGCGAGGTCGGCTGAGCCGCCGAGGAGCCACGGCACCACGCCGCTGATCGCCGAGAGCACCTTGCCGGAGGAGACGCGGCTGGCGAGCCCCTTGGCATCGGCCGGGAAGGTCGGGATCGCCTTCTCCCAGCCTGCGGGGAGCTTGGCGGCGAGGAGGTGATCGAGCTCGGCAGCTATCTCGGGGGAAGCCTTCATGGCGGCGGCATGGGCCCCCTTCCAGGACTCATGGGCCTTCATGCCTCGGGCACCGAGCGTGGCGGCGAAATGTTCCTTGACGCCATCGGGGACGAGAAAGCTCGCGTCGGCTGGCCAGCCGTAGGCCTGCTTCGCTCCCTTGATCTCCTCCGCCCCCAGCGGGGCGCCGTGCGATTCGTGCGAGCCGGCCTTCTTCGGGGCGCCGTAGCCGATCTGGCTCTTGACGATGATCAGCGTCGGTCGCTTCGTCTCGGAGCGGAAGGCCTCGAGGGCACGCTTCAGCGAAGCGGTGTCATTGGCATCGGCGACATGCTCGACGCGCCAGCCGAGCCCCTCGAAACGCTGGCCGACGTTTTCGGTGAAGGCGAGGTGCGTCTCCCCCTCAATCGTGATCTTGTTGTCGTCGTAGATCCAGCAGAGGTTGGCAAGCTCCAAGTGGCCAGCGATCGAGGCGGCTTCGGAGGCCACGCCCTCCATGAGATCGCCGTCGCTGCAGACGACGTAGGTGTCGTAGTCGAAGAGGGGGCGGCCGGGGGCGTTGTAGCGGGCGCCGAGCCAGCGGGAGGCGATCGCCATCCCGACGGAGTTGCCGCAGCCCTGGCCGAGGGGGCCGGTGGTCGTCTCGATCCCCGAGGTCATGTGGTGCTCGGGGTGGCCGGCGCAGACGCTGCCGATCTGCCGGAAGCGGCGGATGTCGTCGAGCGACACGGCCGGCTCCTCGGTGTGGCCCCGACGAATGCCGGCCAGATGGATGAGCGAATAGAGGAGCATCGACGCGTGGCCGCAGGAGAGCACGAAGCGGTCGCGGTTGGGCCAGGCCGGGTCTGCCGGGTCGTAGCGGAGGAAGTCCTTCCAGACGGTGTAGGCGACCGGCGCCAGTGCCATCGGGGTGCCGGGATGGCCGCTCTTGGCGGCTTCGACCGCGTCCATCGACAGAGTGCGGATGGTGTCGATCGCGAGACGGTCGATGTCGGAGGCCATGGACGGGTCCTGAAAAATGTGGCGTGGGCTGAGTGGCGGGAAGTTTAGGATTGTGCGGGAAGCGGCGTCAACGAGCGAGGTGGCGGCGGTATTCGTCGTCGAGCTGCGGGTAGGTGCGGCGGCAGAGCGTCGCCAGTGAGTCGGGGGAGACCGATCCGGTGTAGACCCGCTCGAGGTACTCGACGAAGGCCTCGCGATAGCGCCCCCCCTGGCCATTGATGAAGAAGTCGGCGAGCCCGGAGATCTGGCTGTAGATCTGCGGGAGGCGCTGGTCAGCCTGGAGCTCGCGGCGGCCGAGGCCGGCAAGCTCCTCGAGTGGGATCTGGAAGCCGTCGTCGAGGAGGCGCTCGCGGGCGGCCGGCACGCGGCCGGCATCGGGGCCGCCGAGCGTCCAGCCGAAGGGCGTCGGCACGGCGCTTTCCATGTAACAGGCGGCGGCCTCGATCGCCCAGAAGCCGCAGCGCTCGCCGGCGAGCGGGCTTGTTGTCCGGGCCTCGGCAAAGAGTTGATGGGCTCCCTCGTGGCGGATCGTGCGCGCCTCCGCCGTGGCGACCTCGTCGCCTTCGCCGGGCATGACGGCAAACCAGGCCGTCTTCGTCGGCATCCAATAGATGGCATCGCTGCGGATCGCCGCCGGCTCGAACTTCGTCACCTCGGCGACGTATTCCTCCCGCGAAGGGACGAGGACGGCTGCGTAGGGATCGCGGACCGGCATCCGCCCCCGCCCCTTGAAGCGGCGCTCGAGCTCGGCCGGTTCCCAGGCGTAGGCCCCGAAGACCTGCTGCCAGATGAGGAGCGATGTTTCGAGCTCGGCAGCCAGCGCGGCGGCCGCAGCCGGCGGTGCGGACGATCGGATCCGCCAGTGGTCGCTCTCGTGCCGCCACGGTTTTTTGAGCGTCCGCGGCAGGGCGTCGTCGTCGGCCGCTGTTACCCACTTCCCCGATTCATACCGCTCGCCCGCTCGGTAGCGCTCGAGGCGGCCGCGGGGGAGCCAGCCGAAGGCCGCGTCAAACTCCTCGCCCCGGTCGAGACGCTTGGCCACCGACGTCGAGACCCAATCCTCCCCGCGCTTCACCCAGCTGCCGATGGTGCGGGCGCGTTCATGATCGGGATCGTCGCGGAGGGTGCGGTGGAGCAGCGCGATCGCTTCCCCGCCGCGCCGGGCCAACGGCTTCGGGCCAGCCTCGCTGTCGGCCCGCTGCTCCTCTCGGGTGCGGGGCCTGTCGTGGGCCTCCGCCGCCTCGACGGCGCGGGCAAACGTCGCTTCGGCATGACGTCGCCGCGCCGCCACAAACTCCCCCCACAGCGGCGCCTGAGCCTCGTCGATCCAGTCCGGCGTCTCGAGCCGGGCGGGGATCGTGACGACGATCTGCCGGTCGGTGAACTCTTGGATCTCCCACGAACGGATGTGGGCGGCGAGCGCCTCATGCCCCCGGGCGGCGGCCCGTGTGGCCAGGGCGTCGAGCGTCTTCCGCCAGGCGGCGTCGTCGAGCCCAGGCGCCGCGGGATCCTTCTCCTCTTCCTCCTCGGCTGCGTCCACGGCCGTGATCCGCGGCCGCGGGGGGCTCGGCGGGGCCTCGGCGCCGTCGTCGGCGCACAGCCGCGTCGTGAGCGTCAGCGCGACAGCCAGCACGAGCATGATCGCCACGAGAGTCGGGCGGGAAGACGGCATCAGGAATCCTCGGCGAAGGCGGCGTCGAAGGCCCGCCCGGCGGGGGTGAAGTCGAGGTTTTTAACGAACTGGCAGGCCTCGGCAGCGCCATGCTCGCGGTCCATGCCGCTGTCTTCCCACTCCACCGACAGCGGCCCCTGGTAGCCGGCTTGATTGAGCGCACGGATGATCGACTCGAAATCGATCCCGCCGCGACCAGGGGAGCGGAAGTCCCAGCCGCGGCGCGGATCGCCGAAGCCGAGGTGGCTTGCGAGGATGCCGGAGCGGCCGTTGAGGGTGGTGATCGCGTCCTTGACGTGAACGTGATAGATGCGATCGGGGAAGGCGCGGAGAAACTCGACCGGATCGACCCCCTGCCAGTGGAGGTGGCTGGGATCGAAGTTGAATCCGAACTCCTCGCGGCGCCCGAGCGCTTGGAGAGCGCGCTCGGCGGTGAGCAGATCGTAGGCGATCTCCGAGGGGTGGACCTCGAGCGCGAAGCGGACGCCGCATTCGGCGAAGACGTCGAGGATCGGGTGCCAGCGCTCGGCGAACTGGGCGAATCCGGCATCGACCATCGACGTTGGCACCGGCGGGAAGCCGTAGAGGAGATGCCAGATCGAGGAGCCTGTGAAGCCGTTGACGACACCGACACCGAGTTTCTTGGCGGCCCGCGCCGTCCGCTTCATCTCCTCGGCCGCGCGGCGATTGACGCCATCGGGGTTGCCGTCGCCCCACACATGCGCCGGCAGGATTGCCTTGTGGCGCTCGTCGATTCGGTCGCAGACCGCCTGGCCGACGAGATGCGAAGAGATGGCATGCACCGAGAGCTCGTGGCGCTCGAGCTGGTCGCGCTTCTGAGCGCAGTACGAGGCTTCTTCGAGCGCCCGGGTGGGATCGAAGTGGTCGCCCCAGCAGGCCAATTCGAGCCCCTGGTAGCCAAACTCGCGCGCTTTCCGGGCGAGGTCATCGAGGGCCAGATCGGCCCACTGGCCGGTGAACAGCGTGATCGGTCGAGGCATG
>CAMCCR010000287.1 GCA_945873085.1 Candidatus Kuenenia stuttgartensis | reverse complement strand
CCTCTTCAGGTCAGGCGACGCCAGCCGGCGCCGGGAGGCCGAGGGCGGCACGAACCTGCTCGGCGATGGCATCGAAGCCGGTCGGGTCGAGCACCGCCATCTCGGAGAGCGTCTTGCGGTCGAGCTCACAGCCGATCTTCTCTAGACCGCAGATGAACTGGCTGTAGCGGATGCCACGTTCACGGGCCGCAGCGTTGAGGCGGATGATCCAGAGACGGCGGAAGTCACGCTTCTTGCGACGCCGATCGCGCCGGGCATAGACGCCAGCGCGGATGATCGATTCCTTGGCCGTCCGGAGCAGCCGGCGACGTCCGCCGACCGACCCCTTCACCCGCTTGAACAACCGCTTCTTGGCCCGCAGACGGGGGACGACGCTCTTGGTACGCATGGGACTGGTCTTTGTCTTTCAGGAGTCTCGACAGTGAATCGACGCTGAATCAACGAACCGGATCGACAGACGGGCGAAACACCATCGTCCTGCCCGGCCCCTGGAATTCAAGGGGGGGCCTGCGAACCGGAAACCGAGCAATGAAAAAACGGGGAAACAGAGCTAAGGAAGCACGAACCGGACCGGCAACGACGCCAAGGCCCTCTGGGCGGCTCGGCCAACACCCGCCCCAAAGCTTCAGGGGGGATGAGCCGAGAGCCGAAGGCAGGGTCAGTAGCTGTACTTCCCGAGGGCGGCAGCGATCTTCGGGGTGTCAACCGAGGCGAGCACACCGGTGCCACGGAGATTGCGCTTCCGCTTGGACGAGAGACGCACCTGAAGGTGGCTCGTCCCGGCGCGGCGATGCTTCACCTTGCCTGTGGCGGTGAGCCGGAAACGCTTCTTCACACCCTTGTGGGTTTTCTGCTTCGGCATGGATGGGAACTCCGTGAATCGGTGAACGAGGGCTAGAAAAAGAGGGGCGTTGAACGGTGTGGGGGGATCAGCGAGGGGAGAGGGTGCAGATCAATCGCTTTCCCATCTGCTGCGGCGGGGCATCCATCTTACCGACCGCTTCGAGCTGTACGAGGAGATTCCGCATCACGCGCTGCCCTTCGTCGATGTGGGCCAGTTCGCGACCACGAAACACGACCGAGACGATCACCTTGTCCTTGTGCTGGAGGAAGCCACGGGCCTGGTTGACCTTGAACTCGATGTCGTGCTCGCCCGTTTTAGGTCGGAGGCGGATCTCCTTGATCTTCGTCTGGTGGACGTGGGTTTTGTGCTGTTTTTTCTTCTGCTGATACTTGAACTTGCCGAAGTCCATGATCCGGCAGACGGGCGGTTTCTCGTTCGGGGCAACCTCGACCAGATCAAGCCCAGCCTCCCGAGCGCGAGCCAGCGCCTCGTCGGTGGGGATGATCCCGAGTTGGCCTCCTTCGGCGGTGATCACGCGGATCGGGGAAATCCGGATCTGCTCGTTGATGCGATGGTTCTTATCGATGGCTTACGCCTCCGGACTCCGACGAATTGTCAGGTGATGCCCCGCGACGGCGGCACCGTCAACCTGACCCGATTCCCGCGCTCACCGGAATCCCGGCAGGCCGGACTCCCGACAGACTGCTCGCCCGACATCGCGGCCAAGCAGGCCCCATCCGGTCTTATCCGGTCCCAAGTTCGGCAGGGGACCGACTCCCCCCCGCCTCAAAACCGGTAAAAAGCGGCGAACCTCGCGACGCGTGCGCAACACCGCAACGAGATCACTGGGTTGGGAATCTCCGAGTATTCCATGCGGTGACGGGGGGAGTCAAGCGGGGTCAGTCAGCCGCGGGAGAGGATGAAGATCGCCCCACCCGTCGCGCCGAACCGGGCATCTGGTACGGCCCCGGAGACCGCGCCAAAACCACCCCATACCAGGTGTCCGCATGTCCATCCTACCCAATGTGAGCAGACTCTTTGGTCGGAAAGGCCGAGGGGAGGGCTTTTTCGAAGCCTTTGCAAGACTATTCAAAGCCATACCTGCAAGAGACTTAAGGCACAAAAACCAGGCTCCGCCGAGCCTCTCCTCAGGGCGTCGCAGAAAAAAACTGGAGAACAAGCCGGTGGCCGCAGAACCTTTTCAGACCTCGGCCGTATAAATCGGCGTCCCGGATACGGGAACGGGGGGCACAGGAGGGCCACCCATCGATTCCGAAATCAGCGCCGGCCTGGCAAGGCACCGGCCCGGAATCGTGCGACAGCTCACCGCGAACGTCCCTGCCGGCAACGGCAGCGGAACCCTGCCGAGGAGATCGGCGACGCGGTGCACTTTTCGGCAGTTCGAGTGGTCGGCGGGAAAACCGCCGGGCGGGTCGATTGCCAGTAATGAAGGTCGCGTGAAACACTGTCTCGGAGCATCGGGGCCGCGGGCGAAGTCAGGGGTCGCCCGCAGGCCCGGTTCCGACCAAACCAACGTCCGGCTTCGGATGGCCGGCCAAGGAGGATAACGATGCGTTCTGATTCCCAAGGTCCTGTCGTGCGCCTGTTCATGGAAGAGCAGATCGATTTCGAGCCGCGTCCCGCCACCGGCGTGAGCGGGGCCGACGACGTCGCTGGTGCATCCCTGCTGGGCGGGGACGCGGCGTCGCTGGGCAGCGATGGCGTGCTTTCGATCGAGGAGCTCGCCTCCCGCTTCAACGTCTCCACGAAGACGATCTCGCGGTGGCGGGCCCACGGTCTCGTCGCCCGGAGTCACGACGTGGGGGGGCGGAAGCGGGTCGGATTCCTCGTCAGTGATGTCGAGCGATTCGTCTCCGACAACCCGCTGCGCATCGAGCGGGGGAGCCGTTTCAGCCAGCTCTCCACCGAGGAGCACGGGAAGATCATCGCTTGGGCACGGCGGCTGGCCGCCGCGGGCGCCTGCCCGGCCGACGTTCATCGCCGGATCGCGAAGCGTCTCAACCGCAGCGTCGAGACGATCCGCTACACCATCAAGCACCACGACCAGGAAAACCCCGGTGTTGAGGTTTTCCAGGCTGCCGACGGTCGCCTCCGGCCGGAGACCTGCGAGCGGATCTTCCAGCTCTGGTCGCGGGGCGAAGCGGTCGATTCGATCGCCAAGCGTTACCACCGCTCGAAGGCGAGCATCTATCGGGTGATCCTCGCCCAGCGGGCCGCCCACACGATGCTCCTTCCGCTCGACAACATCCCCAACGCCCTCTTCGACCGCCGCACGGCCGAGGAGGTGGTCAACCAGCCCTTCCCCGGCCTCGACGAGCCGGCGAAGCGGACGCGGCGCCCCACCGGCCTGCCGGCCTACCTCGCCAGCCTCTACGAGGTGCCGCTGCTCAATCGGGAGCAGGAGGTGTGGCTGTTCCGGAAGTTCAACTACCTCAAGCACAAGGCGAAGGCGCTTCGCGACCAGCTCGACGCCGAGAAGCCGAGCACGCGGCTGATGGACCAGATCGACTCGATCTACGAGGAGATCGTGGCCCTGAAGAACCGCCTCGTCCGCTCCAATCTCCGCCTTGTGGTGTCGATCGCCAAGCGGCGGGTTTCTCAGGGAGACAGCTTTTTCGACCTCGTCAGCGACGGCAACATGTCGCTGATCCGCGCGGTAGAGAAGTTTGACTATGCCCGCGGCAACAAGTTCAGCACCTACGCGTCGTGGGCGATCATGAAGAACTACGCCCGCACGATCCCCGACGAGCACAAGCGCCGCGAACGTTTCCGAGCGGCCGACATGGAGATGCTGCAGACGGCCGCCGACCCGCGGACCGACGAGAACCAGCTGCGGATGGCGGAATCGGACAGGCTCCAGCAGGTGGGACGGTTCCTCAACCGGCTCGACTCGCGCGAGCAGACGATCATCATCCGCCGCTACGGCCTCGACCGTGGCCTCGAACCGCAGACCCTCAAGGAAGTTGGCACCGCCCTCGGCGTGACCAAGGAGCGGGTCCGGCAGATCGAGGCCAAGGCACTCGAGAAGCTCCGCGAAGCGGCCCAGGCTGAGGCCGTCCTTCCGGAATTGGAGTGACCGACAGCCGTTCGCCCGCGCCGCCATCGCTCACCGCCTCTGGCCCATGGCCAGAAGCAGAGCGACCTGGCGGGCGGCGGCGGAGTTTGTGGGTCTCCCCGTCGGGCTAGGCCCGAGATCCGTCCGAGGACAGCTACCGTGCCGCGGGCGGAGCGTCGAACGACGCCGGGCGGACCCCCGAATCGGCAGCCGGATCAGCAACCGGCGGGGCGACGGCCCGGCGGCTTCCGGCCCGGGGCCGGGAAAGCTCGTCCTGCTGCTGCTTCGAGAGCATCGGCGAGGCGCCTGGTGGCCC
>CAMCCR010000286.1 GCA_945873085.1 Candidatus Kuenenia stuttgartensis | reverse complement strand
GGCGGCGGTCTTCTGCTGGAGCTCGGTGGTCGCCGCCGCCACCGCGGCTCCCCCCTTCGCGACAGCCTCCTGCGCCACCGGCATCGCCTTGTCGGCCGCCTCGGAGAGCTGCTTCGTATGGAGGGCCCGCTCGGTGGCGATCGCCAACTGGCGCGTCAGGGCTTCCACCGCCGCGCGGAGGCGCTGATCACCGCGCAGCTCCGCGAGCTGTTCGCCGCCGGGCTGCCAGAGCCTGGCGACGGCGTTCTCACCGACGGTCGCCACGCGGCTGCCGTCGGGGCTCACGGCCACGCCGGCCACCGGCCCGCCATGGGGATACGTCGCGATCACCTGCCCATCGGCGACACGGATCCGCCGGGCGATCCCGTCTGCGCATCCGGTCACGACCTCTCCGCCATCGCCGGGGAAGGGAGCGACCGCCGTCACCGCGCCGCCATGAACGGGATTCTGGTTGAGCCCCGGCGTCGAGCGCCCCGCCGTCAGCGTGCAGCGCCAGCCACCGTCGGCCGCTGTCGAGACGATCCATCCCGGCCCACCGGCCGGGCCCCCGAGGAAGGTCAGCTGGGTGATCGGCTGGACGTGATTTGTGAAGCGTTCGAGGAGCGCGCCGGTGGTGGTGTCGTGGACGAGGACCGCCGGTCGCGCGCCCGCGACGGCGGCGATGATCCGCTGCCGGTCATCCGACCAAGCAAGCGAGGTCACCTCGCCGCCAAGGTTGCCAATGCCGTGGATCCCAAACGCCCCCCCCTTCGCCTGCCAGAGGCGGAGCGAACCATCGATCGCCCCGGTGGCAAAGCTGTCGTCGTCTGCTACGGCAAGCGAACGGATCGGCACGCCATGGCCGACCGTGAACAGCCCCTCCCCCGACTCGATTCCATACCCCCGCACGGCGCCGTCGGCCGACGCGGTGATCACTTGTCGGCCCTGATCCAGAAAGGCGACGCCGTTGACACTCTGGGCGCTCCCCTCCAGCTGCCGCACAAAGCGGAGATCGACCGGCGCGATCGCGCCATCCCCGCGCACCGCTAGGCACGCTTGCCCCGGGCCATCGAGCACGATGGTGAGCGCCGATGGCGACGCCGAGCCATCGACCCCTTCGGTCAGCCGCCCCGTGGGCACGTCCCACAACAAGACTTGCTCCCGATCCCCGTCACGCTCCAGCGACACCAGCCGCTTGCCATCGGCTGATAGCCCCACAGCGCCGATGCCCCCGCCGTGGCCGGTGAACGTCTGCTGGATCTGACCACTGACAAGGACGTGAGCGCGGATGAGCTTGTCTTCGCCAGCCGCCACGAGCGTAGTGCCATCGGCCGACAGACACAGCGCCGTCGGCGGCGACGGGAGCTCCCACGCCGCCGACTGCCGCGCCTCGGAAAGCTGCCAGAGCTTCACTCCCCGGTCGGCGCCCACCGACCAGGGCTGGTTGCCCGCCATGAAGCCGACCGCGAGCACCTTGGCTGAGTGACCGGCGAGATCCTTGCCGGCAACGCCGTCGGCGACAGCCCAGGAGCGGAGGAGATGATCGGCGCGGGCCGCGAGGACGAGCGTCAGATCGGGGCTGACGGCGACGGCGGTCACCGGGCCTTCGGCATCGAAGCGGCCGATGAGGGGCGTTGCCGCGTTCGACCAGTCGGCAAGCCGAACGATGCCGTCAGCGCCCCCCGAGACGACTCTCCCGCCATCGGCCGAGAAGGCCAGCGCCGTCGTCCCGCCGTCATGGCCCGGAAGCGTCGCCGCGACCGTGCCCCCGTCGAGCCTGACCACGCGGATCACTGGCCGGCCATCGAGGCTCCCGGCCAGAGCGACAAGCCGCCGGGAAGGATGATGAGCGCTGGCCGTAACCCCTGCCAGTGCCGCCTCCCCCCCCAAGCCACGGGCTTTCGCTGGCTCCATGGTCCAGAGCGTGGCCTGACCGTTCTCGAGCCCACTGGCGAGGTGCTTCCCATCAGCGGACGCGGCCAGCGCCGTCACCTTCGCGGCCGCCGCGCGCCAGCGACGCTCCACTGCCCCCTCCCCCACTGCCCCCTTCTCGGCGCCTGGCACGGGCGCCACCAGCAGCATCGCCCCGTCGGCCGAGCCGACGACGATCCGCGGCAGCGTCTCCTTCGTTGCCCCCGGCACCAGGCCGAGAGCCGTCAGCGGTGCCGCCAAAGGAGGGAGGAGGATCGTCCCGCGCGGATCGGTGCGGCCGGCCGCATCGACCTGCATGATTTCCAGCCGCGTCCGCCTCCCATCGACCGGTTCGGCCACCGCCATCCACTGTCGATTCTGCGTCATCGTCGCCCGTCGGTCGGCCACCACCGTGGCGATCATCTTCTGCGGAGCGCGTTCGGGAAGGTCGAACACGCGGACTTGATTGTCGTTCCCGGCGACGACCAGCCGCCCTCCGGGGAGTCCGCCGCCCGACACGACCCCGAGCGCCGTCACCGGCGCCGGCGCCTCGATCACGCCGCGGAGCGCGCCATCGGCCACGGCCGTCAGCCGGATCATGCCGTCTGCCGCTGCCGACACCAGCGTGCCATTGTCGGCAAATACGAGCGCCGTGATCCGATCGGCATGGCCGGTCAGCTCGCGGCCGATGGCCCCCGTGGCGCCGTCCCAGGTCCTCACGCTCGCGCCGACGGCGGTCGCCACGATCCGGCCATCGGGAGAGGCGGTCATCAGGGGGGTCGGGCTCCCCGCCTGTCCCTGCCAAGCCCTGGCGTCGCGCGGCCGGCGCCATAGCTTCACCTCGCGGAGGCCCCCTGAGGCGAGGGTCTCACCAGTGGGATCGATCGCGAGCGCCGAAATCGAATCGCGATGGGCGACCCCCGCAGCGCCGCCGTCGACGCCCCCTTCAAGAACTCCCCCTTCGAGGACGGCCGGATCGATCAACTCGGCCACGAGGTCGCCAGTCGGGATCTCGTGGAGCCGCAGTCGATCTCCCACGGCCGAAGCGACCAACTTCCCCACCGGGGAAATGGCCACCGCGAGCGCCGGAGATTCCTCGGCAAGCAAGTCGTTGGCCCAGAGGCCAGGGCTCGTCGCGAGCATGACGGCCCCCGCGAGCGTCGCCGCACTCCTGAAAACCTTCGTCATCGGCATCGCTTCCCCACTTTCGGTGTCCTGGCGACACGACAACCGTTCGCAATCGGCCCCATCGTCGACGCCGTCGAATGCACCCCGACCGTCTCTTCCCTCAACGCCATTTTCGTGGATTTCAGTCTACCGCTGGTGGCAACCGTCGTGGCCCCCGAAGGGGATCGGCCCCCTCGGATGGTTGCCAGTTTCGCGACATCCGTTACACTCCCGACGGGGTCGGGGGTTCTTTTGCTTCGAGGGGGATTTTATGAAGACAGCACGGCTGCGCTCTGTCGTTTCCACATCGCTTCCGCCAGTCGGTCGTCGGCTCGGTGCCGCGGTGCTTGCGGTTTGCACGCTCCTCATGAGCGGCTTCCTCGCCACCGGCACGGCCTGCGCCGGTGAAGCCGACCTTCTCATTCCCGATCTCACGCAGGCTCGATTCTTCAACGAATCGATCAGCGGATGGAATCTGCTTTTCTACGGCTCGTTCGTGATCGCCGGCACGCTTGGCATCTCGCTCTATCTGCGCAATCAAATCAAGGCTCTGCCGGCCCATGACTCGATGCTGAAAGTCGCCGACATCATCTTCGAGACCTGTAAGACCTATCTCCTCAAGCAGGCGCAGTTCCTCGCCCTGCTCTTCGCACTGATCGCCGTGGCGATGGCCTACTACTTCCTCGTCCTCAAAGGCGAGTCGGTGACGACGCTGCTGCTGGTGCTCCTGTTCTCAATTGTCGGCATCGGCGGCTCGTTCTGGGTTGCCTGGTTCGGTATCCGCGTCAACACCTACGCCAATGCCCGCACCGCGTTCGCCTCGCTCCGCGGCGAGCCTTGGGACGTCGTCAACATCCCCCTCCGCGCCGGGATGTCGATCGGCCTGTTCCTGATCTCGCTCGAGCTGATCATGATGGTGATCATCCTCCTGTTCGTGCCCCGCAACGTCGTCGGCTACTGCTTCCTCGGCTTTGCGATCGGCGAGTCGCTCGGGGCCTCGGCCCTCCGCATCGCCGGCGGCATCTTCACGAAGATTGCCGACATCGGCTCCGATCTGATGAAGATCGCCTTCAACGTCAAGGAGGACGATCCCCGCAATCCCGGCGTGATCGCCGACTGCACCGGCGACAACGCCGGCGACTCGGTCGGCCCGACGGCCGACGGCTTCGAGACCTACGGCGTCACCGGCGT
>CAMCCR010000285.1 GCA_945873085.1 Candidatus Kuenenia stuttgartensis | reverse complement strand
CGGTCTAGAGAAGATCGGCTGTGAGCTCGACCGCAAGACGCTCTCCGAGATGGCGGTGCTCGACCCGACCGGCTTCGATGCCATCGCCGAGCAGGTTCGTGCCGCCCTCGGCCTCCCGGCGCCGGCTGGCGTCGCCTGACCTGAAGAGGCGGCTTGTCGCGTGGGCACCGTGTCGCTCGAATCGTTCCGCGCTGACGTCGAGCGTCTCCGCGCCGAAGCGGTAGCGGCGTTCGGGGCCGCTGCCGATGACGCTGGTCTCGAGCAGGCCCGCGTCGAGTTTGCCGGTGCCAAGAGTGGGCGCCTCAAGGGCATTCAAAAGCTCCTCGGCGGCTTGGACGGGGCCGATCGCCCAGAGGGCGGACGGCTCTTCAACGAGGCCAAGGGGGCGATCACTGCTGGCCTCGATGTCGCCCAGGCCCGGCTCTCAGGCGCTGCCGCCGAGGCTGCGGCGATCGATGTCACGCTTCCCGGCGAGCCGTTTCGGCTCGGCCACGTCCATCCGATCACGCAGACGATCCGGCGGGTCCAGGAGATCATGGCCCGGCTCGGCTTCGAGAGCGTCGATGGCCCCGAGGTCGAGGACCAGTGGCACAACTTCGAGGCCTTGGCGATCGGCGCGGAGCACCCGGCTCGCGACCCGCTCGACAATTTTTATCTCGCTGTCGCCAAAGGGGCTGATCCGCTGCTGCTCCGCTCGCAGACGAGCACGGTGCAGATTCGCGTCATGGAGCAGCGCAAGCCGCCACTGCGGATCGTGTCGCTCGGCCGCGTCTACCGCCCCGACACCGCCGACGCCACCCACTACCCGATGTTTCATCAGGTGGAGGGGCTGCTCGTCGAGCCCGGCGCGACGATGGCCGATCTCAAGGGGGTGCTGCGGTTTCTCGCCTCGAGTTTCCTGGGCGGCGACGTCCATGTCCGCTTCCGGCCGTCGTTCTTCCCGTTCACCGAGCCGAGCGTCGAGTTTGACATGGAGTGGGGTGGACGCTGGGTGGAGATGGGAGGGGCGGGGATGGTCGATCCGGCGGTCCTCGCCGCGGTCGGCTACGACCCGGCGGAGGTCTCCGGCTTCGCCTTCGGGCTCGGGGTGGAGCGGATCGCCGCCCGGCGCTACGGCGTGGCCGACATCCGCGACTTCTATCGCAACGACGTCCGCTTCCTCGAACAGTTTTAGTTCTGGGTCGGTCCGGTTGAGCGTTGGCCCGGCACGTTTCCGTGCCGGCATCGCGGGGCCGATCGGCTTCGCTAGGGTTCCCCTTTTCCCGGCTGGTGAATGCCCATGATCCTCTCCACGACCTGGCTTGCCGAGTATGTCCGCTGGGAGGCCCCTGTCGACGAGCTCGTCCGACGGCTCCTCATGAGCGGGCTCAACCACGAAGCGACCTGGGAGGTTGGGGCCGACACCGCTGTCGACATCGAGGTGACGAGTAATCGCCCCGATTGCCTGGGGCATGTCGGCGTGGCCCGCGAGGTGGCGGTGCTCTTCGATCGGCCGCTCCACATCCCCACCCCGCAGCCTCTTGAAGCGGCCCTGCCAGCCGCGGCGGCGGTCGCGGTCGAGATCGTCGATCCCGATGTTTGCCCGCACTACACGGCGCGGGTGATCCGGGGGGTGCGCGTGGGCCCGAGCCCTGAGTGGCTTGCCGACCGGCTGCGAACGATCGGCATCGAGCCGGTCAACAATGTCGTCGATGTCACCAACTACGTGATGATGGAATGCGGGCAGCCGCTCCACGCCTTCGATCTGGCGAAGGTCCGTGGGGGCAGGATCATCGTCCGCCGGGCCCGCGACGGCGAGACGTTCCGGGCCATCAATCACAAAGACTATTCCCTCACTGCCGGGATGGCGGTGATCGCCGACGCCGAGGGGCCGGTCGCCCTGGCTGGCGTGATGGGGGGGGCGGAGAGCGAGATCGCGGCGGACACCGTCGACGTGCTGCTGGAGTCAGCGCAGTTCGCGCCGCTCGTCGTGCGGGCAGCGGCGCGGGGGCTCGTGCTCATGAGTGCCTCCTCCTACCGCTTCGAGCGCGGGCCCGATCCGGCGGCCGTGGAGTGGGCCAGTCGCCGGGCGGCGGCGCTGATCCAGGAATTGGCTGGCGGCGAGGTGCTCGCTGGCGTGGTCGAGGCGGGGACGCTTGCCGGCGGCCGGGCGACGATCGATTTGCGGGCGGCGCGGGTCGAGGAGGTGCTGGGGGTGCCGGTGTCGGCGGGGCGGCAAGCGGAGATCCTCACGGGGCTGGGCTTTGTGAAGGAAGCGGCCTGCAGCGAGCGTTGCCGGTGGCAGGCACCGAGCTGGCGGCGCGACGTGACGCGCGAGATCGATCTGGTCGAGGAGATCGCCCGGATCGAGGGCTACGACGCAATCCCTGAGGATCGGCCGATCCATGCCAAGCCCGTCGAGCAATCGGCCCGGGAGCGGACGATCCGCGTTGCCGGTGAGGTGCTCGTCGCCGCCGGGCTGTGCGAGGCGATGACGCGGAGCGTCGTTTCCGAGGCCTTCGAGGCGACGGCAAGCCCGTGGACGGCGCTGCCGCCGCGGCGCGTGTCGCCGGCGCTCGTGCGCGGGGCCGATCGCCTCAGGCGCACGCTTCTCCCGAGTCTCTTGGAAGCCTGTGGCCACAATCGGGCCGTCGGGGCGCCGCACGGGGATCTGTTTGAAGTCGCCCGGGCGTATCTCGACCGCGGTGGGAATGCCGCGGGCGGTTCACCGCTCGAGGAGCCGTTGCTTGTGTCGCTTGTGGTTGGTGGCCCCTATGCGAAAGCCAAGGGCCTCGCTGAAGCGGTGATCGGGCGGCTCGGCGGCGTGGTTGAGTTTCGCCGCGGAGCGTTTGATCTGTTCACGCCGGGACGGGCTGCGGAGATCGTCCTCGAGCGGGCCGGAGCGGAGCCTGTGCGCGTCGGCGTCGTCGGCGAGGTCAGCGAAGAAGTGCTCTCCCGCTTCGGGCTCGAAGGGCCGGTGTCGGCTGCCGAGCTGCGGCTCGATCTCCTCGAGATCAGTGGCAGTCAGCCGCGGAAGCTCGTGCCGCCGAGTGAGTTTCCGGCAGTGCAGCGGGATCTCAATCTCGTCGTCGACCAGGGGCTGTTGTGGGCGGAGGTCGAGCGAGCGATCCGGGGGACGCCGGGGGCCGATACAATGCTCGAGTCGCTTTCCCTCGGGCAGGTCTGGGAAGACGCGGAGCGGCTTGGGGCGGGGAAGAAGAGCCTCGTCGTCGGGCTGAGGTTCCGCAGCCAGACCGGGACGATTTCGAGCGACGAATCGAAGCGACTCGTCGAGGCGATCGTTGCCTCCTGCGGCCAGTCCTGCGGGGCCGTCCTGCGCGGGTGAGGGATCCCCGCGCCTCGCGATCAGACGCGACATAACCCTATGGCGTGCCTTGGAAATCCTGATCCGGGGCGGTACGAGGGCTCTGGGATTGCGGCAGCCCTGGAGTTTAACAGGCCGAGTGATGCCCGACCCATTCACAGCGGCAGCCCCTCTTCAATCTTAATTTTTCCCGAAGAAGGTTCTTACTCCCCGCAGAACGAACGGGGGCAATACCTCTCTTGCCATCGCCCTGAGAAATCCTAGGCGAGTTTCGTCGGGACCACACAATTGAAGCACCGGTCCCCACCGTCGTAGAAGGGTATTTCGGCTTTCAACCGTTATTGGGTTTTGGTTCGCGTACATTGCAGGCAGGTCGGCGTCGCCGAAGGTCTTATGCCACTCTGCCTTGGCATCGATCCCCATTTCGGCAGCTTCATCGAGCATGAGCTCCACATTCCTCCGCCAGGATCGTCTGTGGAAGTCAGGGGCCTCCGACACCAGTTGTGCGCAAGCGTTGTTGGTATGGACCCGGTAGTAAAGACCAACTTCCCTGCCGATGACAACCGGTCCTGCCTTCGCGACCCTCCAGAGCATGAAGCGATCCGAATCCGTCCCTTGATCGGGATCGGTAAACACCTTCATGGCGTCTGTCATGATGTGCCGCCTGCCGACGACCGCCCACATGTTGAAGGGCGTCCAGAGGAGCGATGCAAGCAGTACGTCCTTGGCGCTCCAGATCCAGCGATCTGCAAAGCGATCGGCCCACGGGGCGACCGTGCAATGCGGCAGCGTCACATGTTGCCCGACGATGCCTCTTCCTGAATTGGGCACGACCACCGACATGTTGACGCATGCGACAGCCGCTGGCTCGTTCGCCAAGAGCCGGGCGGCTTCCTCTAAATGGTAGCGGCCCCACATGTCGTCGTCCCCGAGGAGAGCAACAAGGGGCGTCTCGGCAAGCGTTGGAAGGAGT
>CAMCCR010000284.1 GCA_945873085.1 Candidatus Kuenenia stuttgartensis | reverse complement strand
CTGGCACCGCATCGATCGGCGGCAGACGGACACCGCTGTCTCGATAGGCGCGGACGAGCTTCATGACGGCGCCGTGGCCGTGGATCGGGCCGATCGACGGATCGACCATCGCCGCGAGCCGCTGCGCCTTGCCGAGGGCATAGGCGAGGAGGACGCTCGTCTTTCCCTCGGCCTGATTCGCCCGCCACCAGGCGTTGATCTCGGCGGCTATGGTGTCCGGCGCCGGCCAGCGGTAGATCGGCAGGCCAAACGTCGACTCGGTGATGAAGACATCGCAGCGCACCGGCTCGAAGGGGGCGCACGTCGGGTCGGGGGCGGTCTTGTAATCGCCACTCACGACCCACACCTGCCCTGCATGCTCGACGCGGACCTGCGCCGACCCGAGCACATGGCCGGCCGGATGGAGCGAGACCTTCACCCCGTTGAACGTCGTCGATTCGCCGTAGCGGAGCGTGTCGATCGGCACGGTGCCGCCGAGGCGGCTCCGCATCACGAGCTTGCCGGGGGCAGCGCAGAGGTAGCGATCAGACCCCGACCGGGCATGATCGGCGTGGGCATGGGTGATGACGGCGCGGGGCACCGACCGCCAGGGGTCGATCCAGAAGCCCCCTGCCGGGCAATGGAGCCCGGCATCGCTCACCACGAGAAGATCCGTCATCCGCTCCCGCCTCCCGCGACTCCGAGCGAAACCGCTCTGGTGGCAGAAGCCTAACAGCGCGGGGGGGCGTTCCTGCCCCGCTGCGGAACGTCAGCGGTAGGCCTGATTGCCGACGGCGGGGAAGCGGTAGCCCCCCATGCCGAGCGGGGCGTATGTCGGCCAGTCGCCGGCACGAACGCCCGGTTGCGTGCCGTAGACGGGCCAGGTGGGCGTGCGGGGGAGCGTCGGCGGCACGAAGTATTTCGGTCGCTGACGAACGCCGGTGGAGTAGGGGGAGCGGCCGGGAAGGAAGGGGGCCTGACGCTGCGGCTCGCCATGCCCCATCGGCTTGGCCCGGCCGACACCACGCGGCTCGCCCCAGCCGGTCCGCGGCATCATCCCGCCGTCATCGGCCCGGACGACGACGATCGAGGCCACGAACCAAATCAGCGACCCGATGAGGATCCGCAGCGCCCGTCCGTTGTCACTGCGATCGGCCAGGAGGCTGGCGAATTGGCGAACAGGGGCGGTGGACATCGGCGACTCCAAGACACGACGCACTCGATGTCTGTGGCATCGACCGGCCCGCGCGTTTCACTTCGGGGAAACCTCCCACGCACCGGAGATGCCGGTTTGTCGGAATGGTGCGGAGAGGACTGTTGTAAGTCCGGCAGAGACTCGAGCGTAGCGCGGTGGCAGGCTTCGCGGTTCCGGCTGCGAGCTCAGAACCGATGACTCGGCGAGGGGTTGCCCGTACCCCGGGAGCCGGGCTTGACGGCAAGCGGAGCCATGGATGGCGAAGCGCAGGCGGCATGCAGCGAGCGAAGGCCACGGAGGGCCGTAGCAAGCGTCCGGCGACGGGGTGCGGGCAACCCCGAAGCCTGCCGCAGCGGCCGCGAAGCCCTTCGGCGATTGCGCGCGAAAGGCCCTTACTTCGAGCCGCTCCCCGCCCAGCGGAACTTCACCGGCATGTCGAACACCTTCTCAAAGAGATCGGTGCGACGCTCCGCCCCCCACAGGTCGACCTGTGGATCCTGATCGGCCACCGCTTCGAGCGTCATAGTCCCGCCGTCGACATGGACAACCACATCGCGGACCTGCTGCGACCGGCTCCGGTCGAGGCCACCGGCGAGGCGGAGGACGGCCGCCATGCCGAGCACACGGCGCTGGTCGGCGGGGGTGAGGCGGAGGAGGTTTTCGTGCTTCTTCTTCGGGTGCGCGCCGCGGTGGTAGCGGGCGACGTTGGCGATCAGTTCCAGGTCGTGGGCCCGGATCCCGGGGAGCCGGCTGTTGCGGATGAGGTGGTAGCTGTGCTTGTGGTGCTTGTCGTAGTTGATGACGTAGCCCACATCCTGGAGCCGGGCGGCACATTCGAGGAGCGGTCGGTCGGCCGGATCGAGGCCGAGCGGCTCGGCGAGTTGCTCCCAGATCCGGCCGGCGAGCGAGGCGACGGCCCGGCCATGCTCAACTTCGCCCGAACAGGCCGACGCCAGCCGTTCGATCGCCGCCTCGCGGAGCGCGGCATGGTCGACCGGCGCGCTGTTGGCCCCGAGGACGTCCTCGAGCATCTCGCGGACAAGCCCGTCGCGGACGCCGCGCGTGTGGACGACGAGGGTGTTGACGCGGAATCGCTTCAGAAGCCCGTCGATGATCGTCAGGCCGGCGATGATGATGTCGGCCCGATCCGGCGTCATGCCCGGCAGCGCCCGCCGCGCCCGCACCGGCAGCTTCCGCAACCGGTCGAGGAGATGGCGGACCTCGGCGTGCGAGACGCGGTAGCCGGGGACGGGGAGGTCGCTCTCCCCCTTCGAGGCCATCACCAATTCGGCGACGGTCGTGAACGTGCCGCCGGAGCCGACGAGGAAGTGGGGGGCGAACATCGGCCGCGACGTCTTCTTCTTGAGCGTCGTCGCCACCTCCTCCTCGAGGGCGAGGAACTTGACCGGATCGGGGGGATCGCCGCTGCCGAAGCGCTCGGTGAGGCGGACAGCGCCGAGCGTCGTCGGATAGATCGCTTCAATGAGGTTGCCGGTGGCGAAGACGATCTCGGTGCTGCCGCCACCGATGTCGGCGACGACGACGTTCTTCCCGGTGAGATCAATGGCGTGCTGGACGCTCGAGAATGCCAGCCGCGCCTCCCGTTCGGAGCTGATGACCTCGATCTCGATCCCCACCTCGTCGCGGACGCGGCGGCAGAAGTCGGGCCCGTTGCGGGCCTCGCGGACGGCGCAGGTGGCGATCGTCCGCAGGTTTGTCACCTGATACCCGGCGGCGATTTCCCGGAAGCTCCGCAGCGCCTGAATCGTCCGGGCCATCGACTCGTCGTCGAGTTCCCCTGAGGCGACGCTGCGGCCGAGCCGGGTCGGCTCCCGTTCCTCGTCGAGGATCCGGTACGTGCCGCCGCGGAGGGCCTCGGCGACGAGCATCCGCACGCTGTTCGACCCGATGTCGATCGCCGCCAAGCGGCTGGTCAGATCGGGCGAGAGGTAGATCTGCTTGTCGTCGGTCATCGGTGGTGAGGATCCGTGGTGTCCGCGGCAGCGGGGCGTAATCCGAAGCTGGGATTCATGGGCTGGGATGCATCGTCCATACTCCATGATACCGTCGCCACGGAGGCCCCTCCCCGCGGGAAAGGCGCGCGTAGGCTACACTCTGACGTGCCTCGTCTCCGCGGGGCCAAGTCGTTTGCCAGTCCTCGTTCCCACGACATTCCTCCCTCCCTTGCCGCACTTTGCCGCCCCGCGTCTGCTTGCCGCCGGCCCCCGCTGGCAACCGGGCCGCGCTTCGTGCGCGGTGACCGTCGGCAACTTTGACGGCGTCCATCTCGGCCACGCCGCAATCGTCGCCCGGCTCCTCGAGGCCGGCAGGCGTCTTGGGCTGCCGACGGCGGCGCTGACCTTCGATCCCCATCCCGCTCGGATCCTCCGCCCCGAAGCCGCCCCGGCGGCGCTTTCGACCCCTGATCGCCGTGCCGGGCTTCTCCTCGATCTCGGCGTCGATGCGGTCCTCGTCCAGCCGGTCGATCGGGCGTTCCTCGCGCTGCCGGCCGCCGCCTTCTACCGGGAAGTCCTCCGGGGGGCGGTCGGGGCCGCGGCGATCGTCGAGGGGCCCGACTTCCGTTTCGGCGCCGATCGCCAGGGCGACCTCGCGTTGCTCGAGTCGCTCGCCGCCGGCGACGGTGCGGAGGTGATCACCGTCACGCCGCTCGAGCGCGGCGGAGAGCCGGTGTCGAGCTCGCGGATCCGCCGGCTGATCAGCGCCGGCGAGATCGAGGCTGCCCGCGGGCTGCTCACCGCTCCGTACCGGGTCGACGGGCTTGTCGTCCATGGCCAGGCCCGGGGGCGGACCCTCGGCTTCCCCACCGCCAACCTCGAGGGGATCGCCACGCTCCTCCCGGCAGCAGGGGTCTATGCCGGCCTCGCTCATCCCCCCGCGCCGCCAGCCGGGGCAGGGGGGAAGCCGCGAGCGCCGTATCCTGCTGCGATCCACATCGGCCCGAACGTGACGTTCGGCGCCACGGGGGTGACCGTCGAGGTCCACCTCATCGGCTTCGACGGCGACCTCTACGGCCAGCGTCTCGACGTTGACTTCCTCGCGCGGCTCCGTGACACTCGCCGCTTCGAATCCCTCGACGATCTCAAGGCCCAACTCGCGA
>CAMCCR010000283.1 GCA_945873085.1 Candidatus Kuenenia stuttgartensis | reverse complement strand
AGGCAGAGCGTCGCCTTCGGGACGCGCGTCACGACCTCGATGATGCTGCCGTGTTCGGTCATCCTTGGCTCGGAGGCCTCGTAGATGCCGCGAGACCTTTGGACAAGCAGGCCGCGGTCGACGAGCCGCTTGAGGTGCATGCGGTGGATGCCGAGCCTGTCCAGTTCGACGCCGCGGACGATCCCCTTGCGGCGGACCAGTTCAAGCACTCGTTCAGCTTGGGTTCTTGCGGCCATGAGCGTGATGAATTGTCGGCTTTTAAAAAGACCGACCGACATATTACCACACGCGTCCGCATCGCCGGGGCTTCCGGGATCAATCGCAGCCGATTCGGCTTTGAAACCAAGGGGAAGCCCAGAAACGCCCGCCGCGGCGTCCAAAACGGGCCTTTCGTCGCTCCGTTACCGTCAATGAAAAGAGCCGCATCGACTCCGAGGCGGCCCCGTCATCCATCCACATCTTCGCAAAGCAGTGCGCCCGTGCGGTACGCCTTCGCTGTAGGGCGATGGCTTCGCGTTTGGCAGCGGGAACTGGCGATCGCGCAGGCCGAGCGATGCGGGCAGGCTGTGGAAAAAACGAGCCACCACCGTAGGGCTTCAACGCGAAGCCTTCTCCGCTGGCTTGGCCGCGTCGGGGAGCACCTCGAGCGTGAGCGGATCGCGGAGCGGCAGGTGGGTCACCTCGCCGCCGAAGAAGTCGGCCATGCTTGCCCGCTTCCCCAGATCACCCTTCGCGATCTCGTCCCAGTCGCCCACCACAAGGATCGCCAGCTTCGCCGGATCGAGATGCTTCTTTGCGACCCGTTGGAGATCCTCCCGCGTCACCGCGCTCACCTTGTCGCGATAGCTCTGCCAGAACTGTGGATCACGCTTCGTCCACTCGTCGTTGACAAACACGCGGAGCATCCCCGGCTTGCTCTCGAACTGCCGCGGAAAGGTCTCGATCGCCGCGAGCTTCGCCGTTTCGAGCTCCTCGTAGGTCACCGGCTCCGTCCGCACCCCCTCGATGAGGTCGAGAATGATCTTCGTCGCCAGAGCGACCGTCGCATTCTTGCTCTCGAAACGGGCTTGGAACTGCCCCGGATAGTCGACCTTCGGCGCCACCGCCGATGCCGCCGAATAGGCTAGCCCCTCGTTGCTTCGCACCTGCTGCATGATCCGGCTGGTGAAGCCGGAGCCGCCGAGGATGTCGTTGAGGAGCAACAGCGGGATCGCGTCGGGATCGTCACGCTCGATCGACCGCATCCCCATCACCACCTTCCCCTGCGGGATGTCTTTGGGAACATGGTAAAGGCCGGGGGCGAGCACGGCCGTCGGTGCGACCGGATCGGGGACCGCCGGGCCCTTCTTCCAGCCAGCGAAGGCCTTCTCCAGCTTGGCGAGCATCTCCCGCTCGTCGAAGTCGCCCGTCACCGACACGATCATGTTGCCCGGATGGAAGATCCGCGCGTGCACTTCGCGGAGACGGTCGGTCGTCAGGGCGGCGACACTCGCGGCCGTGGGCTCACGCGACTCGAAGTGGTCGTCGCCCCACAGCAGTCGCTTCCACTCCCGCGAGAGGATCGACGAGGCATCGTCGTTGCGCTGTTTGAGGGCCTCCATCACCCGAGCCTTCGAGGTCTCCAGTCGCCCCGCATCGAACCCCGGCTTCCGCAGCATGTCGACGAACAGCCCCAGGCTCTCATCGAGATTGCTCGACAGACAGTTCAGCCCGGCCGTCGTGAAGGCATCGTTGCTCCCCACGCCCATCTCGGTGGCGAGGAAGTCGAGTTGCTCGTCAAACTCCGCCGGCTTCGCCGTCTCCGTTCCTCCCTCACGCACCATCCTCGCGGTCGTGGCAACGAGCCCCGGAACATCGGCAGGATCGAGCGACGCTCCCCCCTTGAACGTGATCGAGATCTTGACGAGGGGAAACTCGTGGGATGGCGCCACATAGACCACCGTGCCATCGGCCAGCGTCCGACGAAACTGCTTCGCTTCCGGAACCTGGAAATCGAGCGACTTAAACTCGATTTCCTCTGGGCGCGCCGGAAGCACCGGCGGCTCCTCGCCGCGCGCCGCGAGCCCCGGGGCCACGACAGCCAGGATCCCCACGAGAGCACGAAAGCGGTGGAACGTCGTCACGGAAAACACCTGGGAAAGGAGGAATGAATCGGGGAAGGAAGCGAACCCGAGACTCGATACCGCGTCACTCCCCCGCTTTGCGGCGGAACGTCGCCACGCTGCGGTTGGTGGGTGAGAAGTATTCGTTGGCGACCCGCTGGATGTCGGCGGCCGTAACCGCTTCGTACTTCCGCGGGCCGTCGTTGATCTCCTTCCAGTCGAGCGTCGCCTCGGCGACGGCCAGCTGGACGAGCAGCGACATGTTGCTCTCGAGACGCCGGTAATTTCCCGCCGCCACACGGTTCTTCACCTTGCGGAGTTCGCGCTCGGGCACCTCCCCGGCTTGGAGCTTTGCCAACTCCTCGTACCAGGCCGCCTCGAGGGCTTCGGGGGTCGCCTCGCCGCGAGTCTCCGCCTCGAAGGCAAACAGGCCGGCATACTTCCGCGTGTCAGACGTTGCCTGGGCGCCCGAGGCGATCGCTCGTTCCTCGACGAGCCCTCGGTAGAGTCGGCCGGTGCGCTCGTTCAAGATCTCGGCGAGCATGTCGAGCGGATAGCTGTCGACATGGCCAGCCGGGACCGTGTGGTAGCGGATCTCGACCGACGGCGGAAAATCTCCCTCGGCATTCATCCGCTGCTCGGCGAGTTGATCGACCTCGAGGGTCACCACCGGCGGCGGTGCTTTCTCTCCGGCCGCGATCCGGGAAAAATAGCGGGTGATGAAGGCCTTCGCCGCGGCCGCATCGAAATCGCCAACGACCACGCCGACGAGATTGCCCGGGCGGTAATAGGTGTTCCAGTATTCCTGCGCCTGCTCCTCGGTGTAGCTGTTCAAATCGCTCGGCCAACCGATGACGGGCCAGGAATAGCCGCAGGAGGCCCAGAACATGCTGTCGAACTGCTCCTGGAAACGCCCCGTCGGCGTGCTGTCGGTGCGGAGCCGCCGCTCCTCGTGGACGACGTCGCGCTCCGAGTAAAACTCACGGAAGACGCTGTCGTGGAGCCGGTCGCTCTCCATCCAGGCCCACAGCTCGAGCTTGTTTGCGGGGACGGTGATGAAGTAGCAGGTGAGGTCGAAGCTCGTGAAGGCGTTCATGCCACTGCCGCCCGCCTTCGTGTACACCTGATCGAACTCGTCCTTGACGATCGTCGCCGTGGCGGCGCCCTCGTCACCGCGCCCCTGCTGAGCCTTGATGAGGCTGTCGAGGCGGGCGCGGAGGACGCGGAGGGCCTGGGTGTCGTTGGCGGGATCCCACGGATCGTCGATCTCGCCCTTCAGATAACGGTCGTACTGCTCCTTCCACACGAGCCGATTGAGATCCTCGCGCACCTGCCGCTGCTCGGCGCGGAACTCGGCATCGCGCTTCGCGTCACGGGTGCCGATCGTGTCGGTCCCCTTGAACATCATGTGCTCGAAGAAGTGGCTGATCCCGGTGATCCCGGGGCGCTCGTTGACGCTCCCCACCTTCGCCACCCACCCGGCACTGACGACGTTCGGCTGGTCGGAACGCGGCACGAGGAGAAACTGCATCCCGTTGGGGAGCGTGAACTCCTCCACCGCCACCTGCTGGGCGGCGGCAGGCCGGATGGCAACAAACAATCCCGTGACGAGAACCAGGAGGCACCCGAAGCGGGCCTGGCGCGGGGGCTTCATGCGGGGATTCCGGAAGGAAAAGGAAAGGAAGGAGCGGGGCAGGGGAGCGGTGGCGGGCCACCAGCCGATTTATAGCAGGCTGCACCGCGAAGGGGGAACGTCAGCCGACGCGCCCGGAGAGCCACCACTGGAGGAGCGTGAGGAAGATCTCGAAGACGATCAGGCCGACGATCGCGTATTCGACGCGGAGCGCCCGCCTGTTTTGGAGCAACTCGAGCGCCGTTTCCGCCGTTCGAGAGATGAGCGCGAGCTTGCCGTGGAGGGCGGCAAACCGCTCGCGGATCTCGAACTCATCGCGAAGCCTGGCCCAGATCCGCTCGAGCTCCGGATGGTCCCAGAGGAGTTCCGGGGCATCGTCGACGCGGGCCCCCGCCACGACCCGATGCTCGGCGAGGAGGGCCGTTCCCAGATGCTGGAGAAGCTCGTGGGCAGCCCGGCCCCCGCGCCCCCAATGATCGAGGTTCACGGCGAACGGCTCGATCCGCTCGAACTGGCGCTCGATGTTGCGCTCGTGGTGGGCCAGCGACACGCTCTTGGCCATGATGTCAGCCACCACCTGGAGCTTCTCGAGGGTGACATC
>CAMCCR010000282.1 GCA_945873085.1 Candidatus Kuenenia stuttgartensis | reverse complement strand
AGCGCATCGGCGGTCAACCAGGGGAGAGGCGGAGGAGGGGAGCGAAGCAGCGCAGGGAAACCGGCGGGAGGAGAAGCCTACCGAGTGGCAGCGGACGGGGCGAGGGATGCGGGGGGATGGCGATGGACGCTCGTCGACAGGCAGAGCGGCTGGGGGGCACGATCGAAGCGGCATTCGACGAGCGACGCGGTCCAGCACGCCGCGTCGGCAGGGAGCGGGATGACCCATCCACTGCCTGCCGATTCACGCTCGATTTGCTGGGGCGTGGGCCTCCAGCGAGCAAGGCGGAAGTCGGGCCCGTCGGCGGTCGCCTGCCAGCGGACGATCTCCACCGGGGTCTCGTCACAGGTCAGCCGCGCCGTGATCCCGGCGGGGTCGGCGTTGAATGTCCACGCCAGCGTGGGGAGGGGGCAGCGTCCGGCGGCGTGGAGGGCCAGCGCCGCCAGGAGGCCGGCGAGGCGATCGGCGGGGATGCCATGGCCGGCGTTGGGGGCATAGGAGATGGCGGTCAGCCCGGGGAGCCCATCGCGATAGAGATCGAGCGCTCCCAGCGGCCAGTAGGGGTCGTTCGTTCCCAGCGCCACGATCTTCGGCTGACCGAGGACGGCCCGGTGCGACCAGGGATCGACGACGTCGACGAGCTCGCGGCCGCGTTTGGTGAGGAGGATCTGTTCGATGCCCCGCGAGGTGTAATCGTCGAGCATCTCCGACATTCGGCCGCCAAAAGTCGCCAGTTGCAGCGGGACATGGCGCTCGAGCCGGAGCATGTCGATGACGGCCGGGACGAGGCCGACGACACGGCTGTCGGCGGCGGCCGCGAGCCAGCTCGCCCAGCCCCGTTTGCTCGAGCCCCCGAGGACGAATCCGTCGACCCCGATGCCCGCGCCTTCAGCCACTTGGCCGGCGACGTCCATCGCAGCCACGACCGCCCTGGCCATCGGGAGGAGGAGCGGCCAATCGGGCTCGCCGGAGCGGACAAACTCCATAAACGAATAGGCAATGAGGTCATCCTCCACCATCCCGCCAAACATCGGCTGAAAGGGAACCTGTCGGATCATGGCCGCCGGCAGGCCGGTGGCAGCGGCAAGACCGGCCAACCAGCCCACGCCGCGGGGCGGATGTTCGAGGTGCCCATCGGCCGCCGGAAGTTCGGCGCTCGAGCCACTGCCGACCCACAGCAGCATCGGCCCTCGGCTCGCCGGCGCGGCGGGGAAGACGACGTCAAGTTCGTGGACCCACGCCACCCCGCGCCAGGTCTGGCTCGTAAGCCGGAGTGTCTGCCAGGGGGCTCCCGTCTCGGCCACTCCCTCACCCACCACCACGGCGGTGGGGCTCCGCGCGGCGACAAACCCGCGCAGCCACTCGAGCCCGCCCGGAGAATCCGGGGAAAAGGTTCCAGGGGGGGCGGCTGGGGCGGACGGGGAGCGGGGCAAGGGTTAGTCTTCTGGGGGGCATCCAGCGGCGGACGAGAGGGCCCGCGCACCGCTGCCACGATAGCAGGCTGCCGAGCCCACTGTCCGCCTCCGGGGAGGGGATGGATGGCGATTTCCCCGCGCAATTCAGATGCACCACCATCAAAATATCGATATCGGGGGGGCGCAACGATCCCCCGATACGACTCCCGGGGCTCGTCCGATGGGAGGGGAGAGGGGTGCGCGGGACGTTTTCCCCGGAAAAACGGTCCCTTCAAAGATTTTTTTCCCCGCCGTGTCCGGTTTTGGCCCGATCGTTCGCCTTTACCCTTGGGGAGATTCGCCTTTCTGCGAACGCTCCCCTTGGAGACGCACCATGAGCGAGCACCTCGGTAGGATTCGGTCGGCCCGGGTCCGATTGGTCGGTTCCGGTTCCTCCGATCCAGCGGCGGTGGGCCGTCGCCTCTATCGGCCGCTGATCGTCGGCGCGGCAATCCTCCACCGCAGCACGGGCGGCTGGCGGCGCTCGGAGCGTGGCATTCCCCGCGGGTCGTGGCGCGTCGATGTTCTCGCCGGCGGCGCGCTCGTTCCTGATGCCCCTCGCAGGCCGCTCGACATCGAGCGGGTGGTGGCCTGGCGGCAGCAGCGCGGCGAGACTTGCCGGGTCGGGGCAGCGCTTGTCTCCTGCTGCGATGTGACGACGCTCCCCCCGCTCGCCGTCGGTGAGGAGCCGGCGACGAGCTTCCCGGCCGATGCCGCGACCTTGGCGTGTCAGCCTTTTGAAGACCTTCCGCGGGTGAAGCGCGCCCCCGGGGTGGTGGAGATCTACGGCTGGGCGTTGATGTACCAGCTCCCGGGGATGCTCGACGCGGCCACGATCGATCCTCACGAAGAGTTCGACGACCTGCCGGCCTACTACAGCTCACCGCTGGAGCTTGTCGATCGGGCGGCTTTTCTGGCCGCGCGGGGGATCGCCAATCGGCCGATCGCCTTGCTCACCCGGCGAGAAGACTTCCATCCCCGGGGCGGCGGGCCGCGTCCGCTCAACCGCTTCCAGCCCGAAGTCCGCTTTCGCCGCCCGGTGGATCTGCGGCGGATCTTGGCCTGACGCCGACATCCCGGCGGCCGATTCCTCAGCTCACTCGGCGCCGAGTTGGTCCTGGATCGCGAGCCAGCGTTCCTCAGCCTCCGCGAGCTTGGCGGTGACGGCGGTGAGTTGGTTGTGGAGGCGGAGCGCCTCGGCAGCATCGGTGGCGGCGAGCATCACGGCGTTGGCCTGCTTCTTCTCCGTGTCGAGCTTGGCGATCGAACGCTCGAGATTGGAGAGCTCGCGGCGGAGGTCGCGGTCGTTCCGCGGCGTCTCCCCCTTCGCGGCCGGGGTGGTGACGGCCTTGCCGACGCGGTCGGCCGGCGGGGGCTTGCGCGCGGCCGGCCGCCCACCATCGGCGGCCTCGCCGTCGTCGATCTCCTTGGTGACGGCGGCGAGGTAGGCGCCGTAGTCGC
Organism: Candidatus Kuenenia stuttgartensis; assembly: GCA_945873085.1. Lineage (GTDB taxonomy): Bacteria > Planctomycetota > Planctomycetia > Pirellulales > UBA1268 > QWOP01. Next base: position 1,426 of record CAMCCR010000282.1, on the reverse strand, counting down.
CAATGTAGTTGACGACGCGGCCGTCCCTGACCTCGATGACGTTCGTGGCCACCGTCTGCATGAACGACCGGTCGTGGCTGGTGAAGATCACAGTCCCTTCGTAGGCGAGGAGGGCCTGGGCGAGGGCGTCGACGGTCTCGACGTCGAGGTGGTTACCCGGTTCGTCGAGAACGAGGACGTTGAAGGGCCCGAGGAGCAATCCGGCCATGCAGAGCCGGGCCCGTTCACCGCCGGAGAGAACCTTCACCTTCTTCTCCACCGCCTTGCCGCGGAAGAGCATGGCGCCGGCGAGGTCGAGGATCTGCTGCTGTTTCGTGCCGATCATCGCCGCCCGTTCGAGGTAGCCGAGAACGGTGTCGGTTTCGGTCAGGCTCGTGTAGACATGCTGCGCGTAGATCCCGACCTCGCAGCCGTGGCCCCACTTCACCTCCCCTTTGATCGGCTGGAGCGAATCGACGATCGTCCGCAGGAAGGTCGTCTTTCCCTGGCCGTTGTCGCCGACGATCGCGGCCCGTGAGCCATGGACGATCTCGACGTCGATCCCTCTGGCGACGGTCCGGTCAGGGTAGCCGACGGCGAGGTCGCGGCAGCGAACGGCCGGCCCTCTCCGCGGCGAGACGCGCGGGCAGCGGATGGCGGCGGTGGGGGCGTCGACGACGAGCTCCTCGACCTCGAGTTTCTCGAGTTGCTTCTCCTTCGACTTGGCCCGCGAGGCGGTCGAGGCGCGGGCCTTATTGCGATTGATGAAGTCCTCGAGTTGGCGGCGCTTGGCGAGGACGGCGGCATTGGTCCGCTCGACGTGTTCGCGCTGTTCCTTCTCGAACTGGAGATAGGCGTCGACCTTCCCAGGGAAGACGGTCAGTTTCCCGTGGGAGAGGTCGAGGGTCTGGTCGCAAGTGGCGGCAAGGAAGGCCCGGTCGTGGGAAACGATCAGGCAGGCTTCCTTGTAGCCGCGGAGGAAGTGCTCGAGGAGGATCTGCGTCCGCAGGTCGAGGAAGTTGGTCGGTTCGTCGAGGAGGAGGAGGGTCGGCTCGTGGAGGAGCAGCGCGGCGAGCTTGACGCGGGTCTGCCATCCGCCGGAGAGCTTGCCGACGGGGCCTTGGAGCTGCGCGGTCTTGAGCTCGAACTGGCCGGCGACTTCGCCGCACTTCCAGTCGGGCTGGCCGCTGTCGCGCATCAGAAACTCAAGCGCCGTCTCGCCGGGGAGAAACGGGTCGTGCTGCCGCAGGTAGCCCAGCCGCAGCCGGGGGAAGCGGACGATGTCGCCGGAGTCGAGTTCCTCTTCGCCGAGGATGATCCGCAGGAGGGTGCTCTTGCCGGCGCCGTTGCGGCCGACGAAGCCGATCTTGCCGTCATCGGTGATCGTGGCGGAGGCGTCCTCGAGGAGGACCTGGTGGCCATACCGCTTCGTGGCGTTCTTAATGTC
>CAMCCR010000281.1 GCA_945873085.1 Candidatus Kuenenia stuttgartensis | reverse complement strand
CTGCGCGAGGACGCGGCCATCGCGCATCACGAGCGCCGGCGCCGTCGTCAGGGGCGCCTTACCGGTGTTGGAGAGGCGGATCGTATGGATGGCCTTTGGCGCCGCCATGAGCCGCGCAAGCTCCGCCCCCTGCCGGGGATCGAGCTGCTGGACGAACTCGGGCGGCGGAGTGAGGGGGATCTCGAGCTTGAAGAAGTCGCGGTAGGGGAGTGAGCCGACGCTCACCGGCACCACCATCCGCTCTCCTTTTTTCAGGCTCACATGCTCGAGGCGGAAGACATAGAGATCCTCCGTCTTCTCGCCATTCGCTCCGCCCGCGTCAGCCTCCGGTGCGGGCGCCACGCCCCCTCCGGCCCCGCCTGCCACCTGCGACATCATGGAGTTGGCGTAGAAGTTGCCGAAGCGATTGCCGTTGTCGAGGGTGACCGCCTGCGCGAGACGCGCCGCCGCCTGCTCCAGGCCGATCGGGTCGGCGGAACCTTGCAGGGCGAACGTGGGGACACCGACAACGAGATTGCAGGTGACGTCGTCGAGGTCGACCAGATCGTTGACGAGCGTCGCCTGGAGCCAGACGCGGGCCTGCCCCTTGCCGTCGAGCTCGACTCGGTACGACGGAATCCAGCGGAGCCCGCGCTGGACATACATCAGGCCGACACCCGCTTCCCCTTCCGCAAGCGGCGCGACGCCGTCCCCCGCGCCGCGGCGGATCATGCTGAGGGTGAGCGTGCTGCGAAACTCCTCGCGGCCGAGCTTCTCGGCAGGCCCCGCACGGAACGTGATGTCTTGGATGCGCGAAAGCGGCAGGACGCGGGTGCCGGCGTCGGTCCTGAGGAAGACGAGATCGGAGGCGACCGGCAGCTTGGGGCCGTCGCCGGGCGGCGCGAGCGATTCAAGTTCCTCCGAGCTCTGCACCGGCGCCGCGAGGATCGTCGCCTCGTAGGGGACCGGATCGCGGTTGGCCGGCGGGACCTCGGTGACGAGCACCTCCGCGCCGGGATTGGCGTCGACGAGCTCCTTGAGCGAGAGCGCCGTTCGCTCGACCCTGACCCGGCCCTGCGACGCGGTGACGGCGGCCAACCCGACCCCCTCGTCGGTCGCGCCGGCCCAGAACGTCCCCATCACCGGGGCAGGGAGATGACGGAGAACGGCGTTCCCTTTGGCATCGACCGCGACGCTGCCACGATGGACAACGAAGGCGTGGCCATCCTTGAAGACGCTCACCTCGCGGACCGGGAGGGCGGCCTGCGCTTGAAGGGCGGCCTGCGCCGGGAGATCGGCCCCCCGCGCCGCCAGCGGCAGAAGCAGGAGAAGGCCGAGGATGTGGACGGCCGCCGGCCGGAGGGCCCAGGGAAAGTCGGTGGGATCGGGTCGCGGCATCGGAGACCTCTGAATTCTGGAAACCGGTTTCGGCGGCGGATTCGACCTAGTCACCCCCTTGGATCATGCCACGCCGTCGATTCCTCCGGCAAATCCGGTAACGCCTGCTCTGTCCGCGACTCTGCCCGGGTGCAAACACGGGGGTATGATTCTGCTGTTCTCTCCACGCTTCGGAGCCTCCCGGCGACCCATGCCATCCCCACAGGCCTCGACGACCAGCCTCGCGCTGGTGCGGCAACTGCGATTCTGTGCCGGCCACCGGCTCTACCGGCACGAGAGCAAGTGTGCCTACCTCCACGGCCACAATTACCGGGTCGATGTCGAGGTCGTGGCGGCCGGAGGCGCGGCGACGGTCGATGACGTGGGGCGGATCGTCGATTTCTCGCTGATCAAGAAGCGGCTCCTCGGCTGGCTCGACACCCACTGGGACCACGCCTTCATCCTCTTCGTCGAGGACTCTGGCGCGATTGCCGCGGTGCAGCAGTCGACACCATCAAAGCTCTTTCTCCTCCCCTGGAATCCGACCGCCGAGAACATGGCCCGCTATCTTCTCGAGGTGGTCTGCCCCGGCGTGCTCTCCGATCTCGGCGTGATCGCCCGCCAAGTGAGCGTGTGGGAGACCGACGAGGCGTGTGCGATCGCCTTCCTCTCCGGCCCCCCCGCGCCGCCGCCGGTGGCACTCGGCAGCGTGATCGTCATCGACGACCGCTGACCGCGCCTGCACTCCCCCGCCAAGCCCTCCCCGAGGCCCGCTGCTCCCCATGCCAGAACCGCTCCTCCCCGCCGGCGCCTCCTTTCCCACCACCCGCCCGCGGCGGATCCGCCAGCATGCCTGGCTGCGGAGCCTTGCGGCCGAGACGGTCCTCACACCGGCTGACCTGATCTGGCCGCTGTTCGTCCACGACCACCCCGCAGCGGTACCGGTGGGAGCGATGCCGGGCGTCGAGCGACTTTCGATCGAGGGCGTGGCCAGAGCCGCGGCCGAGGCGGCCGCGCTCGGGATCCCGGCGATCGCCCTGTTTCCGGTCGTCGAGAGCCGACACAAGAGCGACGACGCCGCGCACGCCTTCGACGAAGACAACCTCGCCTGTCGGACCGTCCGCGCCATCCGCCGTGAGACCGGCGACAGCGTCGGGATCATCTGCGACGTCGCCCTCGATCCCTACACGAGCCACGGCCACGATGGCCTCCTCGCCGACGGCCGGATCCTCAACGACGAGACGGTCGCCGTGCTCTGCCAGCAGAGCCTGTCGCTCGCAAAAGCGGGCTGCCATATCGTCGCCCCTTCCGACATGATGGACGGCCGCGTTGGGGCGATCCGCAGGGCGCTCGACGGGGCCGAGCGGCAGGATGTCTGCATTCTCTCCTACGCCGCCAAGTATGCGTCGGCGTTCTACGGGCCGTTTCGCGACGCCCTCGGCTCATCGGCAGCGCTCGGGGCCGGGGCGGCCCGCGGGGTGACCGACAAGAAGACCTATCAAATGGACAGCGCCAACGGCGATGAGGCGCTCCGCGAGGTGGCCCTTGATCTGGCCGAGGGGGCTGACATGGTGATGGTGAAGCCGGCCGGCACGGCGCTCGACGTCATCCACCGCGTCAAGCGCGCCTTCGGCGTGCCGACGTTCGCCTATCAGGTGAGTGGCGAATACTCGATGATCCGCGCCGCGGCCGCCAACGGCTGGATCGACGGTGAGAAGGCCGCTGCCGAAAGCGTGCTCGTGATCAAGCGCGCCGGCGCCGACGCCATCCTCACCTACTTCGCTCCGGAACTCGCCCGCGCGATGCGCTGAAGCGCTACGGATCGTCGGTCCTTCCCCGGGAAGGGAAGCTCGGGGTCGCCCATGCCCCGAGAGCCGGCCTCGCCGGTCAGCGTAGGATAGGAGGGCGAAAGCGCAAGCGGCGCGGAGAGAGCGGCGGCCATGGATGGCCGCCGCGAACGTCCGGCGACGGGGCACGGGCGACCCCGAGCGGCGCCCGCGCGAACACGCCCGATTCACCCCTTCGGCCGAAAGGCGACGAGCCGCTCCGGCTTCGTCTCGAGGCGCGGCGGATCAGCGGCGCCTGTGTGAATGAGATCGACGCAGTAGGGGATCGCCGGGAAGACGGCGTCGAGACACTGGCGGATGCTCCGCGGCCGCCCCGGGAGATTGACCACGAGGGCCCGGCCGCAGATCCCGGCGGTCTGCCGGGAGAGGATCGCGGTCGGGACATATTTCAACGACTCGCTCCGCATCAGTTCGCCGAAGCCGGGGAGCATCTTCTCGCAGACGCGCTCGGTGGCCTCCGGGGTCACGTCGCGCGGCGCGGGGCCGGTGCCGCCGGTGGTGACGACGAGGCAACAGCCGGCCTCGGCCAGGGCAACGATCGCCGCGGAGATGTCTTCAATGGAATCAGCAACGATCCGCTCCCGCGCTTCCCACGGCGAGGCGAGCACCTCGTGGAGATAGTCGCGGATCGCCGGGCCCCCTTCGTCGACGTACTCCCCCCGGCTTGCCCGGTCGGAGACGGTGAGGATGCCGATGAGGGGCGGAGAGATCGTCATGATGCCCGTCACGATACCCCAGGGGAGATGGCGAAACCACGCGGACTTGCGCCCCCTCATGCCCCCGCATCCGCCTCCGCACACAAGGGGAACACAGGCCCCCCCAGAAGCTTAAAAGTGAGCAAGGATTTGTCGGTTTGGTCGCTGTAAAGTGCGTAAGAAAGCTGTTTCCTCCGTTGCCCAGAAGGGAAAAATCTTCGCGACTCCCGTGTAAGGTTTTCGGGAGCCACCAAAGCATTGCGTTGGTCGTCAAAAATCTTAGTTTGGGGCGAGACACATCGCGGCGGCAGACTCGCCGCCGATCACGTCCCAACCTCCGATGGTGACCATGCACAGTTCACGCACCACACTCCTCGCCGCTAGCCAGCGCGATGTCATACGTATCCCGAAATCGTCCCCTTCGCCCGTCGTCGATCGCAGCATACCGA
>CAMCCR010000280.1 GCA_945873085.1 Candidatus Kuenenia stuttgartensis | reverse complement strand
AGATCGCCGAACGGGATCACGATCCGCCCGGCCCCCTTGCCGTTGGCATGGACGACGACTTTCGTGCCTAGCGCCCGGCGCAACTGGGCCTCGACGGCCTGCACCTGCGCCGTTCTCTTCGTCGCCGGCCGCCCCGGCTTCCGCTTCGTCGCGGCCGGCGCGGCGGGAGAGAGAAGGTCGTCATCCCCCTCGCCGTCTGCCACGGCCGTCGAGACGCCGTCGTCGTCGGCGAGCGGATCGTCTTCGTCGGCCCGCAGAATCTCCTGCACCTGTCCCTCGATCGCCCGCACCGAGAGCCCCTCGGCAACGATCCGCTGAGCGAGCTTCACCTGCTCGTGTTCGTCGCCGAGCGGGAGGAGGGCGCGGGCGTGCCCCATCGAGATCTCACCCGCCCGGAGGCGCTGTTGCACCCCCTCGGGAAGCTCGAGGAGACGGATGAGGTTGGTGACGCTCGAGCGGTCGATCGAGAGCCGCTTGGCGAGCTCGTCTTGCGTGCATCCCCAGGCGGCGAGGTAGGTCTTGAAGCTCGCCGCCTTCTCGAGGGCATCAAGGTCGCGGCGCTGGAGATTCTCGACGATCGCGATCTCCGACATCTGCCGGTCGTCGACATCGAGGACGCGGACGGGGAGCTTCGCCCACCCCAGCCGACGGGCCGCCGCCAGGCGGCGCTGGCCGGCGATCAGCTGGTAGCGGTCGCCCCGCGCTCGAACGACGATCGGCTGGACGAGGCCGTGCTCCCCGAGGCTGGCGGTGAGCTCGGCGAGGGCGCCGTCGTCGACGACCGACCGGGGCTGCCAGGGATTCGGATCGACCAGCGCCGGATCGACCTCGTTCACCGGCAGCGTCGCGGCCACCTGCTCGACCTCCTCCGGCGCGTGGAGGATGAGGCGGGCGGCACCGGTGCCGAGGCCACCGACCCCCTTGCCGGGGATCTCCAAGGGCCGCCCCGGAAGGGGAGCGGGCTGCGAGGCGAGGGCACCGGTGCCGTCGGTCTGCGGGGCGGTGGGGGTCGATTGCGGGTCGAGCCCCGCCCGGCCGAGCAGCGCTTCCAATCCCCGACCGAGACGTCGTTCCTTACTCACAGTCCCGAACCTCCATGCACAATTCCGTGTAGGCCCGCGCTCCCCTCGAGCGCGGCGCGTAGTCAAGGACGCTGCGGGCGTGGCTGGGAGCCTCCGACACCGCGACGTCGCGCGGGATGACCGTCTCGAAGACGATCTCCCCGAAAAAGTCCCGAACCTCGTTCTCCACCTCGCGGGTCAGCTCCAGATCGTCGTCGTGCATCGTGAGGACGATCCCCCCGAACCGCAGCCGGCCGGGGCGCTCGTCCATCACGTCGCGGATCACCTCGATCATCTGCGTCAGCCCCTCGAGGGCGAAGTACTCGCACTGGATCGGCATCAGCACCTCCGTGCTCCCGGCCAGGGCCGTCCGGGTGAGGTCGCCGATCGAAGGCGGGCAATCGATGAGACAGTAGTCCCAGGCATTGAGCCCGCCGGCAAGATGGGTCTCGAGAACAAGACTGCCGCTCCGGGCGAGCGTTGCCAGCCGTTCGACGTCGCGGACGCTCCGGCTGCCCGGAAGGAGGGACAGGCCGGGCACGCCGGTCTCGATCACCGAGCCGGAAAGCGGGGCCTCCGACACGAGGGGGTGGATCGCCGCCGGGATGGCCCCGAGCCCCGAAGTGGCATTGCACTGCGGGTCGAGATCGACCAGGAGCGTCCGCAGCCCCCCCTTGGCGAGGCCGACGGCGAGGTTGGTCGCGGTGGTGGTTTTCCCCACGCCCCCCTTTTGGTTGGCCACGCACAGAATCCTTCCCACACGCAGATCCCTTCCAGATGTTTCCCAGGGCATTCTGGGAATATCCGGAATATCGGCTTCTGTCGGCACGATCGTCATGCCGGAGAGCGGGGCGCGTTCCAACCGTTTCGCCGTGCAAGGTTGCCGCAGACGTCCGGCGAGCCGCCGATCGGCCCTGGGGGGCGTTCCACGTGAAACCGCGTGACCGCGCAGGATGACCCATGGCGCCCTGCCCCCGCAGCCCACGCAGGCTTCCGGGGCGGTACGGTTTCACGTGGAACCCCGTTCGGCCCGGGCTCAGCCCGGACGCCGAACGAAGCTCCCGGGCGCTCGAGCCAAAGGGACACCGCAGGCGGCGTCCGCAGATTGCAGGGCGTCACTCGAGCGGGTTGAAGACCAGACCGCTGGCGAGCTTCGGATAGAAGTAGGTGCTCTTCGCGGGCATCCGTTCCCCGGTCTCGCTGACACTCTTGATGTCGCCGACGCTTGCCGGCATGACGAGGGCTGCGAGGGGGTACTTCCCGGTCTCGAGCCCCTCGACCACTTCGCGGACGAGGTGCACGTAGCCGGGGGTGGGGATCTGCTTCGCGCCGAGCAGTTCGCCGATCACGAGCCGGTGGAGGATCGAGACCCCAAGCCCCCGCCACGACGGGCCATGCTCGGCCGCGATCTGCTCCATTCGGGCAGCGCCTGCGGGGGTGATCCGGGCGAGCGTCCAGGTGCGGTCGCCGGCGGTGTAAAGTCCGAGCGTCCCTTGGGCGTCCTCGGTCTCGATCTCCTCCCACACGTCTGCGGCGGCATCCGGGCCGACGCCCGCCTTCTCGGTGGTGAAGCAGTCACCGAGCTTCGCGGCCAGATCGGCCGCGGTGGCCACCGACGGCTCGACGAACAGACGGTGGGTGGGGAGGACGACCAGCCCCGGGTCGCTCATTCCCACGAGCATCATGAGGACGAAGTTGGCGGGGTGGTCGGAGGGGAGCGTGCCACCGTTGGCGGCAGCGACCTCGTCCCTGTAGTTGCAGGCGGTCTCGTAGCGGTGGTGGCCATCGGCGATGAACACCGGCTTCGGCCCCATCAGCCCGGCCACCTTAGCCGCCATCGACTCGTCCGTGAGTGGCCACATCCAGCTCTTCACGCCAAGGTGGTCGGTGGCCTCAAGCGGCGGCTGCCCGGCCACGGCCGCATCGAGGAGGGCCTGCACCTCCCCTTGGGTGTCGGGATAGAGCCCGAACACCTGGCTGAGGTTGGCCCGGCAGGCCCGCGTGAGGAGGAGCCGATCCTGCTTCGGGCCCGACATCGTCTCTTCGTGGGGATGGATGTTGCCGGTGCCGAAACGCTCGAGGCGGACTCGCGCCATCACCCCCCGGCGAACGAACGAGCGTCCCTCAACCTCGAACTCCTGATGGTAGACGTAGAGTGCCGCGGCCGGCTCCTGCATCACCACCCCTTGGTCGCGCCAGGTGCGGAGGAACTTCGCCGCCCGGGTGTACTTGTTCGTCCGCTCGTCATCCCCCGGCTCCTCCCGGTTGAGTTCGATGCGGATCACGTTGGCGGGGTGCCGCTGGTAGAGCGCCTCCTGGAGCGCAGCATCGATGACGTCGTACGGCGGGGCGATCACCTGCGACAGGGCGCCGACGTGCTTGGGGTCGTAGCGGAGGCCGCGGAGCGGGGCGACGTGGGGCATGGCGGAGGGAGCTTCCTCGGGGTGCGGGGGAAGAAAAAGGTTGTCCTGGGATCGTAGCAAATCCCACCCGCCAAGGCGGCTGCCCGGGAGCGGTCGCGGTTAGAGGTCGTTCCACGTGGAACCGGAACGGACCACAAAAAAGCCGACGGGGGCGTCGCGTGGGCGACACCCCCGTCGGGAGTGAAACGAAGGCAGCCACCGGGGCGAACCCGGCGACGCTTCTCAATACCGGTAGTACTCGGGCTTGAACGGGCCTTCGACCGGGATGTGGAGATACTCAGCCTGCTGCTTGGTGAGCTTCGTGAGCTTCACACCCAGCTTCTCGAGGTGGAGGCGGGCCACTTCCTCGTCGAGCTTCTTGGGGAGGAGATGGACACCGACGTCGTACTTGTCGGTCTCCGTCCACAGGGCAATTTGGGCGAGGACCTGATTGGTGAAGCTCGTGCTCATCACGAACGACGGGTGGCCGGTGGCACAGCCGAGGTTCACCAGCCGCCCTTCAGCAAGCAAGATCACCGAGTTGCCGGAGGGGAGGGTGTAGCGGTCGACCTGCGGCTTGATCTCGACCTTCTTGATCCCCTTCGTGTTCTCGAGCCACGACACATCGATCTCGAGATCGAAGTGCCCGATGTTGCAGATGATCGCGTCGTTGGGCATCCGCGAGATGTGCTCGCCGAGGATCACGTCGCGGCAGCCGGTGGCCGTCACGAAGATCTGGCCGCGCGGGGCGGCCTCCTCCATCGTCGTCACCTCGTAGCCCTCCATCACCGCCTGGAGGGCGTTGATCGGGTCGACCTCGGTGACGATGACGCGGGCCCCGAGGGCCTTCATCGAGTGGGCCGAGCCCTTGCCGACGTCGCCGTAGCC
>CAMCCR010000279.1 GCA_945873085.1 Candidatus Kuenenia stuttgartensis | reverse complement strand
TCGCTCGGAGTCGCGGGAGGCGGGAGCGGATGACGGATCTTCTCGTGGTGAGCGATGCCGGGCTCCATTGCCCGGCAGGGGGCTTCTGGATCGACCCCTGGCGGTCGGTGCCCCGCGCGGTCATCACCCACGCCCACGCCGATCATGCCCGGTCGGGGTGCGATCGCTACCTCTGCGCTGCCCCCGGCAAGCTCGTGATGCGGAGCCGCCTCGGCGGCACCGTGCCGATCGACACGCTGCGCTACGGCGAATCGACGACGTTCAACGGGGTGAAGGTCTCGCTCCATCCGGCCGGCCATGTCCTCGGGTCGGCGCAGGTCCGCGTCGAGCACGCAGGGCAGGTGTGGGTTGTCAGTGGCGATTACAAGACCGCCCCCGACCCGACCTGCGCCCCCTTCGAGCCGGTGCGCTGCGATGTCTTCATCACCGAATCGACGTTCGGCCTGCCGATCTACCGCTGGCCCGCCCCGGAAATCATCGCCGCCGAGATCAACGCCTGGTGGCGGGCGAATCAGGCGGAGGGAAAGACGAGCGTCCTCCTCGCCTATGCCCTCGGCAAGGCGCAGCGGCTCGCGGCGATGGTCGATCCGTCGATCGGCCCGATCCACGGCCACGGTGCCGTCATGAAGCTCGTCCGCGCCTATCGAGACAGCGGTGTCCGTCTGCCGCCGATCGACGCGGTGCCAGCGCGGGCCAAGCGCGTCGGCCAGGGGCGGGCGCTCGTGATCGCGCCGCCGTCGGTCGCCGGGAGCGGGTGGCTCCGCGTCTTCGGCGAGGTGGCGGTGGCTCAGGCCTCGGGGTGGATGACCGTCCGGGGCATCCGCCGCCGCCGCGGCTTCGGGAAGGGTTTTGTCGTCTCCGATCATGCCGACTTTCCCGGGCTCGTCTCCGCCGTCGAGGCGACCGGTGCCCGACGTGTCCTCGTCACCCATGGCTCGAGCGAGGCCTTTGCCCGCTTCCTCCGCGGCCGGGGCCTCGACGCCGATGTGCTCGCGACACGGTTCACCGGCGAGCAGCCCGACCGGGACGATGCCGGCGATCCAAGTGACGACACGCTCGGGGCCGATGGGGAGCATGAGACCGAGGAAAGCGTTCCCGACGACGGGGCGGCCGTCGATTCCGCTCTTCGGGACGAGCAGACGTGAAGCGGTTCACCGATCTCTCCTGGCGTCTCGACGCGACGACAAAAACCTCCGAGAAGGAGGCGCTGCTCGTCGACTATTTCCGCGCCGTCCCTCCCGGCGACGGCGCCGTCGCCGTTCGGATCCTCTCCGGGGGACGCCAGTCGCGGGCGGTGTCGACGTCGCTCCTGCGAACATGGGCGGCCGAGGCGGCGGGGATCCCCGACTGGCTCGTCGAGGAGTGTTATGCCCACGTCGGCGATCTCGCCGAGACGCTCGCGCTCCTCCTTCCGGAGCCGGTGGCGGGCTCTGGCGCTGAAGCCGCCACGGATTGGGGGGGGCTCGCCGAGTGCCTGCGGGGCACGGTCGATTCTGTCCGCGCCGAGGCCGACGAGGGGCGGAAGCGGGCACTCGTCGAGGAGGTGTGGCGCGGCCTCGGCCCGGCGGAGCGGATTGTGTGGCACAAGTTCCTTACCGGCGGCCTCCGCCTCGGGGTGTCGCGGACGCTCGTGGCCCGGGCGCTCGCCGTCGTGGCAGGCGTCGAGCCGGCGGAGATGCTCGAGCGCCTCGTCGCCGCGCGGCTGGAGACGGCGGAGGATTATCTCGAGCTTCTCGATCCCACCGCCGCCACCACGTCGCGCCGCCCCTACCCGTTCTTCCTCGCCGCGCCGCTCGACGAGCCCCCGGCCATGCTCGGCGATGTGGCGGGCTGGCAGGTGGAATGGAAGTGGGATGGGGTGCGGGCACAGCTCGTGCGCCGCGGCGGGGAGACGGCGCTCTGGACGCGCGGCGAGGAACTCGTCGGCCCGCAGTTTCCCGAGGTGGTCGCCGCCGCGGAGAGCTTCCCCGACGGCACCGTCCTCGACGGAGAGCTGCTCGTCGTCCGGGCGGGGCGTCAACTCGGTTTCAACATGCTTTCGAAACGGCTCCATCGCAAGGCCCCCACCCGCCGCGACATCGCCGAGCTTCCGGTCGCCTTTCTCGCCTACGATCTCCTCGAGTCTGACGGCGTCGACCTACGCGACGAGCCCCTCGGCCAACGGCGCCGGCAGCTGGAAACGCTCGCCGCGTTGCGGGGCTGGCCGGTGTTCGAGCCGCCGCCGGTGGGCGAGCCCCTTCCCTCCCCGGCCCGCGATAGCGAGCCTTTTCTCCTCTCGCCCGTCCTTGCCCCTACCGACTGGGCTGCCGTGACAAGCGCCCGTGCGACCGCGCGCGATCGGGGCGTCGAGGGGGTGATGCTCAAGCGCCAAGACGGCCCCTATGGCGTCGCGCGGACGCGCGGTGAATGGTGGAAGTGGAAGATCGACCCACTCGAGATCGACGCGGTGCTCATAGGCGCCGTCGCCGGTCACGGTCGCCGTGCTGGCCTCCACACCGACTACACCTTCGGCGTTTGGGATGACGGACGTCTCGTGAAGATCGCCAACGCCTACTCCGGGCTCACCGACGAGGAGCTGACGGAGGTCGACCGGATCATCCGGATGACGACACTCGAGAAGAAGGGGCCTTGGCGGGGGGTGACGCCGTCGCTTGTCATGCAGTTGGCCTTCGAGCGCGTGGCAGAGTCGACCCGGCATGCGTCGGGGGTGGCGGTCCGCTTCCCGCGGATCGTTCGCTGGCGAAAAGACAAGTCGCCGGCCGAGGCTGGCACGCTCGCCGATCTCCGCGCCCTAGTCGCTCCCGTCGAGCCGCTCCCTCCGCTTCCGCGTCCGATCCCCCCCCCTGGCGACCGCCAGACCAGGCTCTGGGGGGAAGACGAATGACCCCCAGGGGCGTGGGCCGGTTTCCTGCTGATCTGCAGGCGCTTCGGCGCTGGTTCGCGGCTCTGGGATGGAAGCCGTTTCCGTTTCAGGAGCAGGTGTGGCGGGCCGCGGCGGCGGGGGGAAGCGGCTTGGTGCATGCCCCCACGGGCACCGGCAAAACTCTCGCTGCCTGGCTCGGGGCCCTGGCCCACAGCCGCCGCCGCGCGATGGCGCGAGAGGAGGCAGGCGACGACGAAAAGCCGGTCGGCAGTGGACCACGGGTCGTCTGGATCACGCCGCTGCGGGCGCTTGCTGCCGACACCCTCCGGTCGCTCGACCGTCCCCTCCCCGACCTCGCCGACTGGCTGGCCGGCTCGCGCCAGCGGGCCCCGCGCTGGCAGGTGGCGCTGCGCACCGGCGACTCGACCGCTGCCGAGCGCAGCCGGCTCCGCAAACGCTGGCCCGAAGGGCTCGTGACGACGCCGGAATCGCTCTCGGTGCTCCTCTCGCTCGAGAATGCCCACGATCTCTTCGCCGACCTCGAGACGGTGATCGTCGACGAGTGGCATGAGCTCCTGGCGACGAAGCGCGGCGTGCAGACCGAACTGGCGCTTGCCCGCCTCCGCACCCTTGCCCCGGGCCTCGCCACCTGGGGCCTCTCGGCGACGCTTGCCAATCTCGACGAGGCCCTCGCGGCGCTCGTTGGCCCGGCCGGGGTTGCCACGGCGAGCGTGGTCAGCGCCAAGATCCCGCGGAAGCTCGACATCGAGACGCTCGTGCCGGTGCCGATGGAGCGCTTCCCCTGGGCCGGGCACATGGGGATGCGGCTCCTGCCGCAGGTGCTCGGCGTCCTCGACCGGGCATCGACGTCGCTCGTGTTTACCAACACCCGCGCCCAGGCAGAACGCTGGCACGATGCGATCCGTGTGGCTAGGCCCGAATGGAAAGAGACGCTGTCGCTCCACCACGGCTCGGTCGATCGGGAATTGCGCGCTGGCACCGAGGCGGCCCTGCGCCGCGGGGGGATGAAGTGTGTCGTGGCGACGTCGAGCCTCGATCTCGGTGTCGACTTCGGGCCGGTGGAGCAGGTGCTGCAAGTGGGGAGCCCGAAGGGAATCGGCCGGCTCCTCCAGCGGGCCGGACGGAGCGGCCATGCCCCCGGCGCCACCGGCCGCCTGATCTGCGTGCCGACCCATGCCCTCGAGCTCATCGAATGCGCCGCGGCGCGCACGGCCGTGGCCGAAGGGGTCGTCGAGCCGCGTCTGCCCCTCGAGCAGCCACTCGACGTCCTCGCGCAGCACCTCGTCACCGTCGCCTGCAGTAGCGGCTTCCGGGCCGACGACCTGCTTGCCGAGGTTCGCTCGACTCATGCCTATGCGCGCCTCGACGACCGCGCCTGGCGTTGGGCCCTCGACTTCGCTGCCCGGGGCGGGCCGGCCCTCGGCGCCTATCCCGACTTCGCCCGCATCAAGGAACGCTTCGGGCGCTGGTATGTGGCCGGCCCGGCGATCGCCCGCCGCCATCGGATGTCGATCGGCACGATCAGCAGCGA
>CAMCCR010000278.1 GCA_945873085.1 Candidatus Kuenenia stuttgartensis | reverse complement strand
AGCTCGAGCTTGACCGGCACGAGATTGTGGCCGCAGGCCTGGCCGACGAGCCGCCCAACTTCAGGCGATCCGGTGAAGCTCATGTGCTTGAGACCGGGGTGCTTCGTGAGGGCGGCGCCGGCGCCGCTCCCCGTGCCGGGGATGACGTTGATGACGCCGTCGGGGATGCCGATCTCCCGGGCGAGCTGCCCGAGATAGATCGCCGACAGGGGCGTATCCTCGGCGGGCTTGATGACGATGGTGTTGCCGGCGGCGAGGGCCGGCGAAACGCCCCAGCCAATGAGGAGGAAGGGGAAGTTCCAGGGGAAGATGAAGCCGCACGGGCCCCAGGCATGGCGGACGGTGCGGGCATCATGGCCGGAGACGGCGAGCGTCGTGCGGTGCTCGACATGGAGGGCCATGTCGGTGAAGTAGCGGAGGGTGTCGATGAAGTTCTGCACGTCACCGAGGGCGTGGGCGTGGATCTTGCCGGCGTCGAGGGCCTCGATCTGGCCGATGATCGGCTTGTGCTTCGCGACGGCGTCGGCGAGGCGGTGGAGGAGGGCGCCCCGCTCGTTGGCGGGCATCGTCGCCCAGCCGCTCTTCTTGAAGGCGTGGGCCGCAGCGCCAACCGCCCGGTCGACATCCTCAGGAGAGAGGCAGCAGAACTCGGCGAGCGTCTTGCCGTTGCCCGGATCGATCGTCTTCATCGTCTCGCCAGCGGAGCCGGCGACGTCCTTGCCTCCCACGATCCCCTTGAGCGGTGCCGACGAGAGGAACTTTTCGACTTCGGGAAGGAGCTTGGACACAGCCATGGATGGAATCTCCGGGGATCGGACAGGAAGGCAGGGGCAACGGATCGATCGATCACCCCCAAACGATCCCCCATCTTCGGGCGCGACCCCATCGGGATGCAAGCCTGGGAATCCAAGCCGGCCCCTTCGCTCGAGCCTCTCAAGCCCTGCCGCGTGAGGATCGAGGGTCAGCGAGGGGCCGTGAGCAGCCGGCCCATCCACCGCCCCGTCGCCTGGCCACTGCAGGCGGCCCCCTCAACGCGCGGCCCCTTGAAGGCGTCGCCACAGCACCCGATCGGTGGCGCGGCCGACGGTGACACGAAAGGTGCCGGCACGATCGCGCGAGGCTGGGCGAACTTCCACCGCTGCAGCGATCGCTCGAGAACCGTCGCCCCGCCGATCCACTCGGCAGCGAGCGCCTCGAGTTCGGCGGTGACTTTCGCCGGATCGGCGTCGAAAGCATCGCGGCTGAAGTCGCCGGAGGCATGGACCGTGAGCGCCGGCACCGTCGAGATCCCCTTTTGGAGATTGTCGCCGATCCAGGAGATCGGGCCCGAGGCAAACTGAAGGCCGCCCGGCGGCGGCACCTGCGACGGCCGGTCGAGGACGAGCATGAGGGCGAAGCAGGGGTCGTAGTCGACCCGGCGGAGCGTCTCGACCGCAGCGCCCTCGAGCGCGCCGAACGCATCACCGGCGGCAAACAGATCGAGGCTTTGGGGCACCGGGCAGGAGAGGACGAGGCCGCGGGAGCCGAGGACCAGAGGAGCCTCCCCCTCCTTCGCCTCGAGCGTCACCGTGAGGCCGCCATCGACAATTCCCACTGCCGCGGCCCGCACGCCGCTGCGAATCTCGACGAGATCCCCCGGGAGGCCTGCGGCGAGCCGCTTGGGAAGATCGGTCATGCCGCGCGTGCCGCACCAGCGGGCGTGGCCGTCGCCTGCCGGCTCGATTGCCGCTGCCGCGTCGGCCTGGCGCGAGAAGCCATCGCACCAGGAGCGCACCGCACCGGCGGCGTGGGCTTCCTCCACCGTCGCCCCGAAGGCACGGGTGCGGACGGTGAAGAACTGGGCGCCATGGTCGCAGACCGCCGCACCGAGGCGCCGCGTCGCCATCCGGCCGCCGATCCCGCGCGACTTCTCCAGGACGATCGTTCGGCAGCCGGCCTTGGCCAGCTCCGTGGCGGCGGCGAGGCCGCTGATCCCGGCACCGATCACGATCGCATCGACTCGGTCGGCAGTGGCGATGCTCATCGGGTCACCGCCGGGGCCGGAGCGGGTTGGGGAAAGAGCAGCCCGAGGAGGTCGCTGGTGCACGGCACCCTGCTCGAGGCGAGGAGCTCGCCGGCACCGCAGCCGGCCATCGCACCGATCACCTCCGCGGAGGCCCGCACGCGGGCATGGACGTGGGCCTTCTCGGGGGGGAACTGCGAGCGGTAGCAGGCGATCGACTCGATCTTGCGGTCGAGATGGCCGTCGATGTCGACAACGAGGGGGAAGTGGCCGGTGGGGATCTGCGGAATGCTGGGGGTGAGGAAGTAGGTGAGGAGTTGCGGGACGGTGTGGACCGGCAGGCCGTCGAAGACGTCGTCCCACTTGCACAGCCGCGAGTAGAAGACGGCAGCCTCGGTGATCGCCAGCGCCTGGGCGTGATCAGGGGAAGCCAGCGGCGTGCGGTCGCCCAGGCCGAGCACGAGCCGGGGGCGGTAGCGGCGAAAGACCCTGGCAAGTGCCACGCGAATCTCGAAGGCGTCGAAGAGGCGGCGGTTGGGGAAGCCGAGATGCTCGCGGTGGACCACGCCGAGGGCGTGCGCCGCGGCGAGGGCCTCGGCCATCCGCTCCTCCGGCCCGCTCGAACGGGGCGTCGGCTCGCCGTCGGTGAGATCGACGATCCCGATCCGTGCCCCTCGGGCCGCCAGGAGCGAGAGCGTCCCGCCACACCCGATCTCGACATCGTCCGGATGGGCGCCGACGGCGATCACGTCGAGCGTGCCGGGATTCCCCCCCGGCGCCGCGAGGATCGACGTTCCCTGCGGCAGCATCGGAACGGCGGGGCGCTGGGAGTGATCGGAATGGGGCACGGGTCACACCGGCTATCGTTCAGGGCTTCGTGGCAGCGATGAGGAAGGCGGGGCTGAGCGATTCGAACCGGATCCGGTCGAGCTGCTCGATTCCACGGGCGATCGTCACGAGCCAGTGGGCCGTGTCGGCCGACCGGGCCCGGAGGAGGGAGTGGACCGCAGCGAGGTTCTCGATGCTGTTGCAAGCGGTCACGAGCCGTCCGCCGGACTTGAGCCGCTTCCAGGCTTCCTCGACGAGCATCGCCACGTCGCGGCCGCTGCCGCCGACGTAGATCGCGTCGGGATCGGGGAGCCCGGCCCAGGCGTCGGGGGCTCGCCCGAGCACGGCGTGGAGGTTTGTGACGCCGAAGCGCTCGGCATTGGCAAGGATGAGGCGATGATCGTCGGGATCCATCTCGATGGCATGCACCTGGCCGTCACGGGCGATCCGCGCTGCCTCGAGCCCCACCGACCCGCTCCCCGCACCGACGTCCCAGACGATGCTCGTAGACGCGAGGCCAAGCTCGGCCAGCGCCAGGCTCCGCACCTCGGCCGGCGTCAGCAGCCCGCGCTTGGGACGCGACTGGAGGAACGAATCGTCGGGATTGCCGAACAGACGCGTGCCGGCCTGCCCCGGCTTGTCGATGGCCCGCGACTTCCGCACGAGGATCAAGACATTGAGCGCGCCGAACGTCTCCTTGGCGATGTCGGCGAGGCTTCCTTGCGTGACGCGCTCGTCGGGGGAGCCGAGGTTTTCGCAGACATAGGCCTGGAACGAATCGATTCCTTCGTCGAGGAGGGCTTGGGCCACCGCCGCCGGCGGCCACTGCTCGCTCGTGAACAGGCCGACGGTGTCGCTGGTGCGAACGCGATCGATGACTCGCTCGATCGACTGCCCGGAGAGGTTGGCAAGGAAGGCCTCCTCCCAGCCCTCCTTCACCCGGGCAAACGCCAGTTGCATGCTGCTGACGTGCGGCACGACCTCGAACCGCTCCTTGCCGAGCTTGCCGCAGACATACCGGGCGGTGCCGTAGAAGAGGGGATCGCCCGAGGCGAGGACCACCACCCGGCTACCCGCATGGCGTTCGATCCGCTCGACGAGATCGTCGAGCCCGCTGGACACTTCCAGTCGACCGGCGATCGCGGAGGGAAGGAGACCCGCGCATGACTCCGGACCGAGGAGCACCTCCGCCGCCTCGAGAAGACGCCGCGCCTGGGCCGTCATGCCGTCGACGCCGTCGTCACCGATGCCGACGATCTGGACCTTCTCGTGTCGCGTCGCCACACCACCTCCTCTGGGCACACCCTGACGACCGTCACCAAAAAAACATCGGTCGGAGCCGGTCGCTCCGGCCCCGACCGACGCAGGAAAACACCGGGTGGCCGATCAGGCCCGATGACCCGATCAAGCCTGGAACGAGCTGCCGCAGCCGCAGCTCTTTTTGGCGTTGGGATTGTTGAAGGTGAAGCCGCGCTTGTCGATCCCCTCGTGGAAGTCGAGCGTCGTGCCATCGAGGAACAGGTCGCTCTTCTTGTCGACCACGATCCCGACGCCGTGCTGCTCGGTGCGGGTGTCGGCCTTGGGATCGAAGGCCGT
>CAMCCR010000277.1 GCA_945873085.1 Candidatus Kuenenia stuttgartensis | reverse complement strand
TGCGGCGCCGAGATGTCGAACTTCAATATGTCGTGGGGTTGGAAGAATTATCTTGTGATGCTCCCAATCATGCTGTTGGGATTCCTTCCTCTGCTGCAAATGACCTTCTTCAAGGGCGACGTCACCAAAGAACTGACGATCAGTGACGTTCAGAGGCGCAGCGCTGACCGAAGCGTGGAGATCGTGGGGCTCATCACAAACAAAGGAAATCGGACTTGGTCCGGCGTGACGATCGAGGCCGAGTTCTTCGACGCCTCCGGAGCTTTTGTTGATGAGGCCACGGAGTATCTTCGATCAGATATTTCGGCCAACGCGCAGGAACATTTCAAGGTGACCATTTTGACCCCTTCTGCTGCGTTGAGCGACCCAGGCACCAAGATGGTTGTCAAAGTTGCCGGTGGTCATACCTCGCCATTCTGACCGCGAGACGGCAAGGCCGCCGGGCTCTCAATGAGGGCGAACCGCTGCTGCGACCGCCTTTTGGTTCCTGGCAGCGGCCTGGGTGGCGTTTGAGATCCACCGAAAGACGTCTTTGGGGGGGGCGCGCGGCTAACAGATCGTCGAGTAGTACCCCGGACGGGGGTGTCACGGTGACGCCCGCCGAGGAGCGTGCGTCCCTGAAAAACAGGGACGCACGCGAATAGGCCCGGTGTGATTCGAACACACGACCAAGGGATTATGAGTCCCCTGCTCTAACCGCTGAGCTACGGGCCCCTCGGTGGAGCCAGGCGATTATCGTGTGGCATGGTGGGGCGGGCAACCGCAGACGCCCCGGCCCGTCACCGGCCGGCTTCCCCGCGGCGGCGGTCGGAGGGGGGCTTGTCTGCGGACTTCCGCTGCTTCCGCGGAGTCCGTTTGGCGGCAGGCCAATGCGCCGGCCGCGGCTCGTAGGTCGTCATCGGATCGCTCCAGGGATTGCCACTGAGCGCTCCGAGAATGCAGCAGGCATGGAGCACCAGGCCCGGGAGCACGAGCGCACAGTAGCCGGCAACGACGATCACGAACCAGACGATCGCCCGGAAAAACTGCCCCTTGTAGAGCTGCCCCAAGCCGGGCACGAAGAGGCTGAGAATCGCCGCCACCCCCGGGCTGAAGCGCCGCACCGGGAGGTGGTAGATCACGATCCGATCGTCGGCCGGCGGCTCGTCGTCGCGTTCGCTGGCGGCCAAGTCGTTGGCGGCGGCGCTCGCGCGCGGCGCTTCGATGGGAGGGGGCGCGACGGGGGACGAAGCCTCCGCTGGGCCGGGCGTTTGGTTGGCCGCCGCCCGCTCGGCCGCGAGGCGCTCCACTTCGAGATCGAGCTTTTTGCGCTCGAGGGCGAGGCGTTCTTCCTCGATCCGCCGCGCCGCCCGCTCGGCGGCGTGCTTGTCGAGGTTTTCCTTCACCTGCGCGAGCAGTCGCCCACACTCGACGTGCATCCCGAGCGCTGCCAGGAAAAGCCCGCCGAGGGTCAGGCCCAGCGCGAGTCGGGAGTGGGCGATCGCCGTGAACGCGATCCCGAGGGCAGCGAGGAAGGCACCGACCGTGGCGAGCAGATGCCGCGGGGCGAGATGCTCCCAGTCGATCAGCGGCGGCCGCTCGGAGAGCGGATGCGGCGCCGGGCCGCGCGCTGACTTTTCGGGATGGAGCGCGGCATCGACGAGGTCGCTGACCGTGCGGGTGATCGTGCCCCCCCACAGCCAGTCGAGCGACCGGGCCGGCATCCACTCGGGGCTCCCTGCCGACCAGACGAGGTCGTCGGGGGAGAGCCAACCGCCGCGGGCAAGATCGGCCAGGCGCTCCCGCGGCACCGGCCCCTGGCGGCGGCCATCACGGGCGTAATACCAGCGTTCGGTCACGTCAGTCGTCCCTCGTCGCCGGACGGGTGATGTCGAACGATCAGGGCCTTCAGGGGAGGATCGTTCCCCCCACCTTCACCTGGAGCTTGCCGACGCATTTCGAGTTTGGCGGCACGTTGACCTTCATGTAGAGGACGCCGTCGCGATCGGCTGGGCGTTCGTAGGACGAGCCCACCAGAAACGGCTTCGGCGGCTTCTCGGTGGTGCCGGGGGTCGCGGCGGGGATGATCGCCCCCATCACCGCGCCGAACGGGACATTGGGGAGGAGATCCTTCTCGGGATTCTCGCCGGCGAGGCCATCGGGCCCGGTGGTCAGCGGGGCCGTGGTCAGCTTGTAGTCGCCACTGACCCGGATCCGGATCGTGCGATCCTTCCCCACGGGGCCAACCTCCTGCCAAGACTTGCCGGCATCGAGGTCGAAGTCGATCTCGCTGGCATCGAGGCTCTGAGCGGCGAGCTTCTCGAGCTTCGCCTTGATCGGCTCGTTTTGCGGATAGAGCTTCTGGAGCGCCTCGAGGATCGTGCGGGCGCGGTCGTAGGAGCCGGCATCCTCGTACGACTTGATCAGTTGCTCGGTGTCCTTGAGGAACGAATCCTTCACCTTCTCCATCTTGGAGTCGAGCTTCTTGACCTCCGGGTTAGCTTTTGGCCGCCCCTTGGCGGCGGGCTGGGCGGCCGCTGTCCCTACGAGCACGGCCAGCGCGCACCAGCCGGCTGCGACACCGTGCCGAAGGAAAAGACCTTGGAAGGATGAGCCACGACCCGCCATGATGAACCCCCTGAAATCGCTGATGCCCCTGACAGCGCTCCCGGGTTCTCCGGTCAGGCTGCCGTCCCTCGTTCCCCCGGGACGACCAGACGTCCCGATTGCCCCGCGGAAGAGGTGCCCATGAACGCCGGCCACCGATCGGGCCACCCACGCGCATGTCGCACCTCTTTAGGTGTTGTACCCCGTTCCTCGCGTGGGTTCTATTCCCGTGCTCCGCGCCGCCAGACGGAAGCGGGCAACGCGGGTCGCCCGGCCGGGATGAGGCAGCGTCATGGGCGATGATCAGCGGCCCCGAGCCCCGCGTCGCAGGTCACAGGGCACACGTCATGGAGCCGGCGCGGCCGCCGGTGCCGGGGGGGAGAGCGGGAGGATCGCCGGGGGAATGATCGCGGGGATCGGCGCCCCCTCCGCCGGTGTCTCGCCCGCTGGCGACGGCCCGATCGACTTGAGCAAGCGGAAGAACTCGCTGTCGGTGGTGAGCACGAGCGTGGCGTCGCGGTCGAGGGTTTCGCGGTAGGTGTCGAGGGTCTTCACGAAGCGGTAGAAATCGGCGGCCTTGGGGCTCGATCCGTAGGCCGAGGCGTAGGTCTCCGAGGCCTTCGCGTCGGCCTCGCCCATGATCTCCTGGACCTTGAGATAGGCCTCTGACTCGATCTTCTGCAGGTCCTTTTCCTTCTTCCCTTCGATCTTCGCCGCTTCGCCGGCCCCCTGCGAGCGGAATCGCTCGGCGATCTGCATCCGCTCCGACGACATCCGGTCGTAGATCTTCTCGATCACGCCGGACTTGTAGTTGAGCCGCTTGATCCGGACGTCGAGGAGCTCGATTCCCCACAGCGTCACCTTCGGCTGCGCGGCGGCGAGGATCTCCTTCTCGAGGGCCCGCCTGCCGAACTGTATCGGCGGGAGCGAGGAGATCGAGACGCCCGTCTCCTCGATCGTGTCGTCCTTCTCGGCGACCCGCTCCTTGTCGGAGCGGACCACCTCGATGAGATCGTGGCGGGCGACGACGTTGCGCGTCTCGCTGCCGAGGATGTCGTCGAGCCGGGAGATGGCGCTGCGCTCGTCGCGAAGGCTCTGGAAATACTTGAGCGGGTCGGCGATCCGCCAGCGGGCGAAGGTATCGACGACGACGAACAGCTTGTCGCGCGTCGTCATCTCGCTCGGCGGGCCGTCCCACTCGAGGATCCGCTTCTCGAAGCGGTTCACCGTCTGGATCATCGGCAGCTTGAAGTGGAGGCCGGCGCCGTTCGGGCCGTCGTGGGCGTTGATCGCCGTGCCGACCGGCCTGCCGAACTGCGTGACGATCACCTGCTCGGTCTGGTCGACGGTGTAGGCACCGCCAAGGAACACCGCGCCGATCGCCAGCAGCGCGATCAGCCCCAGCGGCGACACGACCAGCCCGGAGAGCCAGCGGCCCACTTGAAAGAGCGGATGATTGATCGGGAGTGGGCTCATGGTGTGGCGTTCCCCGTCGTGGTGCCCTGGCGCCGGCGGGCCGGGATTGGACGGGCCGGATCGGCTTCGGGCTGGCGGAGGTTCATCAGCGGGAGGAATTGCCGGGCGTCGGCGTCGAGGATGATCTTTCCTCCGAGCCGCGGAATCACCTCGGAGAGCGCCTCGAGGTAGAGCCGCTGCCGCGTCACCTCGGGGGCCTTCTCGTATTCGGCCAGTTGCTTGCGGAAGCGGGCGACGTCGCCCTCGGCCTCATTGACGCGCTTGAGGGCGTAGCCCTCGGCTTCGCTCACCTTCCTCGTCGCCTCGCCGCTGGCCCGGGGAACGACCTTGTTGTATTCCCCGTTGGCCTGATTGATCGTCTGCTCGCGCTCCTGTTGGGCGCGGTT
>CAMCCR010000276.1 GCA_945873085.1 Candidatus Kuenenia stuttgartensis | reverse complement strand
ACGCAGAAGACCGAGTCGATGACCGGCCACAAGCTCCTCGTTGTCGAGCCCTATCGGCTCGATGAGAAGGCCCGCGACCGGCTCGTTTCCACCGGCCGGACCTTCATCGCCGTCGACACTCTCGGCGCCGGCGAAGGCCAATTCGTCCTCGTCACCCAGGGCTCCAGTGCCCGCCTCACCCCCGAAACGAAGTCGCTCCCGATCGATGCTGTCGTCATCGGCTTGGTCGACAGCGTCCGCATCGGGGGGAAGAACGTCTTTTCCCGTAACGCCCAGGAAAGCTGAGACCCACCATGGCCCAGGCCACTGCCCCCTGCTCCACCGAGATCCAGAGCATCGTCCGCCAGGTGATCGCCGAACTGCGCGCCGCGGCGCCTGCGGCCAATGGCGCCCCTGCTGCCAAGAGCGCCGCCGCTGCCGGCCCTGCCCCGCTCGCCCCGGCCACCGTTCCCTGGACGCCGCCGGCTCCCTCGGCGCCTGTCGCCGCGGAATCGTTCGTTGGTCGCCACGGCATCTTCGCAAGCGTCGATGAAGCGGTGCGGGCCGCCCAAGAGGCCTTCCTTCAGCTCGAGCGCCTCGGCGTCGAGGGGCGGCGCCGGGCAATCGCCCACATCCGCCGAATCTCGATCGAGGATGCGGTCGAGCTCGGGACGATGGAGTTCAACGAGACGAAGATCGGCCGCCTCGCCCACAAGATCGAGAAGCTGAAAATCCTCGGCGAACGGTCGCCGGGCGTTGAGTTCATGCGGAGTGAAGTGTTCAGCGGCGACCACGGCTTGGCCGTGATTGAGCATGCTCCATTTGGCGTCATCGGCGCGATCACGCCGGTTACCCACTCCCTCCCCACGATCACCGGCAATGCCGTGAGCATGATCGCCGGCGGCAACACCGTCGTCGTCAATCCCCATCCGAGTGGCAAGAAGGTGGCCGCCGAGGGGGTGCGCCGCTTCAATCAAGCGATTCACCGCGACCTCGGCATCGACAACCTCATCGCCCTGATCGCCGAGCCGACGCTCGAAAGCGCCGCCGAACTCTTCAAGCACCGCGGCGTGAAGCTGATCTGCGTCACCGGCGGCCCGGCTGTGGCGAAGGCCGCGCTCGAATCGAGCAAGCGGGCGATCGTCGCCGGCCCCGGCAATCCGCCGGTCGTCGTCGACGAGACGGCCGACCTCGACCGGGCCGCGCGATCGATCATCGCCGGTGCCGCCTACGACAACAATCTCCTCTGCATCGCCGAGAAGCAGGTGTTTGTCGTGTCGAGTGTGTTCGACCGGATGATGGAGGCGATGGGCCGGGCCGGGGCCGCCCGGCTCAATCCCACGCAGGTCGACGCGCTGACCGCGAAGGCGATCGTCTGGACCGGCGAAGGGGCCCACCGCCACCAGGTGGCCTGCAAAGACTTCATCGGCCAAGACGCCTCCGTTCTCGCCCGTGCGGCCGGGACGGGAGTCGCCAGCGAAGTCGAGCTGCTCTACGGCGAGACGTCGGTCGACAACCCGTTCGTGCCGGTCGAACAGATGATGCCGTTTGTCCCCTTCATCCGCTGCAAGGACGCCGACGAGGCGATCCACCGGGCCCATGCCAGCGAGCATGGCTTCCGACACACGGCGATCATCCACTCCCACGACGTCCGCAACATGACGAAGATGGGCCGCCTCCTCGACACCACGCTGTTTGTCAAAAACGGCCCGAGCACTGCCGGCCTCGGCCTCGGCGGCGAGGGCTATATCTCGTTCTCAATCGCCACGCCGACCGGCGAGGGGGTGACGACGCCGCTCACCTTCACCCGCCAGCGCCGCTGCACGCTCGTCGACGATCTGCGGATCCTCGGCGCGGCGGAGTGAGCCCGGGCTCCAAGACGACGCGCCAGAAAACAGCTCCGGACAACACACCAAAGCCCCACACCAAAGTTCCCCCCCACCCATGCAACTCGCCAATGTCCTCGGCACGGTCACCGCGACGGTCAAGCATTCGTCGCTGGCCGGCGCGAAGCTGCTCGTCGTCCAGCCGCTCATGGCCGACCGCACGAAGGCGGACGGCGATCCACAGTTGGCGATCGACACGGTGGCAGCGGGGGTCGGCGACCTCGTCATGATCACCAGCGACGGCCGGCTCCTCCGTGACATCCTCAAAAGCGACGCCACCCCGGCCCGCTACAGCGTCGTCGCGCTCGTCGACGACGTCACCGACTTCTCCGCACGGAAGCAGGGCCCGACCCGATGAATGCCCCTGCCTTCACCCCCGACCAAGTCGCCGCAATCGTCCGCGAAGTGCTGCGGCGGATCCGCGCCGATCTGCAGCCAGCGGTCGCCACGCCCCCCGCGGCCCCGGCCGCGCTCGTACTGCCGGCAGCACAGGCCGCCGCGGGCCCGATCGCCGCGGCAGGCGTCTTTCAGCTCGCGGAAAAGCTTGTCAGTGCGGCGAGCCTGGCGACGATCCCGGCAGGGACGAAGACCGTCATGCTCCGCCACGATGCCCTCATCACCCCCTCCGGCCGCGACGCGGCCCGGGCCGCCGGCTGCACGCTCCTGCGCACCGCGAAGGGGGCTCAAGCAACGCCGGGATCCGCTCCCGCGAGCCGCCCCTTCTTCGTCGCCGCCGCCGAATGTCCGGGCGACTCGGCGGCACGGACAGCGGGGCTCGTTCGCCTTCTTCCCGGTGCCCAGCAGCTTCCCGCCACGGGCCTCACTGATGTGGTCGCGAGCCTCGGCCTCCATCTGACGCGCGACGGCGGCCGGGGAATCCTCCTTGCCGGTCGCCCCCATGTCGCCGTGGCCCTGGCCAACCGTTCGGCCGGCGTCCGGGCCGTGACGGCGCGCGACACCACGACGCTCCTGGGAGCGGCCCAGGAGTGTGCCGCGAATCTCCTCGTCATCGCTCCGCGCGACTTCTCCGCATCGAGCCTCGAGCGGATCGGCGTGACCCTCGCCAGCCGTGATCCGGGGCCTGCTCCGGCCGAGCTTGCCCCTCCTGCAGCAGCGGGGTGCGCCTGCAGCGGCCCGAAGGCCGATGCGCCTGCCTGCTCCTGCACCACCCACCACCACTGAACTCCACGGAAGGAGCGTCGAACGATGCGACTCGGACAGACGATCGGCACGGTGACCCTCGTCGAACCGCACCCCACGGTGCGCGGCGGGGTGTTCCGTGTCCTCATCCCCCTCTCGGCAGCCGACCTGGCCGCCGGGGATCCGGCCGCGGGCGATTTTGGCCGCTCTGCCGCCGAACCGCTCATCGCCTGGGACGACCTCGGCGCCGGCGATGACCAACTCGTTGCCTTCAGCGAAGGGGGCGAGGCAGCCCAGCCCTTCCGCCCCCACGACAAGCCGATCGACGCCTTCGTGGCGGCGATCATCGACCGTCTCGACCTTCCCGCCCGCAAGACCAGATGACGCCAGGGGCCTCAGTCCCCGACGGGCGTCACGATCGACACGACCCGCACAGTCCGCACAGAACCCGCCTAGAAACAACTTTTCGCGACCGGCAGAGTCTCCTCGACCGGAAGCGTGGTGAATACTCCTAACGTTACCCCCCCACGGAGAACTCCTGACATGGCGACCAACCCGGCCGTGAAGACCACGACAAAGCCGCTTTCCAAGCTCAAGGAAGAGATCTGCGACATCGGGCGCCGGATCTACAACAAGGGCTTTGCCGCCGGTAACGACGGCAACATCTCCTTCCGCCTCGGCCCCAACGAGGTCCTCTGCACCCCGACGATGATCTCGAAGGGCTTCATGAAGCCCTCCGACCTGTGCATCGTCGACATGGAGGGAAACCAGATCGCCGGCGAACGGAAGCGTTCGAGCGAGATCCTCCTTCATCTGACGATCATGAAGGAACGGCCCGACGTGAACAGCGTCGTCCACTGCCATCCGCCCCACGCCACGGCCTTCGCCGTGGCCCGTGAGCCGATCCCGCAGTGCGTCCTCCCCGAGGTCGAGGTGTTTCTCGGCGACATTCCGATCACGAAGTACGAGACCCCGGGCGGCCAGAAGTTTGCCGACACCGTCAAGCCGTATGTGAAGACGGCCAACGTGCTCATCCTTGCCAACCACGGCACGGTGAGCTTCGGCGAGACCGTCGAGAAGGCCTACTGGTGGACCGAGATCCTCGACGCCTACTGCCGGATCCTCATGCTCTCCCGCGACCTCGGCCGCGTCACCTACCTCACCAAGCAAGAGACGAAGGAGCTCCTCGATCTCAAGGCAAAGTGGGGCTACAGCGACCCGCGTCTCGACAAGGGGATGGAGAACTGCGACATCTGCGCCAACGACGTCTTCCGCTCGAGCTGGGGCAACACCGGCGTGACCCGCAAGGCGTTTGACGCTCCCCCGCCGATGGGCGCCGATCCGCAGCCGGCCGCAGCGGCTCATGCAACGGCCCCCGCGGCAGCCGTTCCTCCGGCGATCGACTACGACGTCCTCGTCAAGGCGGTCACCGAGCAGGTCTGCCGTGAGCTCGGGATCGGAGCAGCCTG
>CAMCCR010000275.1 GCA_945873085.1 Candidatus Kuenenia stuttgartensis | reverse complement strand
GACGAGCGTGAACGCCCCGCGGGCACGCCCCCTGGAGAGGGTTTGGATAGACATGAGTGAATCTCCGTGAATGAAGCCGATGAGAGAAATCCGCCGTTTGGGTACGGCCTTGGAAACGAGTGCTGACGAACGTTGAACGGAAGGAACCGAACCGACCGGGATCCGACACCTGCGAACAAAGGGAATGAAGAAATGAGACCGAGCGTGGGACCCGGAAGCAATGAGACCGAAAGACCAACGAGACTTGAGTTTTGACAGATGTCCTCGCGAGAACAGACCAACGGACTTCAGAGATCGAGGTCAATTGAATTGGTCCCCGACTTGACCTCAACCTCCTTGGGGCTGGTGGAAGCCGAGCCATACTCCTTCTTGAAGGCGGCCTTCGGCGCCGCCGGGGCCTTCCCCTGATTATTGCCGCTGTACTGCGCCATCATCGCCTCGGGCGACGCAGCACCGGCGCCGCCGCCGGCGTTGAGCACCACCTTATATTTGCCAGCCACCGCCCCCTTGCCGGCGGGCTTGCCGACGCCACCGCTGCTGGTGAGGTCGTAGCGGCCGGTGCCCGCGTCGACGTTGCCAGAGGCGATCGGCCCCTTGCCATCGACGGGGTAGAAGGAGACCTGGACGTTGGCCGGCACCTTCCCGTCGACCGTCAGCTTTCCGCCGACGGGACTGAACGAGGGGCCACCGGCTCCGCAGCCGGCGACGACGAGGGCCACGGCCCCGAGAAGGAGAGCGTGGAGCGGCTTGAACATCGAAAACTTGAGCATCGAAAACGCAGAGCGGTGGACCATGGTGTTGGAATGCCTTGATTTCCCAGCGGTCGTGGCGAGGCAGCGGGCTGCCGAGCGGAAACGTCTACGCAGGGAAGATGACGACGGTGCGGATGATGAGGGAAGGAACGATGAAATCGACCTGGTGAACTGGTTGCAGTGTGCTTGAAGCCTGGCAGGGAGCCCCCCGGAAAAGCCACCGAGCCTCGTGCCCCAGAACCTTCGCTCCGGCCAATCGATGGCCAACGCGCGTTTCTAGGATCCATCGAGCCTCGCCATCCCGGGAAACAAATCTTTTCCGGGATCCCCGAACGACCCACCCTCAAGAAATCTAATTCCACCATGCTGCCGCCGTCAAGGGATTTGCACCTCAGAACGCGGCGGGCCACCGGCAGACGGGGGTGTGCCGATCTGCCGAAGGCGTGCAGAGATCCTCCCGGCGACGTCGCGATCGCCGCACCCCTCCGCATAGCGCCCCATCTCGCCGAGGACGCCCGGCGGGATCGTGCGGACATCGGGCTGCTCGAGGATCGTCTTCCGCAAGGAGCGTCCCACGGCCGCCAAGCGGACAAAATCGGCCGCCTCGTCGAGCTTTCCCTCCTTCCGCAACGCTCCCCCCAGCTGGTGCTGCGTGGCGAAGTCGTAAGCGTCGATCTCCAGCGCCCGGCGGTAGGCCGCCTCCGCCTCGGCCGGCTGGTCGCTCTGGTCATGCACCCACCCCTTGAACCGCCAGAAGCGGTTGTCGGCCTCCGCTTCGGGGGGCGCTTGCCCGAGGAGCGTCGTCACCTCGTCGATGTCCCCCCGGGTGGTCGCCTTCTGGAGGAAGTAGGCAAGGAGCTCGAGGTTGCCGGGGAAGCGATCGAGGAGTTCCCTGAGGCGCCGGTCATGCTCGGGCACCTTCCGTTCGCCCCCCTCCGATTCCTCAGGCGCCGCCACCTCGTCCTCCAGGCCACTGTTGCTGACAAACCCGCGGGCCGCCGCCACGAGGAACAGCTCGTCCTCGGGGGAAGCCTTGAGCCAATGGGCGTTGACAGCCAGCGTGTTGGAGAGGGTCAGCCAGTCGGAGCCGACGACGTAGACGTAGGCTTCCGGGGTCTCGCACCCGAGGTCGATCGCCCGGCGGGCTTGGGCGGCGAGCTTCTCGCGTTGGAGCGTGGCGGCGTAAAAGAAGCAGAGCCGGCGATGGGCCTCGCCGTTGGCCGGATCGATGCGCAGGATCCGCTCGCAGGCCTGAGCAGCTTCGCGGGGATCCTGAAGATCGCCAAAGAGGAGATCGGCCCGGTCTCCCAGGGCGGTGAGCGTCAGCGGGTCGCCATCTGGAAGCCGCCCCATCGTCTCGGCGGCCTCGCGCTGCTTCCCCAGGCCGAGTTGGGCTTGGGCGAGAAAGAAGAGCGGTTCCGCAGCCCCCGGCAGGGCCCCCACCCACTCCCTGGCGAGCTTTTCTTCGGCGGAGTAATTCTCCGCCCGATGGGCCGCCCGGCAGGCCGTCGCCAGCCGTTCGGCTCGGGCTTCGTTCCAACTGACGACGCCACGGACAATCAGGGCGGCGGCGGCGACGGCAAGCACCCCCACGATCGCCAGCCTGGCCGGCGTCCACCGCGCCCCCGCCGAGACAGGGGAGCGCGGCCCTCGCCGGCGGCCGTCGGCAGCGGGCCGGGGGCGAGAAGGACGGGGAGTCGGGGCAGGGGACATGGGAAAACTCTTATGGGCCAGCAGCCGACAGAGCCTTTTGGAATGGGAAGGGGACGGCTCCAACCGGTCGACGCCGCCAACGGGCCCTCCCCTCTACGAAGCGTAGGCCATGCCCGGCGCGTTGTCGACGCGGCGGCCATGCCCCCTGGTATCCTGCCGGCTCCTTTCCCCCCGGAGCCCTCCGATGCCCACCCGATCCCTCCTGCCGATCGTCATCGGCATCCTTCTTGCCGCCGCCACCGTCAGCCGGGCGGCCGACTGGACGGAGTTTCGTGGGCCGGGGCAGCAGGGCCACTCCGACGAGCAGGGGCTCCCGCTCACCTGGAGCGCCGAGGAGCATGTCGTCTGGAAGACCGACATCCCCGGGCTGGGATGGTCTTCCCCGGCCATCGCCGGCGGGAAGATCTGGCTCACGACCGGCGTCGAGGAAGGCCGCTCGCTGCGGGTCCTCAGGCTCGATGCCGCCAGCGGCGCGATTGACGCTTCGATCGAGGTCTTCGCCCCTGCCGAGCCGGGGAGCGTGCACACCAAAAACAGCCACGCCTCGCCGACGCCGGTGATCGATGGGGAGCGGGTGTTCGTCCACTTCGGCAGCCACGGCACCGCCTGCCTGTCGCGGGACGGGGAGATCCTCTGGAAGACGAAGCTCGACTACAACCACCGTCACGGCCCGGCGGGCTCGCCCGTCGTGGTGGGCGATCTCCTCGTCATCGCCTGCGATGGCACCGACATCCAGTTTGTTGTCGCCCTCGACAAGACAACGGGGAAGGAGGTGTGGCGCCAGCCGCGCGGTGAGGGACGGATGGCCTACTCCACCCCGACGCTCGCCACGGTCGACGGCAAGCCAGTCGTTGTCAGCTGCGGCGGTGAGTTTGTCATCGCCTACACCCCGGAGAGCGGTGCGGAGCGCTGGCGCTTCCGCTATCCCGGCGGCTATTCCAATGTGCCCCGCCCCATCACCGGCTTCGGCCTGACGTTCGTGAGCTCCGGCTACGACACGCCGGTGTTTTACGCCCTCCCCCTCGACGGCACGGGGGAGCTCGGCGACGACCGGGTCGCCTGGAAAACGTCGAAGGGTGTGCCGCGCAACGCCTCCCCGCTTCTGGTCGGCGACGAGCTCTACATGGTGAGCGACAACGGCGTGATCTCCTGCCTCGACGCCCGCTCGGGCGCGGTTCACTGGCAGGAACGCCTCGGCGGCGACTGCACTGCCTCCCCCCTCCACGCCGACGGTCGGATTTACATCACCGACGAAAACGGCGTCACGAAGGTGATCGCCCCGGGGAAGACATTCCAGGAGCTGGCGACCAACGAGCTTCCGGGGCGGACGCTCGCCTCTCTGGCCACGGCCGACGGGGCGATCTTCCTCCGCACCGACACCGCGATCTACCGGCTCGACGACTGACGCGGCCGGCATCAGCCCGCCAGCGGATGGCGGCGGAAGAAATCGAGGATCAGCGGATTGGCGGGGAAGCCGAGGGCTGAGGTGCCGAGATAGAACGAGTCGGGCACCCGTCCCGGCCAAGTGTGCCCCGCGCCATCGATCGTGTAGAGCACCACCTCTGCCTGATCGGGCTTTCCCCAGGCAACTCTTTCGATCGTCATCCCGGCGTCGGCCGAGGGGATGGCGGTGCGCACGGGCTCGGGATCGAGCCGGTTGGCCCGCACCCAATCCAACAGGCCATCGACGATGCCGCGATGGCAGGTGCGGGTCACACTCCGTCGCCCCACGCCCCCCTCGAGCGGCGTGAATTGGTCGAGCGATCCGTGGAAGTGGAGGACGGGGACGGGGCGGGCGGGGGAAATCGTCGCCAGGGCGAGCGGGCCGGCCACCGGCGCGATCGAGGCGATCCGCTCTGAGAGTTCCGCGGCCACCCGGTAGGCCATCATCGCCCCGTTCGACATCCCGGTGGCATGGCACCGGCGCGGGTCGACCGGGAGCCGGTCGATGAGCCGATCGAGGAGCTGATCGACAAACCGGACATCATCGCTTGCCGTTTGAAAAGCCTCGCCGCAGC
>CAMCCR010000274.1 GCA_945873085.1 Candidatus Kuenenia stuttgartensis | reverse complement strand
AGGGAGCGTCGATCTCCTCTCGCTCGATGCAGAAGGCGCGGAGATCGTGGTCGCGTCGCTCGGGCCCGGCGACTTCCATGGGGATGCGACGGCCTCCGCCGGGCGCCCCAGCGACTTCCGCGTCGTCGCCCGCACCGACGTTGTCGAGGTGTCGATCGACTCGCGGACGGTGGCCGAATGGCTCCAGGGGTCGAGTGGCCTGGCCGCCGAGATCGGCGATGCCTACGTCCAACGCCGCAAGGAGGCGCAGCGACACCGTCAACGGGCGGTGCCCCGTGGGGCGGATCCGGCGTGAACGGCTCGTCAGGCCGGTTCTTCGAGCGTCTCCCAGCGGACGAATGCGTTCTCGAGACGCGTCTGGAGGTCGTCGAGTTTTGTTTTGTCGCGGGCGAGGATGTCGCCTGACTGGCGGAAATAGTCGGCGGCCGCCATCTTTGCATGAAGCGCTTGCATCTCGGTCTCGAGCGTCTCGATCAGCCCCGGGAGCGCGGCGAGCTCCTGCTGCTCCTTGAAGGAGAGCTTGCGTTTGCGGGGGGCGGCATCGGTCGGGGCCGTCGCGTTCCCCGCGGCCGCTGGGAGCGAAGCCTTGACGGGCTTGGTGTCAGCCAGCTTCGCCGCGGCCTTCCGCTGCCGGATCCAGTCGGTATAGCCGCCGGCGTATTCGAGGACGTCGTGGCCGTCGCCGCCGGGCCTGGGCTCGAAGACGAGGGTGCTGGTGACGACGTTGTCGAGGAAGGCCCGGTCGTGGCTGACGACGAGGACCGTGCCAGCGAAGTCGACGAGTCGCTCCTCGAGGAGCTCGAGGGTTTCCGCATCGAGGTCGTTGGTCGGCTCGTCGAGGACGATGCAGTTGGCCGGCTTGGCGAACAGCTTGGCCAAGAGGACGCGGTTGCGTTCGCCGCCGGAAAGGAAGCGGACGAGCGTTCGGGCCCGTTCAGGGGTGAAGAGGAAGTCCTGGAGGTAGCCGAGGACGTGGCGCGACTGCCCGCCGACCTTCACCGTGTCGTAGCCGTCGCCGATGTTGTCGGCGACGTTCTTCGTGTCGTCGAGCTGGTCGCGGAGCTGGTCGAAGTAGGCAACCTGGACGTTGGTCCCCAGTCGGACGCGGCCGGCGTCGGCAGGGAGCTCACCGAGAAGGACGCGGAGGAGCGTCGTCTTGCCGGCGCCGTTGGGGCCGATGATGCCGATCCGGTCGCCGCGGGTGACGGTCGTTGTGACGTCGTGGAGGATCGTCTTCTCTCCGCGCGAGGCGGTCACTCCCTGGAGCGAGGCAACGAGCGTGCCGCTCCGTTCCGCTTCTTGGATCAGCAGATTGACCTTGCCGACGCGGTCGCGTCGCTCGCCGCGGTCGCGGCGCATCGCCTCGAGGGCCCTGACGCGCCCTTCGTTGCGCGTCCGTCGCGCCTTGATCCCGGTGCGGATCCACACCTCCTCCTCGGCCAGCCGCTTGTCGAAGAGGGCATTTTGCTTCTCTTCGGCGGCGAGGGCCTCTTCCTTGCGGTGCAGAAAAGTGTCGTAGTCGCAAGACCAGTCAAATACGCGGCCGCGATCGATCTCGAGGATCCGTGTCGCCAGCCGGCGGAGGAACGCCCGATCGTGGGTCACGAACAGGAGCGTCCCATCCCAACGCCCCAAGAAATCTTCGAGCCATGAGATGGCGTCGATGTCGAGGTGGTTCGTCGGCTCGTCGAGGAGGAGGAGATCGGGGCCGGCGACGAGGGCCCGGGCGAGGAGCACGCGGCGCTTCATGCCACTGGAGAGCGACTCGAAGGCGCGCTCGCCGTCGAGCTCCATTCGCGAGAGGATCTGGGCCACGGCATGGTCACGCCGCCAGGCGGCATCGTGTTCGTCGTCAGCCCGCCGCGCCCCGGCGGCCTCCGACCATCCGGTGGCGACGACCTCCCGCACCAGGCCGACCAGCTCCTGCGGCACATCCTGCTGGAGATAGGAGACGACCGTGCCGGGGGCGAAGATCACCTCGCCGGAGTCGGGGGCGAGGTCGCCACTCAGCAGACGCATGAACGACGTCTTGCCGGCGCCGTTGCGGCCGAGGAGGCCGATCCGCTGGCCGTCCTCGACATGACACTCGACGCCGTCGAGGAGCGGGGGGCCGCGGAAGCCGAGGTGAACGTCGCGGAGCGTGACGATGGGCATGGAGGGGAGCCGGGGTGACGGGGGGGCACAGACGCTTGCGGGGGGCGGTCAGCCGCCGCCGGAGACCTTCATCGGCAGGGCGAAGACCTTGTCCTTCACGGTCATGAACAGGGTCTTCCGATCAGGGCCCCCGAAGGTAACGTTCGAAGCGGAATCAGGGAGGGGGATCTCGCCGATAATCGTGCCATCGGGGGCCCAGATCCGCACGAGGGGAGCCTTCGGCGTGCCGTAGAGGTTGCCATGATCGTCGATCGCGAAGCCGTCGCAGCCGTCGTCGTTGAACTTCCGTCGTTCCCCGAGCTTCCCCGGCCCGAGGATGGGAAAGGCCCAGGTCATTCCCCCTTTGCGATCGGTGACGTAGAGCGTGGTGCCGTCGGGGGAGCCGACGATGCCGTTGGGGCGGGCGAAGCCGTCGGCAACGCGCGTCACGGTCGTGCGGTCGGGGGAAATAAAATAGACCGCTTCGGCGTCGAGTTCGGTGTCGGCCGGCGTCCGTTCGTAAGCCGGGTCGGTGAACCAAACACAGTTGTCGGCATCGACCCACAGATCGTTGGGGGCGTTGAGTCGCTTCCCTTCAAACCGCTCGGCGAGCGGCGTGATCGCCTTCGACTGTGGGTCGATGGCGACGACGCGCCTCCCCTGCCCCATCTGGCAGGCCAGCAGCAGGCCGTTGCGGTCGAAGCAGAGGCCGTTGGTGTTCCCCGAAGGATCGAGCCAGGTTTCGACCTCGAACGGGCCGTCGGTTGCGGGGCGATCCTGCGGCACGATCCAGCGGTGGATTTTTCCCGCTGGGATGTCACTGAAGAGGATGTTGCCATCGGCGTCGGCCACCGGGCCTTCCGTGAACTGAAAGCCGTCGGCGACGAGGATCGGCGTCGGGGGCTTTCCGGCCGCGAGACCGGCGACGAGATCGTCGAGGGCGTCGGCGGCCTGGGCGCCGGATACGAGCGGGAGGAGGAGCACCGCAAGGAGCACGACCAGCGCGGCTGGACGAATGGCAGGGAGCGAAACCATCGGAGGAGACTCAGGCGTGGGGGCCGGTGCGTGGAGGCCGGTGCGGGGAGCTTGGGGGGATGCGCCGCGGCAGTATACGGGACTGGAGCGGGGCGTCGCGGGGCGGTCAGGATCCCTTGTGGCTCACCAGTGGCTTGAGCTCGCGGCAGATTGCCGTCAGATCGCCCTGGGCGCGCATCACGGCGCGGATGTCGCGGTAGGCGCTCGGCGCTTCGTCGACGAGCCGGCTTGCCGCCCGGGCATCGAAGCAGACGCCGTGCATCTCGCGAAGGAGGCGCCGGGCGTCGATCTTCGCTGCCGCCACGCCGCGGGGGAGGACGCGGCCGGCGCCGTGGGAACTCGACCGCAGGCTGTCAGGATGGCCGCGGCCGATCGTGTGAAAGCTTGCCGTTCCCATCGAGCCGGGAATCAGCCCCGGCATCCCCTCATCGGCCGGCAGCGCTCCCTTGCGATGCACGACGACCTCGCGGCCGGCGTGGATCTCGAGCGACACATGGTTGTGGTCACAGTCGAGGAGCGTTTGGCTGTCAGCCTCGGCGCCGAGGAGCTCTCCGAGAACGGCCGCCGTGGCGGCGACGATCCGCGCCCGGTTGGCCCGAGCCCACCCCCGCGCCCAGGCGACGTCGGCAAGGTAGGCCTGCCCGGCGTCGGTCGCGGCGTCGAGGGCCGCAAGGGTGCCCCCCGGGGGGGGCGTCGCGCGGGTGAGGTGCCAGGCGGTGATCGCCTGCCCCATCCCGCGCGACCCGGAATGGAGCATCAGCCACAAGCTCCCCTCCTGGTCGGCTTGAAGCTCGAGGAAATGATTGCCGCGGCCGAGTGAGCCGAGCTGCCAGCGACCCTCGCGCTTCGCCGCATGGGCGAGGCGCTCGTCGGAGAGATTGTCCACCGCCAACTCCCCTTCGAGCCGCTCGGGCACCATGCCGGCCGAGGCCTTGAGCGCTGGCACGCTCTTCTTGAGGCGCTCGAGGATCGCCGGGCCGAGGCGCCGATCGGTCGCAATCGCCGCGGCCGGTACGTCGAACCGGACGGCGGTCATTCCGCAGCCGATGTCGCCGCCAACGGCGGCCGGGTAGACCAGGCCGCCGGTGGCGAGCGCGACACCGACACACACCTCCCCCGAGCGGTGCACGTCGGGCATCACCGCCATCTGGCAGACGTCAGGGGCCTGCGCGAGCCGATCGAGCGAGCGGACGACGTCGGCCGGGAGCGGTCCGGTGAGCCAGCCGTGTACCGGCACGCCAGCGGCTGGGAGTCGGTCGGTCAACGGGGCTCCTCCCCTCCCTCGCCCGGCGCGGTGGCGAGGTATTCAAAGAGGAGCGACGGGGCCCGCTTCCGCGTGATCGCGTGCGCCACCTCTC
>CAMCCR010000273.1 GCA_945873085.1 Candidatus Kuenenia stuttgartensis | reverse complement strand
CTCGCCGGTGTGCTCGTCGTCCTCATGCTCTCCGGGGGGAAGGCGCTCGAGGCCCGCGCGGTGAGCCGGGCGGGAAGTGTGCTTGAGGCACTGGCCCGGAGGATGCCGATGCTCGCCCACCGCCGCGAGGGGGGGGGAATTGTCGAGGTGGCGCTTGCTGAGGTGGCCGTGGGGGATGTCGTCGTCGTCTTTCCCCATGAGATCTGCCCGGTGGACGGCGAGGTGGTGGCCGGGCACGGGACGATGGACGAGAGCTATCTCACCGGCGAGCCGTGGCAGATGCAGAAGGCGCCGGGGGTGGCGGTGTTGTCGGGGGCGATCAATGGCCAGGGAGCGCTCGAGATCCGCGCTGCGCGCGTGGCGGGCGACAGCCGCTATGCCAGGATCGTCGATGTCCTCCGGGAGAGCGAGGAGCATCGCCCCCGCCTCCGCCGGCTCGCCGACTCCCTCGGGGCGCTCTACACCCCGCTAGCGCTGGCCGTGGCCGGCGCGGCGTGGTGGGTGAGCGGTGAGGCGACCAGATTCCTCGCCGTGCTCGTTGTCGCCACCCCCTGCCCGCTCCTGATCGGGATTCCGGTGGCGATCATTGGCGCGGTGTCGCTGGCGGCCCGGCGCGGGATCGTGATCCGCGATCCGGCGATCCTCGAACGGCTCGCCACTTGCCGGACGGGGATCTTCGACAAGACCGGCACGCTCACCTACGGCACGCCCCACCTCACCGAGGTCGTGGCGCTGGGGGACATCGACCGCGACGAGATCCTCCGCCTCGCCGCCGCCCTCGAGGCTTATTCCAAGCATCCCCTCGCCGCGGCGGTGACGGCGGCGGCGGCCGATCTCGGCGGGCCGCTTCCGGTGGAGGAGGTCTCGGAGCGGCCGGGGCAGGGGCTCACGGGGCGCGTGGGCCCCGCGGGAGCGACCCGCGAGGTGGCGATCACGAGCCGGACGAAGCTCGCCGCCGTCGCCGGCGCCGACGGGCTGCCGGCCGCCGCCGGGGGGCTTGAGTGTGTCGTCGTCGTCGACGGCCTGCCGGCTGGCCTGCTCCGCTTCCGCGACCGCCCGCGGCAGGATGGCGCCACGTTTGTCGAGCACCTCGGGCCGGCTCACGGGCTCACGCGCGTGATGCTCGTCTCGGGCGACCGTGAGAGCGAGGTGCGGTGGCTCGCCGACCATGTCGGGATCACGGAGGTTCACGCCGGCATCTCACCGGAAGGGAAGCTGCGGATCGTCGAGGAAGCGACCAGGGAAGCGCCGACGCTGTTTGTCGGCGATGGGATCAACGACGCGCCGGCGCTCGCGGCGGCCACCGTCGGGATCGCGATGGGGACGGCCAACGACGTCACGAGCGAGGCCGCCGGCGCCGTCGTCATGGATTCGGCGCTCGAGCGGGTCGACGAGCTGTTCCACATCGGCAAGCGCCTCCGCACGATCGCGCTGCAAAGCGCCGTCGGCGGCATGGCCGCGAGCCTCGTGGGGATGGGATTCGCGGCCGCGGGGCTCCTCTCGCCGGCAGCCGGGGCGCTCGTCCAGGAGGCGATCGATGTCGTCGCCGTCCTCAATGCCCTCAGGGTGGCGAGCGACAACGGGCAGCTCACCGATTACGGCAACGGCCCCGACCGCCGCGGTGACTGACGCGAGGCGTTAGTCAATCCGCTGCCCTGCCTTCGCATCACGGAACGGTGCCCCCGGCCGCAGGGCCCGCTCGGCAACCCCTGCCGCTGCCGATCCGCCGAGCCACAGCGCCACTCCGGCAAGTGCCCCGGTCACGATCGCCGCCGGCCCCGCGGCGGCCGCGGCCGCGGCACAGACCGCGGCGCTCGTTGCCATCCCGGCCGATTCGCCCGCCCGACGGCTGCGCTCGGGGGAGTGGCCCGCCTGATGGGCGCTCCACTCGGCGGCGATCGCCGCCCCCTCGGCGACGAGCGTGGCGGGAAGGAGCGTGCGGAGGCCGAAGCGGACCGTCGTGCCGAGGGCCGTGCGGATCGCCACCCGTTCGGCGGCCCCCACCGCGGCCCGCGCGGCCACCACGGCCGCCACCCGGGCCGTGGCACTGCCGACCCGCGAGGCGAGGAGATCGACCTGCCGGCTCCCGCGCGCGCCTGTGGCGCACCACGTGGCGAAGTGCTCGCAGTTTTCCACCACCGGGCAATAGCCGTCGCGGCCAACAAACGACAGCGCCCGCGCGGCGATCTCGTCGGGGGCGTAGAGAGGGGCTGGATCGGTGATCACGCGGATCGGGGCGCCAGCGGCAAACTCCGCGGCGCTCGTCCGGGCGACCCTGCCGCCGTCGAAGATCCGCAGCGGATCGTCGGGCCGGGCATGGACGACAGTCCCGTCGCCCACGTCGATGCCGTGGTGCGTGTAGGTGACCGTCGAGCCGGCGAACCGGCGTTCTGCCGCGAGTCTGTCGCCCCGTGCCATCGTTGCTCCCTGGAGAATTGCCGAAGGGCCGCCGCCGGCCGGAGGGGCGCTTGCGACGCACCTCGGGCCCGGGAAAGTCTACGGCTCCGGCCTCGGGCCGGTTCGGCAAAGGCATTTTCCGGCCGTGTGGGAGCGGTTTGGCCGGCCGGGCACGCGGCTTCAGTCGGCCCGCATTCGCTGGCGGAAGTATTTCAGCCCGGGGAAGAAGAAGCAGGCCGCGCTCACTAGCCCGAAGACGATGTGGGCATGTTCGGGGAGCTTGCACATCACCAGCGCCGTCGCGAACAGCGCTGCGGCCTGAACATAAAACGCCCCGGAGAGGATCCCGGCCTTCGCGAAGAACACCAGCCCCGCCACGAGCGCCAACACTGGCGAGAGCGTGAGCACCGGGAGGTGCATGAGATCCTCGACCCAGAACAGGAGCACGCTGCAGATCACGCTCCCCCCCCAGATGTGGGCGATCTGCCGCTCGACGGCCGTCACAGGGCCTGCACGTTGACGCAGTGCCCAAAAGATTGGCGCCCACAGCGCCAGGCCGCCGGCCCAGAGGATGAAATAGGGCCAGCGTGTCGTCACCCCCTGCCAGGCGAGGATGTCGGTGGTCACCGAGAGCGCGAGGAGGACCACCGAATGCCACATCCAGAGGAGGCCCCAATTCTCGAGGACGACCGCGTGATGGGTCTCGCGAAAGAGCCGGGAGACGACGTCGGCGAGCCCGCCGCGACGGGCGGCGACCGGCTCACCGGCGAGATAGGCGCGGAGATCGGCGGCGAGGTCGCCGGCGGAGGCATAGCGGAGGTCGGCCGGCTTTTGCAGGCTCTTCAGCGCGATCAATTCGAGGTCGCGGTCGACGCGCCGGTCGATCGAGCGCGGCACCGGCGGATCGGATTCGAGCACGGCCAGGAGCGTGTCCATCGGGCTCGAGCCCTGGAACGGCGGGCGGCCGATGAGCATCTGATAGAGAATCGCCCCGAGGCTCCAGACGTCGCTGGCCGGCCCGACGTCGCCGCGGCTGCCGGCCGCCTGCTCCGGCGACATGTAGCAGGGGGTGCCGATGATGGCGCCAGTGTGGGTGACCGAGGCATCGGCCTCGAGCCGCTTGGCCAGCCCGAAGTCGGAAACGCGCGGAACGCCGTCGAGATCGATGAGGATGTTCGACGGTTTGAGGTCGCGGTGGAGGACGCCACGTGAATGGGCCACCTGAATGGCTTCGGCCACTTGGGCCAGAAGTGTGGCGGTCTCGCGCGCGGGGATCGGCCCGGCGGCGAGACGGCGGGCGAGCGTCGTCCCCTCGACATACTGCATCGAATAGAAGGGATGGCCATCGGCCTGCCCGACCTCGAACACCGCCACGATGCCGGGATGATCGAGGCGGGCCGCCGCCTCGGCCTCGCTGCGGAAGCGGGCCAGATCGGCGGCCGAGGCGAGTTCGCGCCGCAGGAGCATCTTCACCGCGACGATCCGCCCGAGACTCTGCTGCCGCGCCCGGTAGACGACCCCCATCCCGCCGCGGCCGATCTCCTCGAGGAGCTCGTAGTCGCCAAACAGGGCCGGCAGTGCCATCGCCCCCGGCGCCACGCCGTCGTCGGCCGCTGCTGGAGCAGGGGCTGCGCTCGGAGCGCTCGTGCGGGTGGAGCCGGCGCCGCGATCGATCGGCGGGGTGAAGATCGCCGACTCCCGAGCCACCGCGTCGGTGACCATCATCGCCGCGAACAGCTCGCGAAGCTGCGGGGCGAGATCGGGGTTGGCGCGGAGGAGGGAGTCGAGGCGGCCGGGATCGTCGCCGTGGTCGGCCAACTCGTCGAGAAGCTCGGCAAGGCGGGTCTCTTGGGCGGTCGAAAGGGGCTCATCGACGGCGCGACGCCGCCCCTGAAGGCGATCCTGGCGAATCCCCCCTCCCGCCGTGCCCCATTCCCCGCGTGCCGTCATCGTCGTCTTCCGTTGCTGGTGATCCCGAGCTGAATCCTGCTGATTGCGGCCCTGCATGGTAGGAGGGCGGACGGGGCTGGCCACGGCGGCCTGTTCAGGCTCCGTCGCTGGGAATGTCGTCCCCGCCGTCGAGGAGCACCCGGAGCCGGCGCATGGCGCGGAGGTAGCGCATCCCGGCGGCGGGCTTGGAAAGCCC
>CAMCCR010000272.1 GCA_945873085.1 Candidatus Kuenenia stuttgartensis | reverse complement strand
GTCCCTGCTTCTCTTGCATCAGCCAATGGTCCCCGGCCGCCTTGACGCGGCGCGTCAGCGCCGCATCGCCCGGCTCGAGGAGCACCCAATCCTCCGGCGCCGCGACCACCCGCCCTTGGGCGTCGCGCACGCTGCGGTGGGTCGGCCCGGGCCCGACGACGAGCCCGCCATCGGCCGCCCGCTTCGCAGCAGCGGCGGCGGCGGCGGCGGCGGAAGCGGCAGCAGGCTTTGGCTGGGGATCGGGCTTGCGACTGGGCTTGGCAGATGGGGCCCGGGGCGGGTGTCGTGCCATGGCGTCCGGTGCGCGTGGAGGGTCAGTTGAGGTTTTTGAGGCGGACGCTTCGCCAGCGGACCGAATAGGGGCCCGTCCCGTTGGCGATGCCGTGCACCTGGAAGCCGATGTGTCCCTCGGGATCGTGCGGCTGGCGGAAGTCGGCCGTGGGGACGCCGTTGATCCAGCTCTGGAAGTGGTCGCCGACGACGACGATCCGGTAGCTGTTCCACTCCCCCTTCTTGAAGGCTGCCTTGGCGGCGTCGGTGCGGATCGCTTCGGTGCTGGTCAGCCCGCTCCACCACACGCCACGGCGGGCCTCGTCGTAGAAGTTGCCGGCGTGACCGTCGATCGAGATCTCGCACTGCGGCCCGTAGAGGCGGCCGGCCGGCAGCGGGCCACCGGCCCCCTCCGGCTTCTCCCCTTCCTTGGCCAGATGGCTGCGAACCTGGACGCCAGAGTTGAGCTCGTCATCGACCTTGACCTCGAACTCGAGCTCGAAGTCCTTGAGCGGGGCATTCGTGGCGAGGAAGGTGTTCGGGCTCCCTTCCGTCGTCGTCCCGACGAGGACGCCGTCGACCACTTTGTAGGTCGCGCTGCCGCTGACGATCTGGAAGCCGTCGAGCGATCCATTCTTGAAGAGATCCTTCCAGGCCGGAGCCTGGGCGCTCGCGGGCACCGATGAGAGCACGAGACCCGCGAACAGCAGGGCGGCGACGGCGAACGGACGGGCGTTGATCATGCTTCTGGGCTCCAGAGAGAATCGCGATCGATGTGGGAAAGGGCTAGTTCAACGGCGGGCTTCGGCCGGCGTCATGAGGGGAGGGCGTCCCCGACCCGTCGAATCGTTCGATGACGAGGGGGTCGTTTGAGTTGAGGTCACCGATCCGCAGCGCCGCCCGGCCGGAGAGGAGGTCGTCGACGATCGGCCCGACAACCGCGGCCCGCCAGCCGGAGGCGAGCACCGGATCGCGGTCGCCGTGGTGGTAGCCGAGCTTCCAGGCGAGGAGGTCGCGCATGTCGGAGGCGGTGCCGACCAGCGCCGGCGCCAGATTCATCTGTCGGCAGGCTCCGGCCAGCGCCGTGGCCATGAATTGACCGAGCACGGCCAGCTGGGACGGCGGCGCCCGGAACTTCTCCCCTCCGGGGCACTCCTCCTCGGGCAGATCCAGGCCGCGGGCGATCGCCTCGGAGAGTCCGCCGAGGATGTGTCGCAGATCGGACCGCTGCATGCCGCGGATCGCTGAGATCTCGCGGGGGTCGGCGCTCTTCCGCTTGCACAGCTCGACGAGGAGATCGTCGCG
The DNA here is from genome assembly GCA_945873085.1 of Candidatus Kuenenia stuttgartensis. Taxonomy (GTDB): domain Bacteria; phylum Planctomycetota; class Planctomycetia; order Pirellulales; family UBA1268; genus QWOP01. Next base: position 2,971 of record CAMCCR010000272.1, on the reverse strand, counting down.
GAGGACCCGCTTCGGGGGCATGTCACGCGCCTCGGCCACCGAGTCGCGCCAATGCCACAGTTCGCGGGCGACCGCCAACTCCCGCCGCGACAGCCCGGAGAGCCCCGAGACACGGCGCCAACGCTTGCGGATGAACGACTCCTCGACTTCGTCCTGCCAGCTGGCCATCTCCTCCTCCATCCAGGAGGTCCGGCCGAGGGCATCGAGCTTGGACTCGATCTTCCGCCAGATCCGCTCGAGGTGGCGGACGTCGTCGAGCGCGTAATCGAGTTGGGCCTGCGAGAGGGGCCGCTGTCGCCAGTCGGTCCGCGTCTCCCCCTTGTTGGTCGGGAGGTTGAGAAAGCGACGCACGATCGAAGCGTAGCCGGCGGGGAAATCATGGTCGACCAGCCCCGCCCCGACCTGAACATCGAACAGCTTCGAGGGCCGCGCCTGAATCGCATGGAGGATGAAGCCCATCTCCTCGCGGCCGGCATGCACGACGGTCGTTCGGCCCGGTTCGGCGAGGAGCCGCCAGAAGGGCTCGAGGTCATGGGCCTTGAGGGTGTCGATCACCGCCAGGATGCCCGGCGCCGCCACCTGCACGAGGCACAACTGGCTGCGGTAGGTGTGCTCCGACACGAACTCGGTGTCGAAGGCGACAAATGGGTGTTGGGCCAAGCGGTCGACCAGGTCCTGCACTTCCGCATCGGAAGTGACATGATCGAAACCGTCGGCTGGCGGGGAGTGCGTCACGCGGTGGGGGCGTCCGGGGAGCCTGGAGAACAGGTGCGCGGGGGAGCGCCAAGGGGAGTCGAACCACAGCCTACAGGAAGAGGATCGAAACGAGCACGAAGACGGGGAGGAGAATGCCGAAGCTGTAGAGGAGATAGCCGAAGAAACTCGGCATCCGCACCCCCGATTGCTCGGCGATCGCCTTGACCATGAAGTTCGGGCCGTTCCCGATGTAGGTCATCGCCCCCAAGAATACCGCCCCCAGGCTCACCCCAGCCAGTCGGCCCACATCGACGCCGGCCATCGTTGCGCCTGCCGACGGCAGGGCCTGGGCGGCGTTGAAGAACACGAGGTAGGTCGGGGCATTGTCGAGGACGCTCGAGAGGGCCCCCGAGGCCCAGAAAAATGACCTTGGGCTGTCGAGGCCGAGGCTCGCCCCACGTTCGTGGAGGATCGCCAGAGCCGGTTGCATGCAGATGAAGATCCCCAGAAACAGGGCGGCGACCTCGAGGATCGCCCCGTAGGTGAAGCCGTTGGCGGTGCGGATCGTACCGTCGCCGCCGAGGAGCGAGAGGAGCACGAGCCCCACGAGGACGGCCTCGCGGAGGAACACCCAAGGGTGCCAGTCGGTGCCGGGGAAGGTCTTGGCCGGGTCGAGGAGGGCCACCGCGGCGATCACCGCGGCCATGATCGGGGCGTTGGGCCAGAGGCCGCGGATCATCAGCGGCGTGGTCTGCCGCTCGTCGCGGGCGAGGTCTCGCGGCGCCTCGCGCGGGTGGGCGAAGACGGTGTCCCACACCCAATAAACGGCGAGGAGGACCGCGTTGGTGAACAGCCACGGCTTCCAGAGGTTGAGCGTCCAGAGGAAGTCGACCCCTTCGAGATAGCCGAGGAACAGCGGCGGGTCGCCGATCGGCAGGAGCAGGCCGCCGCAGTTGCAGACCATGAAGATGAAGAACACGAGCGTGTGGGCGACGAGCTTGCGCTCCTTGTTGGTCTCCAGGAGCGGGCGGACGAGAAGCATGGCGGCGCCGGTCGTGCCGATGAAGCTTGCCATCGCGGCCCCGAGGGCAAGGAAGGTGGCGTTCGTCGTCGGCGAGGCGACGAGGTCCCCTTCGATCCGCACCCCACCGGTGACGACGTAGAGCGCGAAGAGGAGGGCGATGAAGGGGATGTATTCGGCACACAGGGCGTTGGTGAGGACGGCCCCCGCCGTCGGCCAGGAGGGGCCGGTCGCGGCTGGATTGATCAGCGCGTGGGCAGGGAAGTGGAGATCGACCGGCTGGTGATGGAGGAAGGTGTAGTAGCCGAGGGTGATTGCTGCGAGGAGGCCGGCGACGAGGAGCTTGTTGTGGTTGTGCTCCCACCAGTGGGAGATCCCGGGGGTGAGCGGGAAGATCGCAATGGCCGCCAGGAGCAGCACGAAGGGGAGCGTCGTGGCCGGCGGCGGAGCGGAGGGATGAACGCCGTGGTCGTCAGCCGCCGCCGGGGGGGCAGAAGCTTCGTTCGGCTGGTGGGCGACCTGCTCATGGGCCGCCTCGGCGCGCTGGGCCGCCACAATCCGGTCGCGGCCCCCCTGCGGCCAGCCGACGACACAGGCCAGTCCGTAAAGCGCCAGCAGGCCGAGCAGGAGCCACACCACTGGGGAGCGGGCTCGGCCGGGCTGATCCGCTGGCGACGTGGGGTGGGCGTCGGAAGCGGGGCGGTGTGGCTCGTGCATCGGTGTTCGACCTGGAGGTGGGGGGCAGTGTGCCGAATGCCAGTGATGGTAGAACAGGTTGTGTTTCCGCGGAAGCGGTCCTGGGGGCAAGCGTCCTCCGCAACGAGCCTCCAAACCCCACTCTCCGGCGATGCACAGCGACCCCTCGCCTGCCGACTCCTGCCAGACCGATTCCACGGCCGGGGCGTGTGCTCCGCCTGCTCCGCCTGCTCCGCCGGCTCCGCCTGCTCATGGAGCGGTAGTCGGGAGTACTGATGCCCCTTCGCCGGCCCTGGTCGGCGTGGGACGTTCCGTCTGGTTGCGGGCCAATGGCCGGCCGGGTGTCGGGATCGCCTCTCTGGCCGTGGCGATGGGCTTGGCGCTGCTGCTCCTAACCCGCCCTTGGAGCCGTCCAGTCGGTGTCGTGACATGGCTCGGTAGCGCCGGGGTGCTCGTGGCCGGCGCCGGCGGGGTGATGCTGACGTTGCGACCACGACTCGTGCTGGAGAAGGAGAGCGTGCGCGTCCATCTCGCCCCGGGGAGGATCGACCCTGTGCC
>CAMCCR010000271.1 GCA_945873085.1 Candidatus Kuenenia stuttgartensis | reverse complement strand
GCGCCGACGCCTCCGACATACCCGGCCGCCTCGACCCGCTGGGCCTGGGTGAGATCCTCGACGCAGTAGTCGCGGGCCTCATCAACATCAGGATCGATGCGATGGGTGGTGAGATTCCAGGCCCGCGTCGTCAGCCGCACGCCGATGTCACGGCTCACCTGCCCCACCCACACGGGGCGACCGTCGAACGACATCTCCGTGAGCCACAGCCGGAGGTGGAGGCGCTCGTTGATCGTGTGCCTGGCTCTCTGCAGGGCAACATCCTGGCTGCGGCCGAAGAGGTGGAGCGAGCTGACTGGCGAGTAGCGGTAGTTGACCCCGAGGAGGAAGGCCTTCACCGTCTTCCAGCAGGTGGCAAGCGAGATCGTCTCGCTGTCGTCCCAGCGGGCGGCGAAGGCGGCCAGAAGGGTGTCGAAGGTGCCGATGACGACAAGGTTGACCGGATCGCCCCCCTTCGTACCGGCGGCGTTGGTCGTCGCCGGCGGCAGGGCCTCGAGCCGGCGAACGAGCTCGGCCGGCGCACAGGCGACGACACTCGCCGGGGGAACGAGCGTGTCGAAGTCGAGGTGGAGGTAATCGGCGGCGATCCCCGGCACGGGGACAGTGAAGTGAAAATCGACGACCGGGGTGCTCGGCGGCAGCGCGGTGCGTTTCGTCCCCGCGGCGGCCACGGCGGCGAGATCGACGGCGAGCGACTCGCGGATCCCGGCCAGGGCCGCGAGGCGGACATTGACCGCCTTCGTGCCGGCATCGAGCGTCGTGAAGATGAAGCCCTCGGCGCGAGCGCCCGGTTCGATGGGGGTGAGGCGAAATCCGCGATCCCGGAAGAAGTCGTCCATCCGGGCGTTGTTGAGCCAGGCGGTGAGGAGCTTCAAGGGGACGAGGATCAGGACCATCGGGACGAACAGCCAGCCGACGATCCCGAAGGTGGAGAGCCGGCGGAGAATCGAGAAGTGGCAAAGCGCCGCCGCCTCCAGGGGCGTGAAGTAGGAGGGATCGAGGCTCACGACCTGGAGACGGAGACCGTCGGCGGAGCGGTTCTCGACGCGGACAAAGACCGGCTGGATGCCGCGGCGGTTGACCGGGACGCCGAAGAGGCGCTGCGCTTCCCGCCCGGAGAGGACGGCAACGGTGACTTGGGCGCGGTCGTTCGACTCGGTCTGGGCCCGCTCGAGAAAGCCGTCGAACCCGGGCTGGGGATCGAAAGGGGTGATCACGAGCCGGCGGAGCTGGTTGAAAACAAACGCGAGCGGCGCGGGGAGTGGCATGGGGAGCTCAATCCTCGCCGAGCAGGAAGAGGTCGAGCCCCTTGAACTGCCGGAAGTCGCGGTCGGTCGTCACGAAACGATGCCCAGATTGAAGAGAAAAGGCGGCGAGATAGGCATCCATCCACAGCTTCGGCGACGGCTTCGCATGCCCGGCCGCCACCTTCCAGCGATCGTCGAGACCGTCCGGCTCATCGGCCCACCCGACCCGCCGATCGGCGCGGAAGCCGTCGTAAACCGACCACGCCTTGTGATTGGAAAGTGGTGGAATCCCATACGGCTCCATGACCGCCCGAGTGGTGAGGAGGCGGAGGAACGACTGCTGGGTGGCGCGGCAAAACAGGAGCGCGGGCTTCTTGGGGAGCGATTGCATCCACGCCGCACTCGCCTCGTGGAAGCGGTGCTTGGAAAGCGTGAGTGCCAACCAGACGTTGCTATCCGCCAGCATCATGGATCCACCCGGTCTCCTGCTCGAGGAGGATGGCGGCCATCCGTCGCGGCGCGGATGCGCCGCGGGCCGCCGGCTGATGGCGACATCCAATCAAGGGAAGACCGGTGCGCCGATCCTTGCCGATGACCGGCTCCGGCGGGGGCGACTCGGGCACTGTGGACACAGCGAGCCCCCGGCGGAGTAATTCCGCGACGGCATCCTTGAGCTTCCGCCCCTCCTGCACCGCACGAACCTTCACTTCCTTGACGAGGGCATCAGGGAGATCGAGCGTGGTCTTCATGGCTCCCATTTTCCTGGTTTCCCAGCTTGCTGTCAATTTGCAGCCTCCCCTGTGCCGCGCCCCGACGGACGCGAGCGGCGCGGGGAGTGGAGCGGAGAGCCGTCACACCAGCGGCGTGCACGTCGCCTCGAGGGGGAGAAGCGGTCCGCCGGCCTTGTGGGTGAGGATGTGGAGGTAGCTTGTGAGGATGTGCTCGCAGGTCAGATCGGTGCGCACGAGCACCTTCGGCGGCGGCCCGAGGTCGATCGGATTGATCTCCAGCTCCCCGACCACATGTTCGTAGAGTGGTGCCGGGGGGGTCTGCGGCACGATGTCGAGACGATTGACGACCCGGCAGGTCGTGGGAACGAGGCGATCATAGGCCGATGCGAACGTGGCATCGCCGGTGCGCGGGCTGGCATACGTGAACGATCGCGGCTTGGGGAGCGTGGCGTTGGCGGCGACGTCGAAGGCGGTGAGCGTGGCGAGGGCGCCGCCGAGACTGTGGCCGCAGACGGTGACCGACGTCACCGGCACCCTCCACGGGAGCGTCGACAGCGCCGCGACAAGGTGCGGCGAACCGGGATCGGGAAGAATCGTGAACGATCGGTACATCGCCGTGAAGCCGTCGTCGGTCATGCCGGCACCACCGCGCACCGGACAGGGCACATAGAGGAAAGCGGCGTCCTGGAGCCACTCGTAGATCCCCTCCGTGCCACGGATGGCGATCACGGCCTCCCCGCTCGCGGTGTCTTGGAGCACCATCCCGATCGAGACGCGCTGCTTGCCACGTTCGGGGCGGATGTCGGTGGCCAGATCGTTGGCGTAGATCGTCGTGATCACCGCATACTCGACCTCGGGCGAGGTGCCCCATGCCGCGGTGAAGGCCTTCCCGGCGGCATTGTCGAGCGACGATGGGGGGACGCCGTAAGTTTTCTCGACGATCTGGGCGTAGCGAATGACGGTGGCGAGATCCATCGATAGCGATCCTCCGTGCGGATGTCTGCAGAACGCAGCGTACTGCATTCTTGATTCTTGCCACGGACAGCGACGGCGTGCCCGAATGGCCCTCGCCGCTGGAGCCCAGCCCGGCGAGAATCCCGAGACGCCCTTCCTCCACACTTTCCCCGATCCCCTCACCACCGGAACTCGCTCATGCCCATCCACCCCCGGACCAGGCTCCGCGGGCCCTGGCTCCTTGCCCTGGCCGCGATCGCGTTGCTCATTCTCCCTCGCCTCACCGTCGCCGCGGAGCCTCCCGCCATGCCCGTCGCCATGCCGATCGTCATCGCCCACCGCGGAGCCAGTGGCTACCTCCCCGAACACACCCTCCCCGCCAAAGCGCTCGCCCACGGCCAGGGGGCCGACGCCATCGAGCAGGATGTTGTCATGACCCGGGACGGCGTGCCGGTGGTCCTCCACGACACGACGCTCGATGCGGTCAGCGACATTGCGGTGAAGTTCCCAGGAAGGGCCCGGGCCGACGGGAAGCACCACTGCACCGACTTCACCCTCGCCGAACTGCGCACCCTCGCGCTGACCGAGCGGCTCGATCCCGCCACCGGCCGACAGACCTACGCCAACCGCTTCCCACGCGGAGAGTCGCGGTTCGGGATCGTGACGCTCGAGGAGGAGCTCGAGTTTCTCGCCGGGATCAACCGCAGCACCGGCCGCACCGTCGGCATCTACCCCGAGATCAAGTCGCCCGCCTGGCACCGCTCCGAAGGCCACGACATCGCCAAGGCTGTTATCGACATCCTCCACCGCCATGGCTACGCCACGAAAGCAGACCCCTGCCACATCCAGTGCTTCGAGGCCGACGAAGTGCAAAGGATTCGCGGCGACCTCGGCTGGCAGGGGAAGCTCGTGCAACTCATCGGCGGGAAGGACCAAGACCGGCTTGTCACGCCGGAGGGCTTGGCGGGGATCGCCGCGGTAGCCGACGGCATCGGCCCGCCGATTGAACGGGTCCTCGACCCAGCAGGAAATCCGACCGGTCTTGTCGAGCAGGCCCACGCCGCCGGCCTGGTCGTCCATCCCTACACGCTCCGCCGCGACCGGCTCCCGTCCTGGGCCGGCTCCTTCGACGATCTCCAAGGAGCGCTGTTTGCTGCCGGCGTCGACGGCGTGTTCAGCGACTTTCCCGATCTCACGGTGGCGTGGCTGCGCCGCTCCAACCGCCGGCCCGAGTGATCCCCGCCGCGACCACCCCCCGACCACGCTCCTTCCCTCCCAGAGGGCGGCGGAGTCGAACATCCTCCGCAGCATCGCTCGCGCTCTTGAGCGACCACGAGACCGCCGGCCCGACGAACAGCGGATCCGCGATTTCATCGGCGACGCCCAGCACGACGCCATCCGCGATCCCGTCCCTCAATCACGCTCCGCCGAGAGGACGCTCACATCCTGATTCACTTTGCGGAGCTTCGTCGCCAGCGATACGGCGATGTTCCGCAGGAGCTTCGTGTGGAGGACGGGGTGCGATTGCTGCAGGCGGTTGAAGTCGGCAATCTCGAACACAGCCGACTCCACATCCCCCTCGGCCACCACGTCTGCCGAGCGCGGGGCACCGTCGAGGAA
>CAMCCR010000270.1 GCA_945873085.1 Candidatus Kuenenia stuttgartensis | reverse complement strand
GCCTCGATCTTCGGCGCGGTCCTCATCCTCCGACCGGCCGCCAAGAAGGCTCCCCCGTCCGCGCCAACAGCGGAAGACGCCGCGCCGAAATCAACAACCACCGCGGGCGAAGCAGAAGACGGCGCTGGAGGCACTCCCGTCGATGGGGAGGGGACCGTCGCTCCTCCATCCGACGCAGCCGACGCAGGCAGCTCGGCCCGCAGCCCCCGGCCGAAGGCGGAAACGATCACGACGCTCGTCGACTCCGGGGCCACCGAGATCCCCTACGAAGGCCCGCAGCCCCACGGCCCACCGCCGCGGCTCCAATACCTCCCGCCGGGATCACAACTGATCCTCCTCGCCCGCCCAGCTGAGGCGCTTGCGACCGAGGAGGGGGCACGCTTCGTCCGTTCGCTCGGGCCACGGGCGGCCGCGGCACTCGAATCGCTCTCTCGTCTGGGAGCCTGCCCGCCAGAGTCGATCACCGACATCCAGGCCGCCTGGCAGGCGGGGGGCCCCGACGAAGTGGTCGGTGGCGTGACACTGCGGGGCAGCGATCCGCTTCCGGTGGCCATCGATGGCGACGCCCGACGAAAGGCTTGGGGGGCGACGACGCCCGAGGAGATCGAGGGCGAGACCCTCCACCGTGGCGGGAGCGTCTCCTTTTGGCTCCCCTCCGATGCCGACGGGCACGTGCTCGTTCTCGGCCCAGAGGAGCTCGTCCGCCAGACGATGCAGGCCCACCGGCAGGTGGCCGCAGGCGACACGACAGGCGCTAGCGGCGACGAGATCGAGGCAAGCCTGCCACGCGACCTCGAAGAGCTCGTCGGCATGCTCGACGCCTCCCGCCACCTGACGCTGTTCGGCTCGCCCGATTATCTTCTCCACGACGGTCGCCCCCTTCTTGGCGGGCCGCTGGCCAAGCTCGTCGAACCCCTGGCCTGGTTTTTCGGCGACTCGATCCGAGCTGCGGGCTTGAGCCTCCACTTCGGCCCCAACAGCTACCTCGAGCTCGACGCCGTGCCCCCCGCCGGCACCTCTCCGCGGCAACTCGCCCAGCGCCTTGCGGGAAACGTGGCGACCATGGCCGAGCGGACGGAGGAATACTGCAACGCCCTCGATCCCCATCCCTACGGCCGGAAGCTCGTCATGCGGCTGCCGCGGATGCTCGGCGTGGTCGCTGATCATGTCCACGCCGGGGCCGATGGCCGGGGGGTGATCGTCAATGCATGGCTCCCCGAGCACGCCCCCCACAACCTCGCCCTCGCAGCGGAGCTCGCCCTCGAGCAGACCCCGCGGGTCGGCGGCGCCCCAGCCGTGGCGGCGGCCGGCTCACCGCAGGCGTCGACGCCGGCAGGGGCGGTGGCGGCGCTTGCCAAGCCGATGTCGCTGGTGTTCGTGAAGGATACGCTCGAGAAGTCGATCCAGATGATCGCCGACGAGATCGGCGTCGAGTTGGAGATCCTCGGCAGCGACCTCCAGCTCGAGGGGATCACGAAGAACCAATCATTCGGCCTCGACGAGAAACAGAAGCCGGCGGCGGAGATCCTCCGGGCGATCCTCGCCAAGGCCAATCCCGACGGGAAGCTCGTCTACGTGATCCGGAAGACGGATGCCGGCGAGCGGATCGAGATCACGACCCGGGCCGCGGTCGAAAAACGCGGCGACACCCTGGCTCCGGGGCAAGACGCCCCCACAACCGAGAAGGACAACGAACCGAGATGATCATTGTCATGCAGGCTGGCGCGTCGCGCGAGGACCTCGACCGGGTGGTGGCGCGCGTCGAGGAATTGAAGCTCAAGCCGCACACGATCGTCGGCACGGAACGGACGGTCGTGGCCGTCGTCGGCGACGAGCGCGACATCGTCGGATCGGGGCTGGAGACGCTTCCCGGGGTCGCCACGGTGATGCCGATCCTCGCCCCCTACAAGGTGGCCAGCCGCGAGGTCCAGCCGGCGGCGACGATTGTCCGGGCGGGGCCGCTGGTCGTCGGCGGCGGCCATGTCGGCGTGATCGCCGGCCCCTGCTCGGTGGAGAGTTCAGAGCAGATCGTTGCCACGGCGCAGGCCGTCAAGGCAGCCGGTGCCACCGGGCTCCGCGGCGGCGCCTTCAAGCCGCGAACGAGCCCCTACAGCTTCCAGGGCCTCAAAGAGAAGGGGCTCGAGCTCCTCGCCGAGGCCCGGGCAGAGACAGGGCTGGCAGTCGTCACGGAGGTCGTGGCATCGGAGGACGTGGCGCTGGTGGCCAAGTATGCCGACGTCCTTCAGATCGGCGCCCGCAACATGCAAAACTACCGCCTTCTCGAGGCGGTCGGAAAGACGGACGTCGCGGTGCTGCTCAAGCGCGGGCCGTCGGCGACGGTCGAGGAATTGCTCCTCGCCGCGGAATACATCCTCGACGGCGGCAACATGCGGGTGATGCTCTGCGAGCGCGGGATCCGCACGTTTGAATCGCACACCCGCTTCACGCTCCCGCTGGCCACCGTCCCCTGGCTCCAGGCCCGCACCCACCTCCCGGTGGTGGTCGATCCGAGCCACGGCACGGGGCATGCAAATCTCGTCACGAGCATGGCGGCGGCGAGCGTGGCCGCGGGTGCCGACGGGCTGATCGTCGAGGTCCATCCCGATCCGAAGCGGGCGGCGAGCGACGGCGGGCAGACGCTCGACATCCCCGCGTTTGAAAAGATGATGGCCGTCTGCCGGCGCGTCGCCGACGCGGTCGACCGGAAGCTGGGCTGAATCGGGGGCGTCAGTCGAGAACGACCGTGGCAACCGCCATGTAGATCACGATCCCTACGACGTCGACGATCGCCGACACGAAGGGATTGCTCATCAGGGCCGGGTCGAGCCCGAGCGAGCGAAAGACGAGCGGAAGCACGCAGCCCACCAGCGACCCCACCATGACCACGGAGAAGACCGTTGCCGGGATCACCAGCGCATGCATCGGATCGGGCGCGTAGGCGAGGCCGAGGAGGAATCCAGGGACGGCCAGAAGGATGCCGAGCATCAGGCTGACGACGAACTCGCGGCGGAGGATCCGCTTCCAGTCGGTGAGCTTGCAGTCGCCCGTCGACAGGGCGGTGATCACGAGCGTGGCCGCTTGGTTGCCCGAGTTGCCGCCGCTGGCGACGACCAGCGGGATGAAGTACATCAGCCATTCGTGCGTCGGCTTCCACTTGGCGAGCACCATTGCCGTCACGGCCGCAGTCCCGAAGAGGATCGTCAGCCACACCCCCCGCTTCCAGGTCAGCGACACCAGCGCCGCCTCGAGGTAACCCTCGCCGAGGGGGGCAATGGCGGCGGCCCGCTGGGCCTCGTCGGTGGCATCCTGGCGGACGGCATCGAGGACGTCGTCGTGGGTGACGATGCCAACGAGCCGGTTGTGGTCGTCGACGACGGGGATGGCGAGGAAGTCGTAGCGGGCGAGCTTCTGCACCACCTCGTCGACCGGTTCCTCGATGCGGACGCTGATCGGGTCCTCCTGCATGAGGTCGCCGACGAGGGCGTTCGGGCGGGCGAGGATCAGGTCGCGGAGCGAGATGAAGCCGACGAGGCGCCGGTCGGCATCGAGGACGTAGATGTAGTAGATCGACTCGCTGTCGGGGGCCTGGGAGCGGAGCCTGGCCACTGCCTCGCCAGCGGTGATCTCAGCCGGGAGCGAGGCATACTCCGTCGTCATCAAGGCCCCGGCCGAGTTCTCCTCGCAGGAGAGGAGCATGCGGATGTCGTGCCGCTCCGCCTTCGCCACCAGCGGGAGAATCTCCTCAACGAGGTCGGAGTCGAGTTCCCTGAGAAGCTCGACCCGATTGTCGGCCGCCATCCACTCCAGGAGCGGCCCGAGGTGCTGGCGGTCGGCCGATTTGACGAGGTCGACCTGCCGGGAGAGGGGATAGTAGGGGAAAATGTCCCCCTGTCGCTCGAGCGGCAGGGCGTCGAGGAGCTGCCACAGCTCCCGATCCTCGAGCCCCTCGGAAAACTCAGCCACGCTCGCCGGATGGAGCTCCTCCGCCACGCCGCGCAGGCCCTCGACATCCCCTTCGGCGAGCATCACCCGCAATTCCGGGATCAGGAGTGGGTTGGCGGTGACCATGGCGGGAGGCCGCGGAGGGAAAGCCGCCTATACTGGCGGGGCGGTCGAAACAGCGGCCGGAAGGGCAGGGGACTACCCCGATTGCCGGGGAAGCCTGATGTGGGCAGATTCAAAGAGTATGCCATGAACCGACCCGGAACCGAACGTCGATTCGGTGTCAGGATCGCGCAGATCTCCGCAGCGGCACTCCTCGGCATGTTCGCCGCATTCCCCGGGATGGCGCCCTCCGTGGGCCAGGAGGCTGTCCCCCCCCAGCCCCCGCCGCCGCCTCCACCGGCCGTGGCAGCCGGCTACGACCATCTCCTCCACCGGGCCTACCTCCCCGCCGACTTCGACCAGCAGGTGTTCGACTCCCTCTGGACGGTGTGGGAAGAGCCGGCGAAGTCGCAGGCCGAGGCGGCCGATGTGGATGACCGGCGGCTGATGACGATGGACCGCTATGGCCTCTCTCCTCATCCCGACGATCCCTCGCGGTCGCTCCAATATGTGGTCGA
>CAMCCR010000269.1 GCA_945873085.1 Candidatus Kuenenia stuttgartensis | reverse complement strand
CGAGCCCCTTCGTCTCGAGGACGGTGTCGTAGCCGTTGTCGGGGGCGTAGTCTCCCGGGCCGATGGTGATCGTCTGGCCACTCACCGTCTTCGTCGTCAGCCCATCCCCCTCACGGTTCACCGTCGGGCAGAGGAAGGCCGGCACGATGCTCTCGCGGACTTCCTTGTTGGCGGCCGACGACCAATCGCTCTTGAAGTCGTACTTGCCGAAAAGATTCGTCTCCTCCATGTAGGGGAGGAGCATCACCCCCCAGCCATGACGCTGTCCCTTGACGGTGACGCCGAGCCGCTTGCAGAGCTCGAGTTGCTGGGCGCTGGTCGTCGTCGTGTTCGCCGCCGCCGGCGGAAAGAACCGCTTCACGCCGGCAAAATTGTGAAGCCCGAGGCCGATCTGCTTGAGGTTGTTGGTGCACTGCGACCGGCGAGCAGCCTCACGGGCAGCCTGGACGGCCGGCAGGAGGAGGCCGACGAGCGTGCCGATGATCGCGATCACGACGAGGAGTTCGACGAGCGTGAACGCGCGCCGACGGGAGGTGTGGAGCATGGGATGAGTATCTCGAGGTGGAAGGAGGGGGGAGGTCGGGGAGGCGACGCGGACCAATCGGGCTACTCGACCGTGACGGCATTGCCATCCGCGATCAGCGTCATGTTGAGCCAGGTGGTGGCATCGACGTCGAACGACACGGGACGGACGCTGCCGTCGATGAACACCATCTGCGTACCGCCGGGATGCTGGCCGCCGAACCGCTCCGACCAGAACGTCCCCGAGAGGGCGGTGGGATGCTTGCTGTCAGGCTGCGGGAGCGACGTCCCGAAGCGGACATGGTCCTGATCCCAGCCGGAGTTGTTCCAGGCCTCGTTGTCCCCACCGGCCGATCCCTGCACGCTCGAGTGGAGCTGCTTTTCCCCCACCAGGACGGTCGACGTCAGGCCATCGAGGAAGTCCTTGATCTGACGACCGGTCCGCGGAGGCGTGGTGATCGGCAGCGTGGTCGCCGGTACGGCCCATTGCCGCAACACCGGCCCCTCGTCGCCGTTGCCTGTAAGCGATCGGCCGCCGTTGGCCGCATAGTCGCTCCGCGAGGTAAGAGTCGTGCCGCCGTAGGCCCGGGGCACCCGTCGCGACGGGCAGAAGAAGGTCTTGATCGGCGTGGCCGCGACGATCGCGTTGTTGGCGGTCGTGTCGGGAAGATTGAAGGTGTTCGATTCCTCGATGTAGGGCAGGATCCAGTACATCCACGTCCAGCCGGCCCGAATCGTCGCATTGCAGCAGCTCTGATTGGGGCCGTCGGATCCCGCGTAGGGGAAGTTCTTCCGGGCATCGTTGTGGAGCTGGAAGGCCAGGCCGATCTGCCTGAGATTGTTGGAACAGGCGGACCGGTTGGCCGCATCCCGCGCCGACTGCACGGCCGGCAAGAGGAGCCCGACGAGCGTGCCGATGATCGCGATCACGACGAGGAGCTCGACGAGCGTAAAGGCGTTTCGAACCCGAACAGAGACGCTCCGAGGTGATCGAGCAGCCGTGATCATGGTGAGGCTCCAAGGTGAAGAAATAGCAAGGGAACACTACGCCCCCCACGTCAGCATGACGTGAGCCGAAGGTGTGTCTTCGGTGAGCATCCGTCCGAGGCCGATCGACGGCCCCACCCCGCTCACTCGATCTCCCCGACCGTGCCATCCGGGCGGAGCTCGACCTCCCGGCACCCTGGCTGTTCTTAGATTTTCGTGTGGACTGCACAGCCACACGAAACCCTCATCCCGGCATGCTCCCCTGCCGGCCGAAGCAGCTCACCTCCGTGGCATCCTTCCGCTCGAGCGCCAGGCACGGCCCGACGCAGTGCGTGGCATCGTGCATCGGCGGGAGGCCGGGCCAGTAATTGGGCCAGCCGTCCATGTCCTGCTGATGGCTCGCCTGAACGAACTGGATCTTGCCGAGCTCGCCCCGGTCGTGCATCGATGTCCCTGCTTCCGCTCGCCGTCATGCTCGCCTTCCCCTTTGGCGTGCCCACGGGATTCGCCGGCTCCCGTCGGCCGGCCGCCCCGCTGAGCCCCCGATTGTGGCGGCACGGCGCGGCGAATCAATCCGCTAGAATGCACCGCCGTTTCGGGGTCCGCGGGGCCGCAGACTCCGTGTCAGCGATCGAGGTCGAGATCGAGCCCGGCCCCCTCCGGGCCGACGGTGACCTCGAGCGGGGATGTCGCGGCGGTGCCGTAGCGGTCGGGGATCGGCCGCCCGGAAAGACTGGATAGCCACGCCCCGACCTTCCCCTGATCGTCGCGCAATTCCCCGGGCACGCCCCCTTCCGATACCGTCACCCGGTGTTTCCCCACCACCGCTCCCGGGCCACGGACACACGCCAGCGTGTAGCGTCCCTCCATGTCAGTCGTCCCCTCCGAAATCCACTCCGCCGCGATCCCCCGCTCGGCGGGCATGAACCGCACAAGCGCGCTTTCCAGCGGCTTGCCGCCAAGGCGGACCACGCCCGATGCCGGCGCAAGCAGCGGATCGGGCTTTCGCCCGCAACCACAGGCCAGGGCAACGACGATCGCCAAGAGGACAACGCGGGCCGGAACACTCAATCGACACCTCCCGGCTGGCCATCAGCGGGCCGCATAATCCTCTGGAGCACCGGCAGATCGGCCGTGTCGACGAGGGTGATGAACCGCACCGACCCGTCGGCGAACACCATGTTCGCCCCGCCTGGATGGCGACTGCCGAAGGCGTTTTGCCGGTCGTCGGTCGAGGCATTGAACGACGAGGTCACCATCCCCGGGAGCCTGTAGTTCACAGGCACCCAGGCGCTCGCGAGGACGTCCTGCATAGCGTTGAAGTTTGACCACGCCCACCCGCGCATGTTCGGTAGTTTCTGCTCCCCCCCGACGATCCAGTTGGGCTCGAAGCTGTCGCGCTCCCCCACGAGCACCGTGTGGCTGGTGCCGTCGAAGACGTCCTTGAGGCGGACGTTGCTGTTAACCTGGAACATCCCGTCGCAGGTCGAGTTCGCCCAGAACCAGCACCGCGACCCAGCGTTGGCCATGTAGCTGTTGACGCCAAAGTAGTAGGTATTGCCGCCGGTGGAGTAGGAGACCGGATTCTTCGGAACGTGGTCGCTCGGGCAGACGAACACCGACACGTTCCGCGCCCCGACGGAATCGGGCCCGTTGCAATTGCCGTACTCGCGCGTGGTGAAGTCGAGTTGCGCGGCGAGGTTCGCTTCCTCAAGCATCGTGAAGGTGTACATCAGCCACGAGCCCCACTGGCCGGCGAACGGCGGTTTCCCCATCTTGCCACTCTTGTAGAGGGCATTCGAGGGGAAGAGCATCCCGCTGGCGGTGCCTACGGGGAGATTTACGCCGGGCGGGAAGCGGTTCCGCGCGTCGTGGAAATTGAGCAGTGCTAGGCCGATCTGCTTGAGATTGTTGGTGCACTGCGACCGGCGGGCGGCCTCACGGGCGGCTTGCACGGCCGGTAGGAGGAGCCCGACGAGCGTGCCGATAATCGCGATCACGACCAAGAGTTCGACAAGCGTGAACCCGGCCGGGAGCGGGGAAGCACCGGCGCGGTGCCGGCTTCGTGGAAGGAAGACGTTCATCGTGCCAAGTCCGGAAGAGGAGGGAGCGGCAAAGTAACGCTCATCGGAACAAACCACTCTGACTTTAGGCCACATCGATGAGGATTTTGTAACGAAGCCGTGAGCCGTGCACGAGCGCTCTCCGCCCCGCCGTGCTCCGTCACCCCGCCGCGCAAGACTTTGATGTGGATCCCAACAACCACATCAAACGCTCATCCCGGCATGCTCCCCTGGCAGCCGAAACAACTCCTTGGCCGCACAGGACCTCTGCCAGCGATGCGCCCCACGCCCCTCCCGCTCCCGGCCGACATGCTGCTCGGCAACGACACGATCCGCGAGGTGCTCTCGATCGTCGCCGCCGACGAAAGCCAGGAAGCTGTCGGGCTCCACGCCACCGTCCGCGGGGTGCTCGCCCGCCGGCTCGGCGTCCCCCCGAGCGAGGAAATCGTCTCGGTCGTTGCCGATGCCTTCTGGGATGCTTGCGAAGAATGTCTCGGCGACGCCTGACCCTGCCCGGACTCCCTCACACAATCCTCACACGAATCTCATCAAACTCTCGCTGTCCTCTCACGAAACGTTTAGGAACCGTGCTCTATAAAAAACTCTGAAGCAGGAGCGAACGGCTCGCTCTCGCTTCCGATTGCCAGGTCCGTCGGTTCGATTTCTTCATATCCTCTGGGGTTTTCCTCCATGCGTCATCTTTCTCCGTCCACCCGGCGTGGGTTCACGCTCGTCGAGCTCTTGGTCGTGATCGCGATCATCGGCACGCTCGTCGGCCTGCTCCTCCCCGCCGTCCAGGCTGCCCGCGAGGCCGCCCGGCGCAGCCAGTGCCAAAACAACATGAAGCAGCTGGGCTTGGGTGTCCTCAACTTCGAGTCGGCCAGCCGTAAGCTGCCCTCCCCGGGCCAGTGCGACTCCACCGGCTCCAGCTCCACGACCTACAACATCCACTCCGTCGCCACGTTGATCCTGCCCTACATCGAGCAGACGAACATCTACAATCAGTTCGACGTCACCAGCAACCCCGTGGCCGCGTACGGAGCGACGGTGAAC
>CAMCCR010000268.1 GCA_945873085.1 Candidatus Kuenenia stuttgartensis | reverse complement strand
ATGCTCGTCACGCGGGCAGTCGCCGGGGCTCAAATGTGGGGCAGGTCGCTTCATCAGGCTCACGGCTGAGTGAGAAATTCGGCGCTCGTCAGCAGCGCCCAGACGAGATCGCGAGCCGCCTCGGCCGGCTGCTCCGGACGCGACGCGAGAACTTGCTCGGCCTGCGCCACTTCCTCAAGTGCAGGCGCTCGACCGAGCACGGCGCGGAAGGCGGCCTCGACGCGCTCTGAGGGCGCCTGCAGCGCGGCGATCCGGGCGACCGTGCTCTCCGGAACCGGCTCGAGGAGCTCCTTCAGGGCCGGCGCCGCCGAGAGAAACTGGGCCTGCTGAAACGTCGCCTGATAGTCCCGCGGCATCACATCGGGGATCGCGGCCACTGCCGCGCGACGGAGGGGATCGTTTCCAGGCTCACGCCCGGCGGCAATGGACCACGACCGGGCGATCTGTTCGGCGGTCAATGGCCGCTCTGCGGCGCAGGCGAACGCTGCCGGATCGGGGTCGGGAGCGCTGTCGGAAGCGATCCCCAGGGCGTAGACGCGGCTGAGCACGATGCCGCGGACCTCACGGCGGATGTCGTGGTGATGGGCGGCGAAGTCGGCAGCGAGCCAGTCGAGGAGCTCAGGGTGGCTCGGCGTGTTGCGGGTGGTCATCTCATCGACCGGCGCCACGATCCCGCGCCCGAGCAAGACGGCCCACAGCCGGTTGACGAACGCCCGGGCGAGAAGCGGATTGCCAGTCGTGGCCGCGGCAGCAAACGCTTCGCGGCGCGAAAACTTCGGGACGCGCGGCTGGGCTGCCGGATCGAGATAGTTTTCGTCGCTATCCGCTTCCGGGCTGCCGTCCTCGGGCCGATTCTCGGCCACCGTGGCCCCCCCGAGGAGCGTGACGAGGGCCGGCTGAGATTCTTTTTGGAGATTTGTGAAGTTGACGAAGCCCCCCACGGCCGACTCCGCCACGTCGGTGGTCCCCTCGACGTTCTTTCCCCGGTTGAAGGCTGCGACAAGCCCCCAGTAATGGGCCTGCTTGATCTCGCGGGCGAGGGGATGGTCGTGGCATTGGGCGCAGTCGATGCGGGCGCCGTAGACGAGCGGCGCGACAGCCTCGGCAATCGCCTGATGGTCGTTGCGCCGCTCGTAGAGAAACCATGGCGTTCCCTTGTCGTCTGCGCCCGCCGGCCGGGCGACGAGGATCTCGCGGACGATTGAATCCCACGAACGATTGGTGCGGAAGGAATTTTCGAGATAGGCCCACCAGCCGCTGTTCCGCCGGCGCTCCTCGCGCGACTCCCGCTTTCCGCGCCCCATCAGAAACACATCCCACAGCTCGCGCATCCGCACGGCATGCTCGTCGGAATCGAGGAGCCGATCGACAAGCGCCGCGCGCCGCGTGTCGCTCGGCGTCTGGAGAAAGTCGCGCTGCTCGGCCGCGGTCGGGATTCGTCCGGCCAGATCGAGCCACACGCGCCGGCACCAGGTGGCATCGTCGACAGGAGGAGCCGGCTCCACACCCTGCCGCGCCCAGGCTTCCGCCATCAGCACATCGATCGCCTCCGTCACCGTCGCGAAGGCCCTCGTTTCCCCCGTGTGCTCGGAGGGGCTTGCCGCTGGCTCGAGCGCGGCGTTTCCCAGGGCGTCGATCCAGGCCCGGACGATCGCCTGCTCGTCGTCGGTGAGTTGTTTGTCGGGGGGCATGTGCGACTCGGCCCCGGCGACAAGATTCAGGGCGAGCCGGCTCAAGTCAGGCTGCCCCGCCACCACGACCGCACCGGAATCGCCCCCCGCGAGGACAGCGGCCGGCGTGTCGAGCTCGAGGCCGCCATGCTTTTCGATCGGCCCGTGGCACTTCACGCAGTGCCGATCGAGGAGCGGCTGGACCCGCGTCGACCAGACCGCCGCCGAATCGGCTCCCGCCGCCGGGCCGGAGGCGAGCAGCAGGAGCAGCAGCGGTAGGAGATGGCGGAGGTCCATCGACTGCCTGGCGGGGAAAGCGGAGCGGTCCGCGGGGCAAACGGCTTAGGGATGACCCTCAAACCTATTCAAGGCGATGAGGCGGAACAAGGCTGACCGGGCCGGCCCCGCTCCACCGACGGAGCTTGCACGCCCCGCGGCGAACAGGGTCGGTCAACCGCCACGCCGTTTCGTGGGCCGCGTGCCCCCCTTGGCAACGCCCTGCTTCCCGCTGGCAGCCTTCGCCGCCGGCTTCTTGACGACCGCTGGCTTCTTTACGGCTTGCTTCTTCACCGCCGGCGGCTTCGCAGCCGTTGTCTTTCCTTGGGCCTTGGCGGGGGCCTTTTTCTCTTGTGTTGTCGCCTGCTTGCCCTCCTGTCTGATCTCCCCGATCCGTGTGGCAACGAGGAGCTTGACGAGCTTGGCCGGCAGGACGGCGTCGAAGGGGAAACGGATCGTCCCCTTGCTCGTGTTGTAGTCGGCAAGCGCACCCTTGCAGGTCGCCACCGTCGACCCGCTCAAAGGATGAAACGCCCCGTGCTTCGCTGCCGCGCGCCAGCCGACGAGCGGCGTCCCGTCGAGCTTCACCGCCGGCATCCCGTACGACAGACACTCCTCCGCCCCCGGGCAGGCAGCATGGACGGCCGCCCGGATCTGCTCGAGGGCCTTCCGCTCGGCAGCGGGAAGACGGGCATAGTAGGCATCGACAAGCGCGGAGCGGATCGCCATGGCAACGTTTTCCTGGACCAGCGGCGGGGCGGAGCCAAAAAGATCCATTCTGGCGATCGGCCACGCCGATTGGCTATCCTGCCCTCGGTGCCCCCAGCAGGTTTTTCATCCCCCTCCGCGAGCCGAGCATGTCAGCGTCCCGTGCCCCCACCGCTCCCCTCGGGGCTTGCCCCCCTTGCGACGTGATCCTCTGCGGCACCTGCGTCGCCGACATCCTCGTTCGCCCCGTCCCGCTCACGGTCGCCCCTGGTGCCGGCAAGCTCTTCCATGTCGATCCGATCCGGGTCACCACCGGCGGCATCGTCTGCAACACCGGCACGGCGATGGCCCGGCTGGGGATGAAGGTCGCCGCGTCGAGCCTCGTCGGCACTGATGTGTGGGGCGACGTGATCCGCGCCACGCTCGCGGGGGAGGGGATCGCAACCGACGCGCTCGAGGCACGTGAAAACGTCGCCACGAGCACGACCGCCGTCCTCATCGATCCCAGCGGGGAGCGGAGCTTTGCCCACCATGGCGGCGCCCCGGCGACGATCGATCTGGCCTTCATCCGCCGCCAGTTGCCCCACTTCGCCGCCGCCCGCCTGGCCCTCGTCGGCTACCTCGGGCTCCTCCCCGGCCTCGAGCCCGATCTCACCGAAGCCCTCGCCGAGATCCGCGCCACCGGCTGCATGGTCGCCCTCGAGACGGCCGGGAGCGGCGGGACGCTCGCCCAAGTGGCGCCGGCGCTCCCGCTTGTCGATGTCTATGTCCCCAGCCTCGACGAAGCCCGCCACCAGACCGGCCTCGACGATCCCCGCGCGATCGTCGCCTGCTACCGCTCCCACGGGGCGCCGGGCCTCGTCGGCGTGAAGCTCGGCACGCGGGGAACGCTCCTGTCGCCAAACGACGGGGAGTGGCTCGAGATCCCCTGCGTGCAGGCGCCCGGGCCGGTCGTCGACACGACCGGCGCCGGCGATTCGCTCCTCGCCGGCCTCCTCACCGGGCTCCTCCGGGGGATGCCCGCCCGCGATGCTGGCCTTCTTGGCGCTGCCACCGCGGCCTGCTGCGTCACCGGGCTTGGTGCCACCGAGGGCCTGCGCGGCTTCGAGGAGACTGCCCGGCTCGCTGGCCTGTCGCGGTGAGGGGTCGCTCAGCCAGCCCGATCAGGCGCCAGCGCGACTCAAGAAAAACGAGAACGAGTCGGCGAGCGCCAGCCAGCTGGCCTCGATGACGTTCTCGCTCACTCCCACGGTGCCCCACACCGACTCGCCGTCGGTCGATTCAATCGAGACGCGGACCTTCGCCGCCGTCCCCTCCTGGGCATTGATGACGCGCACTTTGTAATCGAGCAGCGTCATTCGCTCGACCGCCGGATGGACCGAGCCAAGCGCCTTACGGAGGGCGGCATCGAGGGCGTTGACTGGTCCGTCTCCCTCGGCCACCTCGTGGCGGATCGAGCCAGCAACGACGAGCTTGACGGTCGCCTCGGTGCGGATCTCATCGGTCGTCACCGCCCCATCCCCGGTGGCCGCGGTGGCCCCGGCCCGCCCCCGACTCTCGACGGCGACGTTGTAGGAGAGCTTCTCGAAGGGGGGGTGGAACGTGCCGGCGCAGCGATCGACGAGGAGATCGAACGAGGCGCCGGCGGCCTCGAACTGCCACCCCTCGTTCTCGAGCCGGCAGACTTCGGCAAGCACTTTGTCGAGAAGCGCCCGATCGTTGCGAACGTCGGGGCGCGTCACCATCGCCTGGATGTTCGACCGTCCCGACAGTTCGCTCACGAGGATTCGCCGCTCGTTCCCGACCGCCTCCGGGTGGATGTGCTCATACGACTCGGTCGCCTTGGCGACGGCGTGGACGTGCATCCCCCCCTTGTGCGCGAAGGCACTCGTCCCCACGAACGGCTGCCCGGCCCGGTAGACCATGTTGGCCGTCTCGTAGACAAAGCGAGAAAGCTCGGTGAGGTGACGTGTGCC
>CAMCCR010000267.1 GCA_945873085.1 Candidatus Kuenenia stuttgartensis | reverse complement strand
CGAGTGAGATCGTATTCACGAGTGAGATCGTATTCACGAGCTAGATCGTTTCACGAGGTGCTGCATGCCGTCGGTTCGTCGCGATGTCCTTCGGTCGATCCTTTCCCTGCTGGCGGCCGCCATGCTGGGCCTTGCCGGTGTCGGTGCGCATGCCGTCGATGCTGACGGCACGGCGAAGCAGCCGGCCCGGCTCCTCGTTGTCACCGTCACCAACGGCTTCCGCCACGGCTCGATCGAGACCGCCGAAGGGGTGCTCGAGCGGCTCGGCCGGGAGAGCGGGCAATTTCATGTCGATTACCTTCGACTCCCGCCGGGGCGGCCCGGTCAGCCGCAGGAGCCGAAGCGGAAGGATGGCACGAGCGACGCCGATTGGAAGCAGCAGGAGGAGGCCTACAAGGCCGACCTCGAGAAGTTCCGGGTGGCCGATGCGGCCTGGAACAAGACGCTCTCCGAGCTGTTCGCCAAGGCGTTCGCGAAGGATTCGCTCGACCAGTTCGACGGTGTCGTCTTTTGCAGCACCACAGGCGCCTTGCCGATCCCGAACCTCGACGACTTCCTCGGCTGGGTGAAGCGTGGCAAGACCTTCATCGGCTTCCACGCCGCCGCCGACACCTTCAATGCCTCGGATGCCTATCGCGACCTGGTCGGCGGTATCTTCGCCGGCCATCCCTGGAATGCCGGCGACGAGCATGCCTTCGTCGTCAACGATCCCGGCCATCCGATCGTGAAGAGCCTGCCGGAGGCGTTCCGCTGGAAGGACGAGATCTACCAGTACGACACGCGCTTTGTTCCCGACGACGTCCGCGTCCTCGTCAGCCTCGACATGCCCCACTCGACGCCGAAGGAGCCGTGGCATGTGCCGGTGAGCTGGATCCGCGACTTCGGCCACGGCCGCGTCTTCTACTCGAACTTCGGCCACAACGAAGCGACTTGGAACGACAAGAAGTTCCAGGATCACTACCTCGCCGGCATTCTCTGGGCCCTCGGCCGGATCAATGCGCCGGTGACCCCGAATCCCGATCTCCAGGCCCGCGAGTATCTCCACGGCGTGCTTGCTGCCGCGGCAGCGGCCGGTGCCGGTGGGGATGCGGCCAAGGCGACGGCCGAGGCCGAGAAGCTCTGTGCCAAGGCCGATGCGAAGTGCGCCTCAAATCCCGGCTGGGCTAGGGCAATGAGGCCAATGCTCCTCGAGATTCGCAATGCCGACGCCGCGGCCCGCATGGCGGCCTACGCGAAGGTGGTCGCCGAGCTCGACTGATCGTCGGTCGTCGGTCGGTGGTCGGTGGTCACCGGATTTTCCGGGGGCCCCGGCCGGGGCGTGTCGCTTCCATCGGAGGGTTCGTCGATGCACGCCCGGCTCGGTTCGGTGGTCGTCGGTTGGCTCGCGGCCATCTTGGCCTTGTGCGTCGGGGTCGCCGGTCAGCCGGCCAGGGCCGATGCCTCCCGGCCCAACGTCTTGTTTGTGATCTGCGACGACCTCTGCTGCGCGCTTGGCTGCTACGGCGACACGCAGGCGATCACGCCGAACATCGACAAGCTCGCCGCCCGTGGCGTCCGCTTCACCCGGGCCTACTGTCAGTATCCGCTCTGCAATCCGAGCCGGGCGAGCCTCCTCACCGGGCGGCGTCCGGCGCGGACCGGCGTCCGTGACAACGCCGTCCGCTTCCGTGATCTCGACCCCGGCGTGGTGACGCTGCCGCAGGCCTTCCGCGCCGTCGGCTACCGCGTCGAGCGGATCGGCAAGCTCTATCACTACGGCGTGCCCGGGCAAATCGGCACCGATGGGCTCGACGATCCGCCGAGCTGGGATGGGGTCTTCAATCCCAAGGGGCGCGACAAGGCCGACGAGGGGCAGGTGTTCTCGCTCGAGCCGGGGAAGTTCGGCGGCACGGTCAGTTGGCTCGCGGCCGAAGGGAGCGACGCGGAGCAGACCGATGGCCTGGGAGCGGCCCAGGCCGTGGCGCGGCTGGAGGCCTTTTCCCGCGACAAGACCCCGTTCTTCCTCGCCGTCGGTTTCTTCCGGCCGCACACCCCGTATGTCGCGCCGCAGCCCTGGTTCGATCGCCATCCGCTCGACGGTGTCCGGCTTCCCGACGTGCCGGCCGATCACGACAAGCATGTGCCGAAGCCGGCCCTGGCCAGCCGCAAGCCGGAGCAGGTGCGGCTCCATGGCAACCTCGGCCGCGAGGCGCTTCAGGCCTACCGGGCGGCGGTGTCGTTCGTCGATGCGCAGGTAGGGGAGGTCGTCGGGGCCCTCGACCGCCTTGGGCTCGCCGACGACACGATCATCGTCTTCACCAGCGACCACGGCTATCACCTCGGTGAGCACGACCTGTGGCAGAAGCAGAGCTTGTTCGAGGAGAGCGCCCGGGTGCCGTTGGTGATCGCCATGCCCCCCCGGTTCGGCGGCGCGGTCGGCGCGACTGCGGAGATGCCGGTGGAATTGATCGACGTCTGCCCGACGGTCTGTGATCTCGCCGGCGTGCCGCTCGCCTCGGGAACCTGCGACGGCCGCAGCCTCGCGGCGCTCGTCGCCCCGCGGGGGGCTGCCGAGGCGTTCGCCGACCGGCCGGCGTTCACCGAAGTCGAGCGTGGCCGCGTGCGTGGCGTGAGCCTGCGGACCAGCCGTTACCGCTACACGGAGTGGAACGGCGGGTCGGCAGGGCGGCAGCTCTACGACCACGACACCGATCCGGTGGAGCTTGTGAACCTTGCCGACGATCCGGCCCACGTCGACTCCGTGGCGACGCTGGCTCAGCTGCTCCGCACGGCCTACGGCGAGGATCTCGTCGCCCCGCCACCGGTGAAGAAACCGCCTCCAGCCGCGTCGTCGAAGCGAGCGCCACAGAAGCCGAACGTGGTGGTGATCCTCGCCGACGATCTCGGCTTCTCCGACCTCGGCGCGTATGGCGGCGAGATCGACACGCCGCACCTCGATCGGCTGGCGCGCGGGGGACTGCGGTTTACGCAGGCCACGAACACAGCCCGCTGCTGGCCGAGCCGGGCGGCGCTCCTCACCGGCTTCTATCCGCAGGCGATTGGTCGCGATGCGCTGCCGGCCGGCGACGGCCGCGAGGGGCTTCCCGGCGGGGCCCAGGGAACGCGTCCCCCGTGGGCCCGGCTCCTTCCCGAGTTCCTGAAAACCGCGGGCTACCGCACCTACCACTCGGGCAAATGGCATGTCGACGGATCGCCGCTGGCGCAGGGATTTGACCGTTCGCTCGACGTCACTGGCACCGGCCAGAGCAACTTCTTCGACGCCAGCGGCGTGACGGTGGAGGGGAAGCCGCATCCTCAAAGCGATGACTTCTACGCTACGACCGCGATTGGAGACCATGCGGTGGCTTGTCTCCGCAGCCACGCCGTCGATCATCCCGAGAAACACTTTTTCCAGTTTGTCGCCTTCACCGCTCCCCACTTCCCGCTTCAGGCGCCGCCGGCCGGAATCGCGAAATACCGCGACCGCTACCGGGCGGGCTGGGAGGCGATCCGTGCCGCTCGCCATGCCCGTCAGCGTGCCGCGGGAATCGTTGCCGGGCCGATCTCGGAGATCGAGCGCGACATTGGCCCCCCCTATCCTTTCCCAGAGGCGCTTCAGACGCTCGGGCCGGGCGAGGTCGATCGCCCCCTCGAGTGGGATCGGCTCAGTCCAGAGCAGCAGGACTTTCAGGCGACGAAGATGGCGATCCATGCCGCGATGGTCGAGGCGATGGACGAGCAGATCGGGCGGATTCTCGACCAGCTCGAAGCGATGCAGCGTCTCGACGACACGCTGATCCTGTTTGCCAGTGACAACGGGGCCTCGGCCGAGATCATGGTCCGCGGCGAGGGGCACGACCCGGCCGCGCCCCCCGGCTCACGGAAGAGTTTTTTGTGCTTGGGGCCGGGGTGGTCGAGCGCCGCCAACACCCCGTTCCGCCGTCACAAGACCTGGGTCCACGAAGGGGGGATCGCGACGCCGTGGATCGTCCATTGGCCGCGCGGTTTGCCGCAAGAGAGTGCGGGGGAGCTGCGCCACCAGCCGGTTCACCTCATCGACGTGGCCCCCACGGTGATGGAGCTGGCCGGCGCGGAGCAGCCGCCATTCCTCCTCGACGGCACGCTCGTGCCACCGATGCAGGGGCGGAGTTTTTCGAATCTCCTCGCTGATGCAAGCGCCCCCTCTCTTCGCGAGACGTCGTGGTGGTGTCACGAGGGGCATCGGGCCGTGCGCGTCGGGGATAAAAAACTCGTCGCCGCGAAGGGAGAGCCATGGGCGCTCCACGATCTGGCCACCGACCGGGCCGAGACGAAGGACCTTGCCGCCGCCGAGCCCGACACGGTCGCGAGGCTCGAGCGGGAATGGCTGCGGATCGCCGACGATTGCCGATTGGGTGCGGCCGGGGCGCTCGTCGCGCCGGCCGCCGCCGCGCCAACGCGCCGCCCGCCGAACGTCGTCATCGTCTTTGCCGACGACCTCGGCTATGGCGATCCTGCCTGCTACGGGGGAAAGGCCGCCGCCACGCCCCACCTCGATCGGCTCGCCCGCGAAGGGGTGCGGTTCACCGACTTCCACGTCGCCCAGCCCGTCTGCTCGGCGTCACGGGCGGCACTCCTCACCGGCTGCTATCCCAACCGGATCGGCATTGCAGGCGC
>CAMCCR010000266.1 GCA_945873085.1 Candidatus Kuenenia stuttgartensis | reverse complement strand
GTTGCGAAACAGGCGTTGCTGACGGCGGGACCAGCGGGCACGGCCGGGGCGGTGGCCGTGACGGTCGGAGGCTCGAACGATTCCGGGGTCGGCGGCATCGGCGCCGCCACGTCGTTGACCTGCTCCACGAGCACGTCGGCGACCGGCAGCGGCGTTCCCTGCGGTTCGATGAGGGCCGCCACGATCACCGGCGCAGGGACTGCGGCGGCGGCGATCGGTCGAGCCGGCACATCAGCCACCTCGAGTGGCTGCGGGGCCTGCGGAGTTGCCGGCGGCAAAGCGATCTGCGGTGTCGGCGAGACTTCGACGGGAGCCGGGGCGACGGGGACCGCAGCCACAGGAACAGCAGCGACAACGACCGGCGCGACCTGAAGCAGCGGGATGCCGGAGAGATCGACGGCGTCCACCGGCTCCGCAGGCAGGGCAACGGGGAGGGCAGCGGAAGCGGTTTCGGCTGACGATCTCTCCCGCGTTGGGATGTCCAATTCGATCAACCCCCCGGTCGACGGCCGGGCAGGCTTCCCGACCGCCGCACCGTCGGCAGCGTGGGAAGTGCTGCGGGTCGCTTCGAGCGTTGCGGCAAACTCGTTGACCACCACCGCCCAATCTTCGGGACGGGTCTGTTCGAGGGTCTTGATGAGCAGTTCCTGGGTCGGAGCGTCGATGCCGCCGGCGGCCGAGAGGCGGGCGACGGCATTGTCGATCACCTGCTCGAGTTCGACGTCGTCCTCGGAGCCCATCTCCGCGGCTTCAGCCTCGGCATCGGCCTCCGGTTGATCGACCCGGGCCATCGACGCGTGGTCGAGGTCGTGGGGGGAGGAGAGGGAGGCGGCGGTTTCCCGGAGCGCCTCCCGAAGGGTCGTGGCGGTGAGGGCCGACATGCATCCGGCCTGGGAGAGGAGGCCGACCCCGGCCAACGTCCACCCTGCCAGACCGAGCTTCGCCCGCCAGAGGGATCTTCCCCAACCAGGGATCTCCGCCGACGTCGTGTCGCGTTCGCTGTCCATCGGATTCTCGCTCGCGAAGGTGACGCTCGACCGGCTGCCCCCACGATGTTCACGTCGAACACCGTCGCCAGCACGGAACCGGCGCACCGGATTGCGCGGGAAGGTAGGCCGACCCGATTGCAGGAGGCAAGGCCAGTCGACGTTCACGGCTCGAGTCGCCCGGCTTCCCCGCCGCGGCCACCCCCACAGGGGCGGCCGCTGTCCTCGGAACGGGCTCGATTTCCTCGGAAGATTCACGGGCTCCGCCACGCCTCGCCGGGAGTCCGAGACGATTCCTCCCCGCCTGCTAGAATCCGCCCGCCCCCACCGGAAGCCACGATCCCCCCTCCGGATGCCGACATGTCCATCTCCCCCCCATCTCCCCTGGATTCTCCCGATGCCGTGCCGGCATCGTGGACCCACCGCCATCTCCTCGATCTCGAGCGGCTCACGCCCGAGGAGATCCGGCTCCTCCTCGACACCGCCGCCCGCTTCAAGGAGGCCACCCACGGGTGCCGCCGGAAGCTCTCGGTGCTCGGTGGTCGGACGATCTGCAACCTGTTCTTCGAGAACTCGACGCGCACCAAGACGAGCTTCTCACTGGCGGCCCGGCGCCTCGGTGCCGACGTCGTTGACTTCTCCGCCTCAGGCTCCAGCCTCTCCAAGGGGGAGTCGTTCATCGACACGGCGAAGAACCTCGAGGCAATGGGGATCGACGCCGTCGTGGTCCGCCACACCACCCCCGGCACTCCGCACCTCCTCGCCCAGCACCTCAACGTCGGCATCATCAACGCCGGGGATGGCCCGCACGAACACCCGACCCAGGGGCTGCTCGACATCTTCTCCATCCGCGAACGTCTCGGAGATCTTGCTGGCGTGACGGTGGGGCTCGTCGGCGACATTGCCCACAGCCGCACGGCCCGATCCAACATCCACGGGCTGCTCAAGCTCGGGGCTCGGGTCATCGTTTGCGGCCCGCCGACCCTCGTCTCGCCCCGGTGGCGGGAACTCGGGGTGGAGGTGTCGCACGATCTCGACGCCATCGTCCCGGTGTGTGACGTTCTCAACCTCCTCCGCATCCAGTTCGAGCGGCAGAACACCCGTCCGTTCCCGTCGGTGCGCGAGTATGCCCACCTCTACGCGATGACGGCGGAGCGGATGGAGCGGGCCCGCCCCGGGCTCCTCATCCTCGCCCCCGGGCCGATCAACCGCGGGGTCGAGGTGACGGCCGAGGTGGCCGACTGCCCGCAATCGCTGATTCTCGACCAAGTGGCCAACGGACTCGCCGTCCGGATGGCCGTGCTGTGGCTCGTCTGCGGGCCGCGCGGAGACGCTTCGACCATGACCAACGGCGGCGACGGGAGGGGAATCTGATGGCCACACTGCTCATCCGGGGCGGACGCGTGATCGATCCGGCCCAGGACATCGATCGGATCGCCGACCTGCGGATCGTCGACGGAAGGATCGCCGGCATCGGCCCGGGCGAGACGGGCGCCGGCCGCGCCGACGAGACGATCGACGCAGCCGGGATGATCGTCACCCCCGGCCTCATCGACATGCATGTCCATCTCCGCGAGCCGGGCCGCGAGGAGGACGAGACGATCGCCAGCGGCACGCGGGCGGCACTCGCCGGCGGCTTCACAAGCGTCGCCTGCATCCCCAATACCGAGCCGCCGATCGACACCCAGGCAGCGGTGGAGTTCATCCATCAGAAGGCCGCCCGCGCCGACACCTGCAACGTCTTCGTCGTCGCCTGCGTCAGCCGCAATCGCGAGGGGAAGGAGCTCGCCGAGATCGGCCAGCTCGTCGAGGCGGGGGCCGTGGCCTTCAGCGACGACGGGGCGCCGGTCTCCGACGCCGAGCTGATGCGAAGGGCTCTCGAATACTGCAGCATGTTCGGCAAGACGATCCTCGCCCACGAGGAGGTCCTCGAGCTCTCCCGCGGCGGCGTGATGAACGAGGGGCTCGTTTCCCTCCTCCTTGGGCTAGGCGGGATGCCGGCGGCCGCCGAGGAGGTGATGATCGGGCGCGACACGGCGCTCGCCGAGAGCACGGGGGGGCGGCTCCACGTGATGCACGTCTCGACGGCCGGTGGCGTGGCGCTGGTGCGGGCCGCGAAGGCCCGCGGGGTGCGGGTGACGGCCGAGGCCTGCCCTCACCACTTCACCCTCACCGATGAATCCCTGCGAACCTTCGATGCCAACTGCAAGATGAGCCCGCCGCTGCGGACCGCCGCCGACGTCGAAGCGATCATCGCGGGCATCGCCGACGGCACGATCGACTGCATCGCCACCGATCATGCCCCCCATGCCCGCGAGAAGAAGATGCTCGAGCTCGACAGGGCCCCCTTCGGCATCCTCGGCCTGGAGACGGCGATCGGGCTGTCGGTCATGCGGCTGATCGTCCCCGGCCATCTCGGGTGGCCAAGACTCGTGGAGGCGATGAGCACCCTCCCGGCGCGGATCCTCGGGCTCGACCGGGGGACGCTGCGCACCGGCAGCCCGGCCGATGTGACGATCATCGATCCCGACCGGACCTGGAAAGTCGACGTCAAGTCGTTCCGCTCCAAGAGCATCAACTCGCCGTTCGACGGTTGGACGCTCCGCGGCCGGGCCGTGGCGACGATCGTCGGTGGCCGGGTGAAATATCGTCTCGCCGGCATGTGACGGGGGCAGAGCGATGTCCTTGACCCTCGTTGACGGCTACAACCTCCTCCACGCCTCGGGCGTGTTCGGGGCCACGCGGGGCGCGCGGGGGCTCGAGTCGTCGCGGACGGCCCTCCTCGACCATGTCGCCGACCTCGTCGGCGAGACGGCGCCGCGCGTGCTGTTCGTCTTCGACGCCGCGAAAGCCCCTGACGGGCTCCCCGGGAAGATCGTCCACCGCGGCATCCGAGTGTGGTTCGCGCGGGAATATCCCGATGCTGACTCGCTCATCGAGGAGATCCTCGAGGAGGAACGCTCCCCCGCCTCGATCACGGTGGTCTCCAACGACCGCCGTCTCCAACTCGCCGCCCGGCGCCGGGGCGCCGCGGCGATCTCCTCCGATGCCTGGCTCGCCGACCTGCGGCGTCCCCGGAAGGCGGCCGATCCGGGCGCCGACAAGCCCCCTGAGCCCGGCCCCGGGGAGGTCGAGCACTGGAAGCGGCAGTTCGGGATCGACTGACGCCGCCGCCTCACTCAGAGGCGCTTCGCCCAGCGGGTGAGCTTGCGGTCGAGGGTCGATCGCTCGATGCCGAGCATCGCCGCTGCCTTCGTCTTGTTGCCGCCGACCGCGGCGAGGGTCGCCATGATGTGGCGGCGTTCGAGTTCCTCGATCGTCTGCGGCACGAACGTGCCGTGGCGAACCCCCGTGCCGCGACCCGTGCCGCGACCGGTGTCGCCGGATGGTGCGAGTTGGCTCAACGCCAGATCCGACGTGTCGATCGTGTCGTGGTTGGAGAGTACGACGGCCCGCTCGATGCAGTTGCGCAGCTCGCGGATGTTTCCCGGCCATTGGTAGGCGAGGAGCGATTCGAGGGCGGCGGGGGTGAAGTCGTGAACTCCCCTCCCGGTCTCGGCGGCAAACCGGGCGAGGAAATGCCGGGCGAGGGGCTCGATGTCCTCGCGCCGCCGCCGCAGCGGCGGCACGATGATCTCCACCACCTTCAAGCGGAAATAGAGATCGCGGCGGAACTCGTTGGCTGTGACCGCATCCTCGAG
>CAMCCR010000265.1 GCA_945873085.1 Candidatus Kuenenia stuttgartensis | reverse complement strand
GCGCGGGGGCCGGACGGCACCACTTCCGGCGTGGTGGGCTTGGCCTTCTCGACGCTCGGCAGGCGGAAAGGCTGCTGGCGCACGAGTTTCGTGACCGCACCCCCCTTGATGCACTGCGTGCAGACAAGGAGCGTCTTGGCGGTGCCGCGGCCCACGGTCACCCGGAGACGCTGAAGATTCGGCTTGAACTTCCTCCGCGAGATGCCGGTCACCTTGGTGCCGACGCCGCCGAGGTACTTGGCCTTACCGCGGAGGGTGACGGTGTTGCCCATCGAGAAACCCTTGCCGCAGACCTGACAGGAACGTGCCACGGTACTTTTCTTTCATCGCGTGAACGGAAAACAAAGGCCCGCCACTGACCGGCGGGACCCAGGGAAGCCCTTCAGAATAGCCATTCGGGCCGATCCCGCAAGACGAACGGGGCCCCGCCACGCCCGGCAGGCCAATTCTCGGCGAATCCGAGAGGTTTGGGGGATCGGAGCAGGGAGTGAGAGGGCTGGGGACGCCCAGCGTTCTCTCCTCTACCGAGGCTCACCCGGCGTCCGGACGGCTGCGGCGGAGGATGGCGAGGGCGGCGTCGTGGACGAGGCCGTTGCTCGCGATCCCCTCGCCGGAATCGATCCGCTCCCGCCCCTGCCAGTCGGTGAACCGGCCGCCGGCCTCGCGAATCACCGTCTCCACGGCCGCGGCGTCCCAGGCATTCATGAGGGGATCGACCATCAGGTCGGCCCGGCCGGTGGCGACGAGGAGGTAGCCGTAGCCGTCGCCCCAGGTGCGAGAGAGGAGGCAGGCCTCCTCGAGACCGTCGCGGGCCGCGCGGCCCCGTTCCGGGCCCCCCATGGCCGTGGGACGGTCATCGAACGACGTGAAGGCACTCGAGCAGACGAGCGCCTCGCCGAGCGAGCCGCGCCGGGAGACGCGGGCGGGCGTCGGGGCCGCGCTGCCGCGGACATGCCAGGCGCCGCCACCGACGGCCGCGTAGACCAGCTCATCGAGGGCCGGTACGGCGATCACTCCCAGGATCCCCTCGTCTCCCCGGCGGCAGCCGACGAGCGTGGCCCACAGCGGCACGCCGCGGATGAAGCTCTTGGTGCCGTCGATCGGATCGACGACCCACTCGTATCCCGAAGATCCCGCCGTGCTTCCGGTCTCCTCGCCAAGGAAGCCGTCGTCGGGAAAGGCCCCGAGGAGTTCCTTGCGGAGGATTCCCTCGGCGGCAATGTCTGCCTGGGTCACGGGCGACCGATCCGACTTCGTCATCACGGTCAGTGCCGGATCACGGAAGAAGCGGAGCGTCTCGGCCGCGACGGCCCCAACGGCCTCGAGCGCCCGGGCGAGACGGTCGGCGGTAGCGCTGGGATTCACGGGAGCGGCTCCGGTCATGGTGGTCTTTGAGTCAATCGTGGTGGGGAGGCACGTCCGGGGCATCGGGGGCTGGAGCGGGAGGGGATCGCCAAGTGACCAGCAGGAGCACCCCCGCGCCGATGACGAGCCAGGTGTCGGCGAGGTTGAAGATCGGCCAGTCGATGACGCCGTCGAGCTTGAAGTGGATCCAGTCACGGACGGCGAGAACGGGGGTGCCGAGCCGCTCCGGCGGGGCGTGCCAGCGGAGGGCGGGGATGCCGAGACGGTCCCAGAGATTGCCGATGATGCCGCCGGTGATCAGGGCCAGTGCCGTCAGCAGCCAGCGATCGTCGCGGGTTTCCCGCCGCGACACCATCCAGAGGATGCCGGCGATCGCCGCGCACGACACGGCGGCAAACACCATCCCCATCCCCTGCCCCATCCCGAACAGCGCCCCTTCATTGAGATTGGTCTCAAAAGTGAGCATCCCGGGGACGAGGACGATCGGGGCCTGTTCCCCCGGCATGCCGAGGCGGGCAAAGAGAACGGCCTTGGAGACCAGATCGATGACAGCCGCTGCGACGGCGAGCCCCAGATACCATCCCCATCCACTGGTCCCCCCGGCGGCACCCTCCCGCGCGGAGGGGGCGGATGCAGGAGGAGAAATATCCATCGGGAATCCGTTCCGGTGGCGGAAAAAGGAGATTTGGCACCGGATGGTGGAGCATCGGGTGGCGGAGAGACGGAGTGGAAGCGATCGCGGGCCTTCGCGTCAGCGAGGATACCGCGGGCGGCCACCGTTGCCATCCTCCATCTTCTCGGCGCAGCGGATGCACATCGACGCGAACGGAATCGCCTCGAGCCGCTTCTTGGCGATCACCCCTTCGCATTCCTCGCAGATACCGTAGGTCTTGGAGCGAATCCGCCCCAGGGCCTCTTCGACCTGCTCGAGAGTCCCCTCTTCGCTCGCCATCAGCGACAGGGTGAACTCCTGCTCATAGGCATCGGTGCCGATGTCGGCCATGTGGATCGGCATGCTGGAAAGATCGCCGTTGGCCTCGGAGCGGGTCTGCCGCAGGGCAGCATCGGCCATCGTGGTCACGTCGCCACGCAACCGGGCCCGCATCGCCTCGAGAGCGACCTTGAAGGGCTTCATCTCGGCGACTTTCATGGTTGCTTTCATGCCGTGAGTCTCCCCGGGGCGTGCGCATCCCCCGACCGACGAATCGAACCGAGACTCTCCGACCCAGGAGAGCCCCACCGGCAGAGCCCCCCAAGGGGGCGATCCACGGCGGGAAAATCCTAGGCTCGCGGGAATCGGCTGTCAAACTGGCAGGCAAAATCCCCGGGGTTTTCTTGCCGGCACCGAAATGCCGACCTACTCTGACGGAGAACCGGAAAATCTTCCCACAGCGGCGGCCGATCCGCTGCCGAAACTGGAGAGAACCCGGAGGAGAGTCCCTTGGCCATCGCCGCCCGCACCGATCTCGCGTATCAGCAGTGCATCGACCCCGCCTGCGGGGCGACGTTCTCCGTCGACGAGGTCCACACTGCCTGCCCAACCTGCGGCAACCTCCTCGACGTCGTCTACGACTGGAATCGGCTCCGGCCCCCCACGTCGTTTGAGGTCTTCGAGCGGAAGTGGATGCGGCGCAGCGACCCGCTCGCCTTTTCCGGCGTGTGGCGATTCCACGAACTCCTCCCCTACGCCCCCCGGGAGTCGGTCGTCACGATCGGCGAGGGGCAGACGATGTGCCCGGTCTCCGACGGTGTCGGGGCTTTTGTCGGGGTCAATCCCGGTCGGCTCCACCTCCAGTACGAGGGGCTCAATCCGTCGGGCTCGTTCAAGGACAACGGGATGTGCGCGGCGTTCACCCACGCCCGGATGATCGGCGCCCGCCGCGCTGCCTGCGCCTCCACCGGCAACACCTCGGCGTCGCTGGCCGTCTACTGCGCCGTCACGCGCCTGATGCGCGGGATCATCTTCATCGGCTCCGGGAAGATCTCTTACGGCAAGCTCTCGCAGGCCCTCGACTATGGGGCCCTCACGATCCAGATCGCCGGCGACTTCGACGATGCGATGGCGCGGGTCAAGGAGGTGTCGGGGAAGCTCGGCATCTACCTGGTCAACAGCGTCAATCCCTTCCGCCTCGAAGGGCAAAAGACGGTCATGTACCGGGTGCTTGAGTCGCTTGGCTGGGAGGTGCCCGACTGGATCGTCGTCCCCGGTGGCAACCTCGGTAACTCGAGCGCCTTCGGCAAGGCGTTTGCCGAGCTGCGGGCCCTCGGGCTCATCGACCGGGTGCCGCGCCTCGCCGTCATCAACGCCGCTGGCGCCAACACCCTCTACGAGCTCTACCACCGCCGCGGCCTCCGTTGGAACGGTGGCCGGGCCGATCTCTCCCCCGCCTGCCACTACTACGACGAGCTTGACCGCGACAAGCGCCGCGCCGACACGATCGCCAGCGCCATCGAGATCAACCGTCCCGTGAACCTCAACAAGTGCCTGCGGGCGCTCGAGGTCTGTGACGGGGTGGTCCGCGAGGTGAGCGAGCAGGAGATCCTCGACGCCAAGGCCCAAGTCGGGGCCGGTGGTCTGGGCTGCGAGCCGGCCAGTGCCGCAAGCGTGGCAGGGGCGAAGCAACTCGTCGCCGAGGGGGTGATTGGAAAGGACGAACGCGTCGTCTGCATCCTCACCGGCCACCAGCTTAAGGATCCGACGGCGACGGTGGCCTACCACACCACCGACCAGAAGCTCTTCAACGAGGTCCTCGGCAGCCGCGGCGTCAGCCGGGCGAGCTTCGCCAACCGGGCGGTGACCGTCGGCAACCGGCTCGACGAGATCGTCCAGGCGATCGACCTGTACGGCTGATGGCTAAGGCCGCCGTCCCAGCGGCGGCTAGGGGGTTAGGCCGGCTCATGCCGCCGTTCCGACGGCGGCCGATGCGACGACGGAGCTTGTCTGCGCGGCCCAAATCGAAAATGCCACGACACATGCCGGTGAGGCCTTCGTCTCGGCCACCGACGCCTATGTCGGCGTGCTCGTGTCGACGGCCACAGCCGCCGCGGGAACGATCTCCGGGGCCGTGACGTCGATCGTCGCCTCATGGCAGGCAACCCAAGGCACGCACTACGCCGACTACGTCTCGGCCGTGATCAGCGCTGGCCTCAAGCGCTGGCAGGGGGATCTGGCAAGCGACCTGGCTCAGGCGGCCGCCGAGGCCCATGGCGCCGCCGTCCTCTCGGCAGCCGAGTCGAGCGCAGACGCGCGGGCTGCCCGCCAGATCGCCGGCGCGGGGCTGGCCTGGGCGACGATCGTCGGGCCGGCGTGGAGCGCGGCGGCCGCGGCC
>CAMCCR010000264.1 GCA_945873085.1 Candidatus Kuenenia stuttgartensis | reverse complement strand
GAGGTCCCCGTCGGGAAGGAAGTCGTGATCGCCGCAGAAAAGGAGCGCCTTCCAGGGGTTTTCCACCGGGAGCTCGAAGGTATCGACGGCCCACGGCACCTGCTTGCCGCGGACGATGTTCGTCTCAATCACCTCCGGCCACTGCGGCCGGCCACCATCGAGGAGACTCTTGAGCGGATGGGTGTCGACGGGGCCGACGACGCGATCGAACGCCCCATCCTTCACCATCGGCACGTCGAGGACCCGCACGCCATCGACGGAATAGAGGAAGCCGACCCGCTCCCCCTGCCGAACAAAACCCTCGTAGTCGACTTTGCCAGCGGGCATCTGCGTGGCCACAGGGGGCAGCACCATCGCCTCGCCCCCCGGACTGAGGCCCCCGAGAAAGCCGTACCGCGTGTCGGAAAGGACGAGAAACTTCCCCTTCCAGGCAACCGGGTAGGTCAACGTATCGGGATCGAAGCAGACGTTGAGGCCATCACCGAGTTGGAGGCAGACCCCGCGCACGATCGTCTTTCCGAAGGCATGGAGAACGCCTGCCTGGAGCGACCCGAGGATCGTGTCATTCCAGCGGCCGTCGCGCCACGTCTCCTCGTTCTGGTTGCCCCAGTGCCCGAGCGTGCCACCGTCGAGGCCGGGATACTGGGGGAGGAGCGGCGGCGTGGGGCAGATGGCTCGGAACCACCGCGCTTCCTTGGCGTAGAAGTCAAACTGCCGGTCGCGGTTGACCGGCAGCTGCCAATCGGGAAACGCCTCCGGGATGAGGGGAGCGCGGTCTGGCTCGAAGGCCGCGGGGGTCGTCGGGTGAGCGGCGGCCACCACCGCGGCAACCGTGGCCGCCGGCAGGTCGGCATGCCGGCCAAGGTCGGCGAGGAAGCGGACGAGATCGCGCCTGTCTCGCGGGTGGAGCGACTGCATCAGCCCGTCGGGCATCATGCTGCCACTCTCCTCGACGATGTCGATGTCGGCCTTCGCAACCGTCTCACGGGCCCCCGACGCCGGATCGCGGAGGACCAGTGACGCATCGTCTTCCCGCTCCCGGTAACCGCGCCGGCTCGCCCCGTCGGCCGTGATCACCGTCACGGTGCGGAACTCGGGCGCGATGACATGCTGCGGCCAGAGGAGCGATTCCGCGATCTGCTCGTGGGTCTTCTCAGCGCCGAGCTTCGAGAGCGCCGGGCCGACGTTGCCCCCATGCTCTCCCACCTTGTGACAGGAGATGCAGGCGAGCGTATGCCGGGTGAAGACGCGGGCACCATTGGCTGCACTCGCCCGCGCCTCCTTCGCCTCGGCAGCGAGCGCCGCGACGACCGCCGGGTCGTGGGGCGTGACACCGGTGGGAGATGCAGCCGCTTTGGGGGCTGCGGCGGGAGCCTCCCAGGTCTTCATTCCGGGCAGTGCCCCCGGATCCTTGCCATCGAGCTTCGCGGCCACCCACTCGAGCCCCACGAGGTTGTCACGGAGCCGATCCTCGGCGTCGAGTTGCGTGTGGTTGAGGATTCCAAACGGCCCCTCGAATCCACTCTTCTGGACGACCTCGAGCAGCTCCATGTCCTGCTCGCCGGTGCCGATCGGCGCGATCTTCAGGCCGCGGGCCTCGCCGTCGGCGAACATCCCGTTGAGGTTGAGCACCTGGAGATACGGCTTCATCCGCGCGAGGAGCTCGCGGAAACGCCCGACATGGACATGGCCATGATGCTGGTTGTAGACGATGCCGACATTCGTGACCGGGGCGTCCCCGGCTCGCAGCGCCTCAATGATCTCGATCTGATTCTCCGGCTCGCCGAACCAGCCGCCGTGGTTGTAGAGGCCGACGGTGCAGCCGATTTTCTTGGCCGCCTCGGCTACGGGGCGGATCCGCGCCGCTTCGGCCGCCACGCGGGCCTTTTGCTCTTCGGCATTGGCGGTCGGGCCCCCGCCCCCACTCACCCACAGACTCGGCTTCATGCCGTGGCGCTCGAGGACGCCGAGGATTAGCTTCGCCTCGTCATTGAGCTCGCCCGGAAACCACCAGGCGACAAGCTCGATCCCCTGCTCAGAAATTGCCCGCATCTCGTCGTCGAACTGCGGGACATGCTCGGCCCGGTAGTCGTAGGCATATTTGACGATCCCCAGCCGCTTCATCATCGCCGCGCGGTCGGTAGGCGACCGGGCCTCGTCGTCGAAGGGGACGATGCACCAGGCGACGAGATTGTCTCGTCGGAAGAGCTTTTCAGCCGGCACGAGCTCGTCCGCCGGGGCCGCCGGCGGCCAAGCCATGGCAAGCGAAAGGAGAACAACCAGGAGACGGGACAGACGGATGACGCCGATCACGGGATACCCCCAAAGTGAATTGAGCCGGCCGAAACTGCCGCGCCGGCCCCGGACAGTATGCCACAGCCACCGGCCGAATCGGCAGCTCAACCTCTGTCGACGCCCTCCTTCGGGACAGGCATCCCCGGCGTGAACCAGGGTTCATCGGGGCAAGGTGAGCCGCTGGCGGACGAGGACCGGAAGATGCTTCACCGGCACCGAGCCGCAGGAGAGGACCGCCTCGTGGTAGCGGCCAAGCTCAAACGCTTCCCCCTGCTCGCGCTGGATCTCCTGCCGGAGCCGGTGGTGGGCGGTGCGGCCGGCAAAGTAGGTGGAGAGCTGCACGGAGCTCTGCTTGGCACGAACGATCTTCAGCCGCGCCTCCCCTTCCGACTGGAAGGCATCGTTGATGAGGAACTGAAGCGCCTTCTCGTCGCTCCACTCCTCGCAGTGCATGCCGTGGTCGAGGAGCGCGTTGCAAACGGCGCGGAGATAGAACTTCAGCTGCATCAGCCTCAAGTTCAGATCGCCGTCACCGTAGCCCTGATCGAGCATCATCTGCTCGGTGTAGACCGCCCAGCCTTCGATGAATGTCCCCGACTGGAGGATCCTGCGGACAAGTGACGGGCAGCGATTCGACCACTCGAGCTGCACGTAGTGCCCGGGATAGGCTTCGTGGATCGTGAGGATGCGGAGCATCTGCCGGTTGTATTCCTCGAGGAAGCTTTCGCGGCGGCGCTCGTCCCAGGAGGCAGGGGGCGGGCTGATCGCGTAGGTGCTCGGGCCCGAGGGATCGAGCGGCAGGGCGTTCTCGAGATAGGCCGCAGAATTGCCGCGGCGGAATTCGGGCATCTCGAGAACCTGGCAGCGGTCGGGCTCGGGAAGGCCGACGATGTCGGCGGAGCGGATGAAACTCTTGAGCCCCGCGACCGTCTCCCGGGCGTCGCGAACGAGCGTCTCCGGAGCACCGTGATCGCTGTTCACCGCGTCAATTACGAGCCGCACGAGCTCGCGCCGTCCGGCAGCGTCCTCCGGCGGCAGCGGCCTGCCGGGGAAGTGCTTGTGCCACAGTTGCCGGGAGACGGCGACGAGATCACGGTGCACCCGCTCAAACTCGGCCCGGGCCTCGGCGACGACCCGCTCGGCATCCCACCCCATGTCGAGGACGAGCTCGAGCTTCTTGGAGAACTTCTCCTTCCCGAGCCGCCACTGGCCGCGGGCCCGGGGAAGGAGCTCGCCCTCGAGGAATTGCTGATGGTGCTCGAGGGCCGCCACGACCGGCTTGGCGGCCTCACGGAGCGCCGGGAGCTGCGGCGAGTCGCTCGCGAGCGAAAAGAGATCCTTTTGATAAAAGGCGATCGACCCGCGATTCTGCCCGATCGCCGTCTCGAGCATCGTCGGGGTCGGATCGACGAGCGACACCCTGGCCGCCTCGATCGCTGCCGGAATGAGCTTCATCCGCGCGATCGCATTCTCGAGGTTCTTCTCTTTGGGCAGCGTCGACTGGGTGAGGAGCGAGTAGACGGAGTCGGTCGTGTAGGCGCCGTAGACGCGCGCGTCTTGCTCGAACGGGCGCTCGTTCTCGGCGAGCCAGATGCTGCGGAGGAGATCGTCGCGGAGGATCTCGTAGTCGATCCGGCCATCGACGGAGAACTTCTCGAGCGCGTCGCCGCCGAAATCCCGCTCGAGCGCCGCAAGCTGTCGCTTCCAGTGATCGAGCCACGCTGCCCGCGCCTCAGGCGAGATGTTGTCGAGGAGATGGTCGTAGGCGTGGTCCCCAAGCATGCTCGCCTCGAGCGGCCGGAGCCGAAAGCTCTCCTGGAGGTGATCGCGGAAAAACTCGGCCAGCCGCGCATCGGCCGTGGCGTCGCCGGCTGGCTCGGCAGTGGGCTCAAGGACGGCCGTCACCGCGGCGTGATCCGACGGGGTGCGGCCGTCGCGGTCGCTGCGGTCGATCCCTCCGGCGGCCACGCGCCAGTCTCGCGAACAGCCGATCCAGTCGATCCGCTCGCCACCGGTTCTCTGGGCGTCAAACCCGGTGAACGTGCCCTCGGGCCCGGTCGCGCCGCGCGTCGGCACCGACACGCGAAACGTGTCGACCAGGGGCGATGCCTGGTCGCCATCGGCCGCGAACAGGGCCTCGTACGGCGGCGTCCCTTCGCCGGCGTTGAAATCACCGCTGACGACGAGCCGGCAGCCGGCACCATGCTCGCCGAGCCAGCGGCGGATGAGCGCGGCCGACTCCCGGCGGGCCTCGGCCCCCTGGTGGTCGAAGTGGGTGTTGAGAAACAGGATCGGCGCCGCAGCTTGATTCGCCTTGTCGGCGAGCTTCACCCAAGTGGCGATCCGCGGCAGGGCGGCATCCCAGCCCTTGCTGCCGACCGTCTCGGGCGTTGGCGACAG
>CAMCCR010000263.1 GCA_945873085.1 Candidatus Kuenenia stuttgartensis | reverse complement strand
AGTAGTGACGGCACGCCCAAGATCACCGACTTCGGCCTTGCCAAGGAACTCGAAAGCAAGTCGAGCCAAACGCGCAGCGGCTCTCAGATCGGCACGCCGAGCTACATGGCGCCCGAGCAGGCTCTGTGTGAGACGTACGGGCCGTCCGTCGACATCTACGCCCTCGGGGCAATCCTTTACGAAATGCTCGTCGGCCGTCCGCCGTTCCTCGGGGCATCCCCCTACGAGACGACGCTGCTGGTCGTCAACGAGGAGCCGGTGCGGCCCTCGCTGCTGGTTTCGAAGGTTCCTGCTGATGTCGAGACCATCTGCCTGAAATGCCTCCAGAAGGACCCGGACCGGCGGTATGTGGATGCCGTGGCGTTGGCCGAGGACTGCCGTCGGTTCCTCGCCGGGGAGCCGATTCTCGCCCGGCCGACCTCTGCCGTGGAGCGGCTGTGGCGCTGGTGCCGCCGCAACCCGCGCACCGCCGGCCTCGCCGCGGCCGTCATCGGCCTCCTGGCCGTGGTGTCCGTCGGGTCAACCGCAGCGGCGGTCGTGATCGATAAGTCTCGGAAGGAAGCGGTCGCGGCGAAGAAAACGGCCGACGACGCCAAGCTCGAAGCGGAAGCCAACGAAGCGCTTGCCGCCAAGCGCGCAAGCGACGGGCTGTTGTTGATCCAGACTGTCGTTGACGAAATCCAAACCCAACTCGAGCAGGCCCCGGGCACGGAGAACCTCAAGAAAACGCTCCTCGAGACGGGCCTGGAATCCCTCAGAAAACTTTCCTCGACCTTGAATGGCTCGCGATCGACCGAGACAACGGAACTCGTGGCCCGCATGCGACTCGGCAACACTTTTCGCAGGCTCGGCTCCACCAAGGAAGCGATGCAGGAGTATCTCAACTCCCACACGATCGCCTGGCGGCGGGCCAACGACTTTCCCGACAACGCGGCAGCCCAGGGCAACCTCGCTGCCGTGCTCTCCACCCTCGGTGACATGCGCCATGAAATCGAGCACGACATGGTGGCGAGCCTCGATTGCCATCGGCAGTCCCTCGCCATCTGGAGGAAGCTCAGCGGCAGCCCCTCGGTGAGCCAGGGCGAACTCAAGCCGCTGGACATCACGCGGGGCCTCGCTGAGGCCCTGACGAATCTGGCGGTGGGCCTGCTGCGTGAGGGCAATCCGAGTGAAGCCGTTGAGCTCTTCGAGGAGACGATCGGCCTCCGCCGCAAGCTCCTCGATGAGTTTCCGGACGATCGCTCCCTCCAACAGGATCTGGCCCGGTCGTACCAGGCGCTGGGGGAATCAGCCTTCCTGCTCGGGGACATCGGGCAATCGCGGGAGTATTACGCCCGCTGCCTGGCCACCAACGAGGAGATCCTGGCGGCCGACCGCGAGGATCTCGGTACACAAGTCGAGCTCGCCAGCGCCTTGGGCAACCATGGCGACATCGGCCTGCGGACGGGAGACCTCGACGGGGCCCGTCGCGACTTCGAGCGCTCGTTGGCGATCAATCGCAGCGTGCTTTCGCTCGACGAAAACGACGTCGATCAGATCCGGAACGTCGCCATGGAATGCCACCGCCTCGGCGTTGTCGAAGCGATGTCCGGGAATCGGGAGAAGTCGGCTTCCTGGTTCGAAGAGGCGCGGAAACTTCGGGAACGCACCGCCAGCCTCGATGAAGGAAACATCGAGCGCCAGATCGAATTGATGCTCACCCTCGCCCGTTGCGGAGCGTGGGAAAAGGCGACCTCGATCGCCGCGACGATCCGCACCCCCTCGAGCGACCCCGACCTCCTCATCTGCATCGCCCGCTGCTTCACCCACTGCTCGACGGTCGTTCGTGACGCCGATCCCAGCGCCGCCGATGCCCTCGGCGAGAAGGCGATCGAAGCGATCCAGGAAGCGGTGGCGGCGGGCTACAAGGACAAAGTCACGCTCACGACCGAGCCCGATCTCCTCCCGCTCAAGCCACTGCCGGCCTTTGAGGTGATCGTCTCAGGGCTGGCATCGCCCTGAGGTTGGCAAAGCCCCGCGACGGCGACTACCGCACAGTGTCGACCACGTCGCCCTGGCTGCTCGAGCGATCGAGGATCCGGTCTTCTCTGCTGATGATGAACCAATCGGCCCCAAGGCCACCGGTGAGCACGTCCTGGCTGCAGTCCCCGGTTGATCCTTCGCGGAGGATCGCGAACCGGAAGCCCTTCGTCGACCAGGCCGACACGAACATCCGCAGCTTCGCCGGATCGTTCCAGATTCC
Source organism: Candidatus Kuenenia stuttgartensis (assembly GCA_945873085.1). Taxonomy (GTDB): domain Bacteria; phylum Planctomycetota; class Planctomycetia; order Pirellulales; family UBA1268; genus QWOP01. The sequence goes on along the minus strand of CAMCCR010000263.1, from coordinate 2,462 downwards.
GGTGGCGGCGTTGAGTTCGCCGGCCACGAGGATGTCGTCGTCGGTCCCACCATCGAGCCGGTCGGCGCCGTCACCCCCAACGATGAGATCATCCCCGCAGCCGCCGGTGAGGAGATCATTCCCCTCCCCGCCGAAGAGGATGTCCTCGCCGGCCCCGCCGAGGAGGATGTCGTTGCCATCCCGGCCGTCGATGAGGTCGCCGGCATCGGTCGGGCTTGCGGTGTCAAACCGCCAGACAAACAGTTCGTAGCTTCCGGTCTGGGTGGCGTCGTAGCCGCGGACCTCGAGGTAGTAGCTGCCGTCGGCGGGGAGCGCGAGGTCGGTGATGGCGGGATCCTGACTCTCGAACTCATCGTCGCTCGAGGCGATCACCTTTCCGCCGGCGTCGGAGACGGTCAGGTAGGCATCGAAGTTCTGGCCCTGGAAGCGGTTGAGGGCCTTCGACATCACCTGGAGATTCAGCAGGTCACCACGGCGGCCGTCGATCCGGTAAATGTCCTTTTGGCCCGACGTCGCCACCGTCCCGACGACGTCGACCGCGGCAACGACCAGTTCGTTGCCGGCATCGAACCCGCGACGGAGCGTGTTGGGGACCGGCAGGGAGGCAAGGGACAGGCTCTGGGCGGAGCTGAGGCCGCCATGCTGAGCAGGCTGCTCGGCAACGAGGAGCCGACCGTCGGGCACGATCGGGGCCCGCTGATTGAAGGCGAGCTTGACCGCCTCACGGACACCGAAAAAGTGGTTCGTGGTTAGGTCGGCGAGCGTGAAGCCGGTGAGGGCCGGCGTCGCCATGATCGAGGTGTTCGTCTCCCAGGCTGCCGGGGCCCCGGGATTGGCCGGCGTCGCCTCCAGCCCCACTGTCTGGGGAGCAGTATTCGCCACGAAACCGACCGGCCCGAAGGCATCGGCGTGCCGGAGGCCCAACAGATGGCCGAGCTCATGGGCCGCCATCCAGGTGCTCGCAGAAACGAGATTGGCGGAGGTCGCCTCAGGTCCACCAGGGAGCCCGAGCAGCCCGTTGACCTGAACAATCGCCGTGCCGCCGAGGTTGCGGTTGCCAAAGTCGATCTCGGAGGAGTCGCCGCCGGGCTGGCCATCAGGCCGGGCCTGATTGAAGAACACCGTGGCATACTCGCCCCGCGCCGGCGCCGAGGTCACGAACGAGACCTGGAAGCCGGCGTAGATCGAAGTCACGCCGGCCAAAATCGCGGCGCGTTCGGTGGCCGTGTAGACATGCTCGCCCGCTTCGGTGCGGGAATCGAAGTCGAGGAGCACGACCTGCGTGCGGCCATTGAGGGGCGTGGCCGGTCCGCCACGATCGTCGGCGAGATCGGCCCCGGTGAGAAGATTGTCGAGGGAGTTCCCGCGGATCGTGTCGGCCGCAGGCGTCCCGACGACATTCTCGACGCCCTGGCCGTTGGTGAGGAGCAGCATGAGCCCGGCTCGCACGATTTGAGGCGCCGTGGTCGCCAGATCGATCGTGATTCCGCCGCCGGTGAGACGTGAGAAGTCGAGCGTATCGACCCCGCCGAAGGCACTCTCCTCGAGGAGGAGCGCTCCTGTCGCACCGCCGACGAAGTACACCCTGTCGTCACCGATGCCGCTGATGACCCGGCCGAAGAGCTTGTGCCCGCCGATCACGGCACGGTCGGCTCCACCGCCGAGATCGACCATCATCACCACGGCATTGCCATGGAGATCGTCACACGAGGCGTTGTTCACAAACACGTCATCCCCGGCGCCAGCCGAGTAGACGAGATTCACGCCATTGCCGTCGTTGAGGAGGACGTTGGCCTCGGCCCCCCCGGCAACATGGATCAGGCCGACGAAATTGCCATCGTTACGGACCGAACCGAAGGCCGCGTCAGCCACGCGCACGAGGCCGACACCGTTGCCGGTGTTGGTGAGCGAGAGAAACCGGCCGCCGAGGATGTCGATCCGCGTATCGGCGCCGCCACCGCCGTTGAGGAGATCGGAGAACTCGTTGTTGACGAGCGTGATCTCGGTCGCATCGGCCTGATTCTCGAGCGTTCCGAAGCTGATGCCACCGAGGTTGATCTTCGTGCCTTTTCCCTTGTTGACCAAGGCGTTGAACTTGATGCCGCCGAGATTGATCGTGGCATTCTGCTTGACCGGCGCGCTGAAGTTGGCCGCTCCCGTCACGATCGAGACGTCGCTCCCCTCGTTGAGGATCTGGTCAATCTCGGTCGAGGGAAGATTGATAACGCTCCCGCTCGTCGCCGACACTACGGCACCGAAATCGGCACCGCCGAGTCTGATCTTCGTGCCGTTTCCCTTGTTGACCAGGGCGTTGAACTTGATGCCGCCGAGATTGATCGAGTTCGTCTTCTTGACCAGCGCCTTGAAGTTCGCCCCGCCGATATTGATCTCCACCCCGTCAGCGGTGTTGAGGAGCGTCCCGAACTCGACAGCCCCCACGGTGATCGGTGCCGTTTGCTCGG
>CAMCCR010000262.1 GCA_945873085.1 Candidatus Kuenenia stuttgartensis | reverse complement strand
AGGGGATCGCTCGCAGGCCGAGGAAGAGTGGACAGAGGCGATGGAGGGCGGTGCCCCCGGACAGCGAGGGAGGCGGCGGTGGTACAACACGCCCATGGCACTCCCCACCGGCAACCAAAGCAGCCCCACCCCCCGGCGGCCCGAAGGCGCACGCGCCCTCGAGGAGGGGATCGATCCTCAGGGGGCCGCGGGGGCCTGGCGGGCGCTCGATGCCTCTGCCAATCGGGCGAGCGAACGCCTGGCGGGGATCACGCTCTGTGTGCTCGTCGATGGCGGGGAGGATGCACGCCGTTTCGGCACCCTCGTCGAGGGCTTGCTCGACGCCGGGGTGCGGATGATCCAGGTGCGCGACAAATCGCTCACCGTCCCGGCGCTCGTCGGTCGCGTCCGTCTGGCGGTCGAGTTGGCCAGACGCCTGTCGGGGGCCGACACGCTGATCATCGTCAACGATCGTCCTGATGTCGCCGTGGCAGTGGGAGCGGGGGGTGTTCACCTCGGCAGCGACGATCTCCCCCTCGACCTCGTGCGGCGCGTCACCGGCCCGACGGCGGTCGTGGGGTGCACCGCGCACGACATCGGCGAAGCGCTCGCCGCCGTTCGCGGGGGAGCCGACTACCTCGGCGTCGGCCCCTGCTTTCCTTCGTCCACGAAATCCTTTGGAAGCCATGCGGGGAAGGATTTTCTCACCGAGGTCGCCGCCACCATCGCACTGCCTGCGTTCGCGATCGGCGGCGTGACGCTCGATCGCCTCGACGACCTCCGCGCCCTCGGCTGGCAGCGTGTGGCCGTGGCCGCTGCGATCACCAGCGTCGCTGATCCGGCCGCCATGGCAGCCCTTTTTCTCGAGCGGCTAAAGCCTCCGTCGCCAGGCGCCGGGGCTATTCCCGGGGCTCATTCTTGAGCGCCTCGACCAGGGCGGCGGCGATCTCCGCCTCGTCGCGGTTGCGGTAGCCGGCCCAGACGCGGCGGATGCGACCATCGCCGCCGATCAGATAGGTGGTCGGGAATGCCTCGAAGCCGTAGGCCTCGGAGAACAGCATCCGCACCAGGCCGCGGGGATCGCACCAGGGCTCGATCGCGATCCGCTCCCGGTCGAGGAATCGCTTCGTGTCGGCAGTGATCTCGTCGAGGTCATCCGGGCCACCGGGGCCGCACGACACCGCCACGAGTTGGAATCGATCGTCGTCGGCAAGTCTCGAGGCGATCCGTCCCAGGCCGGGCAACTCGCGGCGGCAGGGGGGGCACCACGTGCCCCAGAAATTGAGGAGCGTGACCCGGCCGGTGAACGTGGGCGCGGGTCGGCCAGGATCGAGGATCGCCACGAGCGGCACGCTCCCCACCCGCTTGCCGACGGCGGGGTGGGGCGTCTGCGGCCCGATGCACCCCGCGCCGAGGAGGATGACGAGAAGGGATCCTGCCAGGACGCCCAGGACCAGTCGGGCAGGGCGGCAGAGGAGCGCGAGTATCATGCGAGCGGAGAGAAAAGAGGGATGGGGACCGCCTGTGCCGGCGGTCGTGAAGCCGGCCGATGGTGAGCCAAAGCGCGGAGTGCCTTGAAGTGTACGAGGTTGAACTGAAGTTTCCGCTCGCCCGTGGGGCAGCGGTCGAAGCGGCGCTCGTCAGGCTCGCCGCCCGCTTCCGCCCGGCGATCGAGCAGGCCGACGTCTACTTTGCCCATCCCTCACGGGATTTCGCCCAGACCGACGAGGCCCTCCGGCTCCGCCGCGAGGGGGACGGCGTCGCGATCACCTGGAAAGGGCCTCGGATCGGCCTGGCTGCCAAGACACGGCGCGAGATCGAGCTTCCCTTGGCGGCGTTTCCCCCGGCGTCCGGGGGGTCGGCCACGCTCGAGGCCTGGTCGGAGCTCCTCACGGCCCTCGGTTTCCGCCGCGTCTGGGAGGTGGTGAAGTGCCGCCGGCCGGCCCGGGTTGCCTGGCAAGGCCGTGAGGTCGAGGTGGCGATCGATACGGTGACGGGGCTGGGGGATTTCCTCGAATTGGAAATCGTGGCAAGCGAGGAGGAGATTCCGCCCGTCCTCTCCTGCCTCCAATCGCTCGCCGCCGAGCTCGGGTGTGGCCCCCCGGAACGGCGGAGCTACCTGGAGATGCTCCTCGCCGCCCGGCCGCCCGATTGACCGGCTCTGCGCTGCCCCTTCTCCGGAAGGGGGCGTTGCCGATTCTTCGTGCAGCGGCTGCCTGCGCGGCGCGCTGCCGTGCTTGGGCCCCAGCCCGTCGCCGATCGTCGTGGGAGGCGACCGCCGGACGGCCGGAACAGCGTTCAACGCCTTCGCTCGGCCGGCATTTTTCGCTGTCTTCTCGCATTCGCGAGCCCTCGCGAAGCCATCGATCACCCCGGTCGATCTCTGCACGGAAGAAATCCAAATTGTTGGCGCAATATTTGCAATTTGTGAGCCGACGTGGACGCGTCCCAAAGCATCATCGGATTTTTTCCTTCTTTCTCGCGGGGTGAACTCATGGTCCTTCAAGGTTCGAGCCGTGCCGAAACGCACCGTCACGGCTTCACTCTGGTCGAACTTCTCGTGGTGATCGCCATCATCGGCACGCTCGTCGGTCTTCTGCTGCCGGCCGTCCAGTCGGCGCGCGAAGCGGCCCGCCGCAGTGCCTGCTCCAACAACATGAAGCAGTTGAGTCTCGCGCTGCTCAACTATGAATCGGCGACGAGGAAGCTCCCCCCGTCGCAGATCGTTCCGAAGGCCTTCGGCGACCTCGCTGCCGGAAATGGCTGGGGCGATTACACGCTCGTCGGCCACCTCATCTACCTCCTCCCCTACATGGAGCAGACGCAGGTTTATCAGCCGTTTCCGAGCAGCATGAGGATGAACCCCAGCGACTTCGCTGCCTACGGCAACGGCGCCGACCCGAGGCGGCAAAATTACTGGGTCTATCCGCAGGTCAATGCCGTCACCGGCACGCGGCTGGCCGGGCTGATCTGCCCTTCGGACAATGCCGAGGGGGCCCGGAAGACGGGCGGGTCTGCGGAGTTCACGACCTTCATAACGATCGACCCAACGGCCGGCTCGAGCTACTACCTCAACGACGAAGCGCCCGATCCGATCGCGTCGAATCACCACGTCACCAACTACCTCGGCTGCGCCGGTCGGAGTGAACTCGACGGGGCCTACTTCACGTCGGATGCCGCCAGGATCAACGCAGCGGATACCTACAAGGGGATGTTCCGGCCGAGCGAGGCGGCCGGCGTGAAGGACTGCATCGACGGGACCTCGAAGACGATCGCCTTCGGCGAGGTCGTCGGCAGCTTCACCGACGGCGTGAAGGGATCTGGTCGTCAGACGTGCATGTCCTACATGTGCGGCGCGATGCCGATGCACTGGATGACGACCTCCTTTGGCGGCACCCGCTACAACCCTGCCGACCGGAACTGGTATCGCTTCGGCAGCATGCATGCCGGCGGCTTGATCGGCTACTCGATGGTCGACGGCTCGGTGAAGTTTCTCGCGGTCGACACCGATCCGCTGACGCTCCTCCAACTCGCTGGCCGTGCGGACGGCCAGTCGCTCAACACCTCGATCGACTGAAGCTCTTGTGCCAGGGTGTTCACGGGTGACAGCCGGCCCCTCCGCGGGGCCGGCTGTCGGCCCGCACCGTCGGCAGGTGTGTGTTGCGGCCCGTCCGGGCTTGAGCCGCACGCCGTGGCCGATCCGCCGAATCGACCTTCTGGAGGATCTCGTTCGATGCCCATGCGTTGTCTGTGGTGTGCGGTAGTCACATCGGCCCTGGCCGTGGCCGTCAGTGGGTTGAGCGGATGTTCGGAAGGGGCCAAGCCGGCCCCGGTGGCGACGCCGGCCCCGGTCGCGTCTGCTGGTGAGGCTCCCGCCGCTCCGGCGGCAGGAGGCGTTCCGAAGCCGGGCAAGGCCGCTCCGGGGGCGAGTGCCAGCCCGGCGGCGGCCGCCGCTCCAGCGGCTCCGGTTTCTGCCGCACCAGTGGCTGCGGCGGCTGCTGCTGCCGTGAAGGGGCCCACCGTGAAGGGGCCACCGAAGGGGAAGGTCCCGACCAAGCTTCAGGGGAAATCCCCGCCGGCTCCCGAACCGCTTTGATTTTCGGCTCTGGCAAATCCATCGCCCGAGGAAGGCTGTCGACGATCGGTGGGTTTCTTCGGCGGACTTTCAAGCCTCGAAAAATCCCTGCCCCGCTCTACGCGGAGCGGGGTTTTTCGGTTTTTTGCAGCAAATCTTGAGGGCCGCGAGCCCTTTCTCGGCACGACGTCGACCTCGTCCAGACGGGTTGGAGCGGTTTTTCCGCTTCGTACCGGTCCTTGCTGAACCCTATCCGGCAGGGTTTTTTCCGGAAGAATCATTGCCTCACACGATTTTCATGAGTAGTCTATTCGTGGGGGCAAGGGCGGTTGAGGGAGCGGCGTGAACGCCTGCCTGCGCTGGAGATTTTCGAAATAGCGGCGGAAGGAATCCGCCCTGCTTCGATTCGTGATCCATTCTTGATCAAAAGTTCGATTATCCAGTCAGTTCGGGTTCGTTTTTGTCGGTTGGCCGTGGTGGGCGTACGTAACTGCCCCGGCACCTCGTCGTCATTCTGATCAGTTTAATCCTTCTCGCGGGGTGAACTCATGGTCCTTCAAGATTCGAGCCGTGCCGGAACGCACCGTCACGGTTTCACGCTGGTCGAACTGCTCGTCGTGATCGCCATCATCGGTACGCTCGTCGGACTTCTGCTGCCGGCC
>CAMCCR010000261.1 GCA_945873085.1 Candidatus Kuenenia stuttgartensis | reverse complement strand
GCAGCCATACCGCCTGGGATTCGGCAGTCGGCGGGATCAACGACCAGCTCGCCGCCGCCGCCGGGCTTTCTGCCGTCGCGCCGCTGATTCCCGATTCGGTCGCGACGCTGGCCGGCTTCGGCAGGATGGGGCTCGCGCCGCCGGGGCTCTCCGTAGTCGAGTTTGCCCGCCAACTCGCTACCCATCTGGGGGCACCGGGAACCCATCTGGCCGGGGCCACCGACCGGGAGGTGGGCCGGGTGGGAATCGTCTGCGGAAGTGGTGCCGAAGGGATCCCGATCGCCCGTCAGGCCGGTTGCGACACCTTCGTGACGGGCGAATTGAAGCTCCACGACGCCCTCCATGCCGCCAGCTTGGGAATGCAGGCCGTTGTCCTCGGGCATCACGCCAGCGAGCGGTTCTCGATGCCGGTGCTGGCCGATCGCCTCGCCGCCCTCGTGCCGGGGCTCGAATGCCGGGCAAGCGACGCCGAGCGTGATCCACTCATTCCCCTCTGCAGCCTGTGACACTTGTACCGGCGCGTTGCCCGGCACTTTCCCGGCGCTACAATTCAGGGAGCGTTCGGGCCCGGATGACCACACGTCGCCCGGCCCGTCGCCGCACAGCCTGTGCTTGTCTCGCCTGCCAAGAAGGATCAGCGATGCCTTCCCCCTCTCGATCCTCCCGCCGCCCGGAAGCGTCTGACGCTGCCGGGAGCGGCGTGGTGCCCCGGCAGCCAAAGTTCCTCACGGCCCTGCCGGTCTTCAACGAGGTGCGGCATGTCGAGGAGGTTCTCGACGAGGTCCTCCGCTTCACGCCCCACGTCCTCGTCGTCGACGATGGCTCGACCGACGGCACGTCGCGGCTCCTCGCCGACCGGCTCGAGCGGCAAGGGGACATCCGGGTCGTTCGCCATCCGCAAAACCGCGGCTACGGAGCCGCCTTGGCGACGGCGTTCCGCGAAACGCTCTCCGGCGACTGGGACGGGCTGGTGACGATCGACTGCGATGGCCAGCATCAACCGCGACTCATCCCCGCCTTCACCGACGCTGCCACGATCATCGGCGCCGCGGGACATCCCGCCGCCGCCCAGCTCCCCGACATCATCTCCGGCAGCCGCTACCTCAAAGTCTTCGACGGCGACAGCCGTCCCCCCGAATCGCGTCGGCGGATCAATGAGACGATCACCGCCGAGATCAACGCCCGCCTCGGCCTCTCCCTCACCGACGCCTTCTGCGGCTTCAAGGCCTACACCCGCCGGGCGCTCGAGGCGCTCCATGTGACCGAGTTCGGCTATGCGATGCCGCTCGAGGTCTGGGTGCAGGCTTCGGTGGCCGGCCTCCGGGTCGTGGAGCTCCCCGTTCCCCTCCTCTACCTCGATCTGGCGCGGAGTTTCGGGGGGGCTCTGGACGATGCCGAGACCCGTCTGGCCTACTATCGCGGCGTTCTCGACCGAGCCGAAGCCGCCGTGGCGGCGTCGGCGCATGACGCCGTCGCGTCGACACACGGGGCCGGCTGAATCTCCGGACGCCTCTCCTCCGGCCAGCCCATCGCATCCCCATGACATCATCGTGGCCCTCCGCGACCCGGAGGTTTCGAGCCCCGCCCCTCTCGGGCGATCGGCTCATCCATCCGCCAATCGTGCCGTCGGCGGACGCGCCGGCCGACGCTGTCGAGACGCTCCTCGACAACAACCGCCTCCTTCGCGCCGCCTTCGACACGCGCATCGGTGACATGCGGCTGTGGGAGCTCGTGGCCGCGACACGTCGCGAGGTGCTCACCGTCGCCGCCGAGTACACCGGCAGTTATCGCGACGTTGAACGGCCGCGCGACGTCGCCGACTGGATCGCGCGCCCGATCATCATGGGGGGACACCAACCAGAGCTCTTCCACCCGGGGGTGTGGCTGAAGAACTCCGCCCTCGATGCTTACGCCCGCCAGGTCGGTGGCACCGCGGTGAATCTCATCGTCGACACCGATCGCTGCCACCACACCGGCGTCGGAGTCCCGGTGGGAACGCCGCAGGAGGCGAAGCTCGAGCAGGTGCCATTCGACGGCCCGGGCCCCGACATGGCCTGGGAGGAGCGGGGGATCCTCGACGATCAGACGTTCGCCTCCTTCGGCGACCGTTGTTGCGATCTTCTCCTTCCGCTCGAGCCAACGCCGATCCTGAGGCGCTGGTGGCCGCTCGTGATGGAACGGGCGGCGGAGACGCGCCGCCTCGGGATCGCGCTGGCCCAGGCCCGCCATCTCGTCGAATCCCGCTTCGGCCTGGAGACGCTCGAGCTGCCGGTCAGCGAATTGGTGCGGCTGCCGACGGTGCTCGTCTTCACCGGATGGCTCCTGGCCCGCGCGCGCCAGCTCCATGAGGCCTACAACGCCGCGCTCGCCGAGCACCGTCGCGCCTGGCGTGTCCGCGGCCACGGCCGGCCGATGCCCGATCTGGCGGTCCGCACCGACGGCACGGCTGACGGGCCTTGGTTCGAAGTGCCGTGGTGGATCTGGTCTCGCGATGATCCCCGCCGGCGGCGCGTGTTCGCCAACGCCGGCACGGCCGGCATGCTCCTCCTTTCCGACATGGAGACGCTGCGGGTCGAGCTTCCGATCACGCCCGACACCTCGCCGTCGACGTGGGTCGACGCGCTGCAGCGGCTCGAGGGGCATGGCTTTCGTCTCCGTCCACGGGCCCTGCTCACGACGCTCATCGCCCGCCTCCTCGTCGCCGACGTCTTCGTCCATGGGATCGGCGGCGCAGCCTATGACCGGATCACCGACGGGATCGTGCGTCGCCTCACCGGCTGCGATCCGCCCCGCTACGCCGTCGTCACCGGAACCCTGCGCCTGCCGATCGACGAGATTTTCCCCGCAGAGGCCGGTCGCGATCCGGTGGCCGAGCTCGCATCGCTCCACCAGAAGCTCCGCGACCTGGACTTCCATCCGGAGCGCCATCTGCCGCCACTTCAACAGCTCGCGCCCGACGTCCAGGAATTGGTGATGCAGAAGTCGCGCTGGATCGACACCTTCCCCACGCCAACGCTCGCGCGCAGGCGCTGTCGGGAAATCCGCGCCACCAACGACCGCCTCGCCTTCCACACGCAGCCGCAGCGCGAGCGATTGCTCGCACTGTCCGGGCCACTTGCCAATCGAATCCGAGCCGCCAAGGCGCTCGCATCCCGGGAACATCCGTGGTGTTTTTTCCAAGAAAAGACGTTGCGCCGCTTCCTGCTACTTGAGATCGACTGACAATCCGCCTATCCTTGCGGCCAACGGATTGTTGATGTCGCTCCAGGGATGAGGAGGCACCATGCCAGCGGAGGGTATGCGAAGGGGGAATCGTTCCCAGGTTCACGCCGGCCGGCGCACGAGCCGCGGCGAGTCCGCTCCCCAAATCGCTGTCGGTTCGATCGCAGTCGATCGAGTCTCGCAATCGGATGTCGTCGACGAGATGGCAAGCGATGCCGAGACGGAATCGTCCAGTCACGCCGACAGCCTCCGCCTCGCGGTCGTTGCCGAGCCGCGGACATCGGCCCGCCGGCGGAGCGAGAAGCGTCCGGCAATCATTCATCTGCCGATCCACCCCGTCGTCCCCCGTCGTCCCCCGTCGTGGATGCTGGAGCAGTGCCAGGTCGCCCCAGCCCGGGCCGGTGACCAGAGCGAGATCATTCAGCTCCTCTCCGGGCTCCCGGTGGCCCCGACGCGGGCGGAGTTTCACGCGGCCGTCGACCATCCCGAGCACGATCCCGGCAACCGGCTCGTGGCCAGGCTGGCAGGACGAATCGTCGGTCATGTCGAAGTCATGCCGCGGACGATGATGCTCGGCGGCGGTTCGGTCAACGCCGCGGTCATCGATCGGGTGGCGGTGCTGCCGGAATGCCGCGGAGCCGGTCACGGTCAACGCCTCGTGCAGGCCGCCGAAGATCGGATGCGGATGATGGGCGCTGCCGTCGCGTTCTCACGAACGCGGATCGCGCCGTCGTTCCACGAGATGGGCTGGTCGGTTCTCGGTCGCGATTGCGCAACGCCCGGCCGCCCCACCGACATCCTTGCCAGGCTCCTCGAGCGTCCCACCCCGCTGGCCCGTTCGTCAGCCGGTGCCGTTCCTGCGGCCGGACGGTCGACCGAAGGAGTGACGATGCGGCAATGGCGCCACGTCGAGCTCCCCGCCATCCTCAGGATCTACAACCAAAACGCAGCCCGCTTCGTCGGCCCACTCGATCGCGGTGAGGCCTACTCGCGTTGGCTGGTTAGCCGCGGGGCCTTCGACTCGATCCTCGTCGCCCTTGTCGGCCAGGACCGCTACGACCTTCACGAGACCTCCGCCCGGATCGTCGGCTACTGCATCCAGGCGGGCCATCGGATCCTCGAGCTTCTCGCCGATCCGGAGTTCCCCGGCCTCGAGCGCGAGATTCTCGCCCGGGTGTGTGCCGAAGCGATCGAGAACGACCGTCAGGAGATCGTCTACGAGTCGAGCGCCGCCGATCCGCTCCACGCCGCGGTCGCAGGGGGCGAGAGCCTCGTGCAGCCCCACGACCGGATGATCGTCGCCAAGCTGATCCGTCCGCTCGAGGTCTTTCAGGCTGTGGCGCCTACCACGGTAGCCAGGGCAGCGGCGGCGGGGATCCGCGAAACGCTCGAACTGGGGATCGAATCGCCAGGCTTCCGCGGCTCTGTCGTCGTCGCCGACGGCAAGGCCACGGTGCAGCAGGGGCGGGTCGGCCGGAGTTGGCTGCGGCTGGCAGACGA
>CAMCCR010000260.1 GCA_945873085.1 Candidatus Kuenenia stuttgartensis | reverse complement strand
AGGCGATCGAGATCGAGGTTATCCCCCCCGACGACGAGGTCGACGCCGAGGTCTCCGACGACGCTCGGACCGTCGCCATGGCTGCAAAGCTCGGCGGCCGGATCATCACCAACGATCCGAACCTCGTGAAGATCGCCGCGCTCCGCAGCGTCCAGGCGATCAACGTCAACGACGTTTCGGTGGCCCTTCGGCCGACGTACGTCCCCGGCGATCTCCTCACCGTCCGCCTCGTGAAGCCCGGGGAGGAGCACGGCCAGGCGATCGGCTACCTCGACGACGGCACGATGGTGGTCGTCGAGGGGGGCCGCGACCAGATCGGCCGGACCGTCGGGGTGAGTGTCACAAGCACCCTCCAGCGGCCGGCGGGCCGGCTCGTCTTCGCCCGCCCCGACGATCACCGGGGTTGAGGAGGGGCGATCCGCCCCTCTGGCGCACGCCCCCGCGAAGTTCGCTACGATTTTCCATCGGGGTTTCCCCTGGGGGGGAAACATCCCGTTCCGTTCACCGCCGGGGCCTGAACCGTCCCGCCACGCTGTTTCATGGAGACCCGCATGATCCGTTCGCTCCGCTCCTTCACTCACCGTCTCGCGTTCCTCGCCCCGCTGGCTGTCGGGATCGCGCTTTCGCCTTCGGCTTCCCTCCCGGCCGCCGATACCGGAAATCCGGCCTATGCCGACCCGGCCAAGACCGACGACGACTTTCCCTTCCAGGGGGAGTACTCGGGGGAGGTGCCTGTCGGGGGCGCTCCGATGAAACTCGGCGTCCAGACCGTTGCCCTCGGTGACGGCCAGTTCGACATCGTTGTCTTCCCGGGTGGCCTTCCCGGGGATGGCTGGCAGGCCCCCACGAAGCTCCAGGGGAAGGGGAAGCGCGACGGTGCCAGCGTTCCCTTCGAAATCACCGATCCGGAGGGGAAGACCCACAAGGCGGTCATCAAGGACGGTGCCGTCGTCGCCGCCGATGGCAACGCGAAGCTTCCCAAGGTGGAGCGGAAGAGCCCGACGCTCGGCGCGAAGGCGCCGGCCGGCGCGACGGTCGTGTTCGACGGCAAGGGCGTGGAGAAGCTCGAGGGGGGGAAGGTGACCCCCGACGGCCTCCTCATGCAGGGCGTGACGAGCAAGGACAGCTTCGGCGACGCCACCTGGCACATCGAGTTCCGCCTCCCCTACCAGCCGAAGGACCGTGGCCAGGGGCGTGGCAACAGCGGCGCCTACATCCAGGGCGCCTACGAGATCCAGATGCTCGACAGCTTCGGGCTCGAGGGGCTCAACAACGAATGCGGTGGCGTCTACTCCGTCGCCGCCCCGGCGGTGAACATGTGCTATCCGCCGCTCCAGTGGCAGACGTACGACATCGATTTCACCGCGCCGAAGTATGACGGCGACAAGAAGACGTCGCCGGCCCGGATGACCGTGCGTCACAACGGCGTCGTGATCCACGACAATGTCGCCGTCAACCAGATCACCCCCGGTGGGACCGGCGGTAACGACAATCGCGTGAAGGGTCCCCTCCACCTCCAGGACCATGGCAATCCGGTGCGTTACCGCAACATCTGGGTGCAGCCGAAGCCGTGAGCACGTCGCCGGGCCACCGTTCCAAGCCGGCACCGATCGCCCCGGCGGGCTTCCCCGCCGGGGCGACGGTCTGCACGGCCTGCGCGCTGTTGTGCGACGACGGCGTCGTGCGTCCGGCGGAGGGACGTTTCGAGCGCCTCTGTGAGCGTGGCGCCGAGAGCTTCCGTCGCCATCATGCCGCGGGGGCCGGGCGTGTGGCAGCGACAATCGACGGCCGCCCCGCCGACGTGGCCGCGGCGATCGCGGCGGCGGCCACGCGGCTCTCCGCCGCCCGACGCGTCCTTGTCACGGGGCTCAACGACCTCACCATCGAGGGGGTGACGAAGGCCTGCGACGTCGCCGAAGCGCTCGGGGCGGCGATCGCCCCGGCCGTCGATGACGAGCGTCATCCGGGGGGATCGATGATCGCCCGTTGTGGCGAGATTACGGCCGCCTGGGAAGAACTCCGCGACCGCGCCGACCTCGTCATCTTCTGGGGCCATGATCCCGCCGACTCCCATCCGCGGTTCGTGGAGCGCTTCGTCGCGCCCCCCCTTCCCTTCCCACGGCGAACGATCGCCGTCGGCAGAGTGCCGCTCCGCTTCCCCCCGTCTGCCGATCACGTCCACCTTCCCCTCGATGCTGACGACGACGACGTCGACCTCGCCCGACTGCTCCTCGCCAGCGTCCTCGAGCGTCCCCTGGGAGCCGCCCCGGAACGCCTCCGCCACGCGGCGCTCGCGCTGCGGTCCGCGATCGACGCTGCCCGGTGCGTGGGAATCGTGACCGGCCGGCCCGATCCGCTCGGCCTCTCAGCGTGGGGGGTGATCGGGGTCGTCCGAGCGCTGTCGCGCCGCCTGCCGGCCTTCGAGGTCCCGCTCGATTCCGGGGCTCACGCCCCCAACGCTGCCGGAGCCAAAGCCGTGCTCACTTGGCGGTATGGCGCCGCGGCGTCGACGGCGAGGGCCGGCGACGCCGGTGGATCACCGGCGGAAGCGATCGACCTCGTCGCCACCGGCGCCGTCGACGCGATCCTCGCCCTCGGCCGACTGCCCCCCCATGTCGACGAGGCGATCTCAAATGCAATCGATCCGCGCGGGGTGATCCGGATCGCCCCCGACGCCCCCGCCGGAGCGCACGACGGCGTGTGGGTGCCATGCCGGGAACTGTTCGACGAGGCGGGGACGCTCCTCCGCAGCGACGGACGGACGATCGAGCTGGCCGGTAGCGCCGATGACTCGCTGCCGTCAGCCGTCGTGCTCCTCGCGGCCCTCCGGGAGCGGCTTGTCGGCCCGCAGTCGCCCAAAACGGAAGGGGGCAAAGCATGATCCCCGCGTCCCCCCGACCGCGCTTCGTACTCCGCGGCGGAACGATCCACGATCCGCTCCACGACCGGGACGGAGTCATCGACGAAATCTGGATCGACGACGGCAAGATCGTGCCGCGGCCGGCGATCACCGCGGGCTTCACCGTCGTCGATGCCACCGGCCTGGTGGTCATGCCGGGGGGCGTCGATCTCCACAGCCACATCGCCGGCCCCAAGGTGAACCTCGGCCGACGACTGACGCCCTCCCCCGCCGCCGATGGCCGTCACGCCGTCCCCACCATCGACGCCACCGGCTGCCTCTACGCGGCGCTCGGCTACACGACCGTCTTCGACGCCGCGATCGCCACCTCCGCCGCGAGGCTCGCGCACCTCGAGCTCGACGACCTCCCGATCCTCGACAAGGGGATCTATCTCCTTGCCGGCGACGACCAGCGGGTGATCGACGCGGCGGCCAGCGGCGACGATGCAGCGATCCGCCGGCTCGTCGGTGCTGCCATCGAGGCCGGCCGCGGCTGGGCGGTGAAGGTGGCAAACCCCGGCGGCAATCTCTTCTGGCGCCATGGCCGGCGGGGCGATCATCACGATCTCGACACGCCGCTGCCGGGGCTCGCGCTCACGCCGCGGGGGCTCCTCGACCGGCTCGCGACGGCGGTCGACGCGCTCGCCCTCCCCCACCCGCTCCACATCCACACGGCCAATCTCGGCCTCCCCGGCAACTGGCGAACGCTCGACGAGACCATGCGGACGTTTGAGGGGCGGCGGGCCCACCTCGCCCACGTCCAGTTCCACAGCTACACCGGCGGCGACCTCGACGAGGGTTCGTTCGGGTCTGGCGTCGAGCCCCTCGCCGAGCGCTTCAACGCCCAGCCCGGCCTGACCCTCGACGTCGGCCAGGTGTTGTTCGGCGACACGGTGGCGATGACGGGCGACTCCGAGGCAGCGGCCCACCTGGCACACGCGACCGGCGTGCCCTGGGCATCCCACGATCAGCATCTCGCCGGGGGCTGCGGCGTGATGCCGATCCGCTACCGCGAGAAGAGTCTGATCCATGCCTGGCAGTGGGCGATCGGACTTGAGTGGTATCTGCGTCTGGCCGACCCGTGGCGCGGCGCGCTCTCCACCGATCACCCCAACGGCGCCCACTTCCTTGCCTACCCGCTCCTCATGAAGCTCCTCGGCGACGAGCCGTTCCGGCGCGAGGCCTTCGCGCGAATCCACCCGGCCGTCCGAAATCGCAGCCCGCTGGGGGGATTGACGCGCGAGTACTCGCTCCAAGAATTGTGCATCCTCACCCGGGCGGCACCGGCGCGGATCGCCGGGCTGCCGCACAAGGGGCACCTCGGCCCCGGCGCCGATGCGGATGTCGTGCTTTACCGCCCCGATGCCGACCTCGCGCGGATGTTTGCGGTGCCCGCCCGTGTCTACAAGGGAGGAGACCTCGTCGCCGAGGATGGCGAGATCCGCAAGCGCCCCCGCGGCGCTGTGATGGCGGCAATCCCGACGCCGGCGTGATCGTTTTTCGCCCGGTCTGAGTTCGCGAAGATCTTCGCGGCGTTCGACGCCTGATGAGGGGCGGGCGGCGTGGCTGACGGCATCGTCAGCCGCGGCCCGGCTTCAGGGTCAACGCCCGCTCGATCGAGGCAAGCAATGCCGCGGTCGAGCGGGCGACCGGGAACTCCGCCACCGCCCGGGCCCGGGCCGCTGATCCGTAGCGGGCCGCGAGGGAATCATCCTCGATGATGCCGAGCGCCCGGCGCGGAAACTCGCTGATCGGATCGGCAGCCACGATCCGGCCGCTCTGATCATCGGCCACGAGGGCGGCTGCCGCGTCGCTCTCGACCGCCACCGCGGCGACACCATGGG
>CAMCCR010000259.1 GCA_945873085.1 Candidatus Kuenenia stuttgartensis | reverse complement strand
CCGGCATCCACCTCTCGCAGTGGGCCGAGGAGTGGATCATCTGGAGCACCGAGGAGTTTGGATTCCTCAAGCTGCCGGAGAACTTCTGCACCGGCAGCTCGATCATGCCGCAGAAGATCAACCCCGACGTCCTCGAGCTCGTCCGCGGCAAGTCGGCCCGGACGATCGGCAACCTCCAGTCGCTTCTGGTGCTCCTCAAGGGGCTCCCCACCGCCTACAACCGCGATCTGCAAGAGGACAAGGAACCGCTCTTCGATTCGATCGACACCCTCGAGGCGATTCTCGGCGTGGCGGCACCGCTGGTCGCCGGGACGTCGTTCGACCGGGCGCGGATCGGCGCCACACTCGACCGGGGGCACCTCGACGCCACCAGCCTCATGGAAGCCCTCATCGCCGCGGGCACGCCCCAGCGGACCGCTCATGAGACGGTCGGGAAGCTCGTTCGCCGGGCGATGCGGAAGGGGGTGTCGCTCGAGGAGCTTGCCGATGAGGAGTTTTCGGCAGACTGCGCGGGCTGGAACGGCACCTTGAGGAGCGCACTTGGGGCATCCAGGGCAGTTGGACGGATGGCGAGTTTCGGATCCACGGCGCCGGCCCGGGTGGTCGACCAAATCAAGGCGTGGCAGCAGCGGCTCGGTGGCGCCGGCGGCGCGTGAACCCGGGGAGGCGGCATCGTGGCAGCGAAGGGACGACCGGAAAGCGTGCGGGTCGTGCCCGTGTCGCAGCGGCGATGCCGGCGGTGGGTGATCGGGCTGCCGGCGGCGGGGCTCCTGCTCGGCAGCCTGGCCATGGCGGGGCAGCCCTGCCCCAACTGCGGCCCGCTGACGACGACGAAGTGGGAGTTTCCCTTCGACAACGGCCATCACCACGACGGCGACGGCACCGTCTCTGTGCTCGCAGGCGCGGAGCGGCCGGGCACCCCGGCCCAACCACGGCCGCTCGATGCCCTCCAGCAGGCGGTCGTCGATTCGCTCGCCGCCGAACAGCGTGACACGGCGCCGGAGATGCTCGACGCCGCGATCCGCGCCGCCGACGTCGATGCCGACGAAGCGGCGCTTGCGTGGTTTCGCCGCATGCTCGACGCCGTGGCCGACGCCGGCGACGGCCGCGACGAGCTCCTCGCCGATCTCGGCGATGCCGCCGACCAAGCAGCACTTCTCCGCCTTGCCCGTCATCTCCGCCCCCTCGATGCCGATGCGCCGCAGCTCATTGACGCGATGCGCGACGCCGCCCGCGACCGGCGCCGGTCGCCCGCGAGGATGAAGCGCGCTGCGGAAGCCCTGGCAAGCGAGAAGCCGGAGGTCCGCGCGGTGGGCGTCGCCGAGCTGTCGAAGGCCGGCATCGACGCGCTTCCGGCGCTCATGGAAGTGCTCGCCTCAGCCGAGCCGGGGAAGCGGGTGGCCCGCGTCCTTGCCCGCGAGATCGTCGCCGACCTGGGGCCGGACGCCCGTCAGCCGCTCCTGGCGATCCTCGGCAGCCCCGACGTCAACCGCTGGCAGGGAGCGATCCTCGCCCTCGAGGCGGCGGGCCTCGCCGACACGGCCGACTTCCTCCTCGCGCCGGCGCTCGTCGGCGGCACACCCCCCGGTGCCCAACGCGCCGCCCTCGCAGCCCTCCAACGCCTTGCGGCGCGGCTCGCCGGCGAGCCCGACCCGACCCTCCTCCAGCCGCCGCGGCCCAATACGGCGATCACGCTCCTCGCCCAGCGGCTCGACTGTGCGCTCTCGCCGCAAGGGCTTCCGCAGGTGCCCCCGCATCCGGCCGAGGGCCCGGCCACGGTGCGGCGCCATCGCTGGAATGCCGAGGCAGGGAGGTTTGACGAGGTCGAGCTTTCGCCGCGTCTGGCCCGGAGCATCGACGCCGCCCATCTGGCGCGCGATCTCGAGGCCCTCGACGCGAACGATCCACTCGCCGTGCGGCTGGTGATCCTCGCTCGGCTCGAATCGCTCCTTCTCGCCTCGGGCCCTGCCTCTTCGGCGCTCGACACGATTCCCCAGGAGCGACTCGCGGCCGCCTTCACCGGCCCCGAAGGGCTCGATCCCAACGTCGTCACCGAGGTGATGGAGACGGCGATCGAGCGGCAGATGCCCGAGGTGGCCCTCGCCGCCGTCTGGCAACTCGAGGCGATGCACACGCCAACGGCGCACGTCGCCGCGGCGCCCCTGCCGCCGAATGTCCGCAAGGCGCTCGTCAAGCTCGTCGACGCCCCTGACGAGCGGCTCGCCTTCGCCGCCGCCAGGGCGCTGGCGCTCGTCGGTGGCGATGCCGGCTACCGGGGATCGAGCCGGGTGGTCGAGAGGCTCCTCCACGCGGCGACGTCACGGGGCGGCGATCATGCCGTCATCGCCCATCCCGATCTCGCCGTTGGCAACGAGCTGGCCGCGGCAGCTTCGAAGTACGGCTTCCGGACGACGGTCGTGGGGAGCGGGCACGAGGCGCTCCAGGCCGCGGCCGCCGAGGCCGACACGACGCTCGTCCTCCTTGGCGCCAGGCTCGCGCTCCCCGGCGCCTTCGAGACGCTCCAGGGGCTCCGTCAGGCGGGGCGCGGGGATCTGCCGCCGGTGATGATCGTCGTCGATCCGCTCGACGACGACGGCCGCGGCAGGAAGCTCACAAAGCTCATCCTCCAGGCGCGGGCCCACGGCTGCGTAGCCATCGTCGATCGGCTGCCGAGCTTCTTCGGGCCGCTCCTCGACGCCGACGGCAACGTCGTCGCACCGCCGCGCTTCCCGGAGGAGCTCGCCGCCATCGCTGGCCCCGAGCAGGCCGATCCGGCCTGGCGGCAGGCGCAGGGGGCAGAGCGGCTCGAACGGGCCCGGCAGGCGCTGGAGATCCTCGCCATCCTCGGCCGCAACGGCCACGACGTCGCCGCCGCGGAGGCCCACGCCCGGCTCGCCCTGACCACGCCCGCGCTCGTCCCGGCGGCCCTCAAGCTCCTGGCCGTGATCGGCAGGCCCGGCGCCCAGGGGAGCCTCGTCCGCCATGCATTGGCGGCTGCAGACGGCGAAATTCGTGCCCTGGCCCTCGCCGCGCTCGGGGAAAACGTCACCCGCTACGGAATGCTCCTGGCGGCCGATGACGTCGAGGACCTGTGCCGAAGCTACACTGGAAGGCCGGACGCAGGGTCGCGGGAAACTGCCCGCACCATTCTGGCCCTCCTCCCCAAGCGCGTCCGCCCCGCCCTCCCTCCGCCTGTCGATGCCGCCTCCTTCCGGCCAACCCGGTGACGATCCCTCCGCGCCCCCGATCAAGGGTCTGATCGGCACGGCACCGGCGATGCAGGAGGTGTACGCCATGACACGGCGGGTGGCCGTGTCAAACGCCTCGGTATTGCTCGTCGGCGAGACCGGCACGGGGAAGGAATTGATCGCCAAGGCGATCCACGAACTCTCGCCGCGCGGGAGCGGCCCGTTCGTGCGGGTCAACTGCGGGGCCCTCTCCGAGAGCCTCCTCGAGAGCGAGCTGTTTGGGCATGTCCGCGGATCGTTCACCGGGGCGGTCGCCAACCGGGCCGGCCGCTTCGAGGCGGCCCACACCGGCACGATCTTCCTCGACGAGATCAATTCCACGACCGCCAAGCTCCAGGTGAAGCTCCTCCGCGTTCTCCAGGAGCGCGAGTTCGAGCGGGTCGGTGACACCGAGACGATCAGCGTCGACACCCGCGTGATCGCGGCGAGCAACCGCGAGCTTCTCGACGAGGTCGCCCGGGGCAACTTTCGCGAGGATCTCTACTACCGGCTCAACGTCGTCCCGATCTACATCCCCCCGCTCCGCGGCCGCCGCGAAGACATCCCCCAGCTCATCACCTACTTTCTTCGCGCCTACAACGAGGCCAACGCCCGCTACGTCGTCCACATCCAGAAGGAAGCGATTGCGGCGCTCGTCAAATACCACTGGCCGGGTAACGTCCGCGAGCTCCAAAACGTCGTCGAGCGCTGCGTGATCCTCGCCCCGGGCGACGAGCTGACGATCGATCTGCTCCCGGCGGCGATCCGTGGCGACCGGCCGAGCGTCTCGCTCCCCGGCCGCGGCGGCGATCTCGACAGCCTCGCCCGCGACCTCGTCGAACAGGGAATGACGACCTCCGGCCCCGACGACGACACCCTCTACGAGCGCGTCGTCAACCGCGTCGAGCGCGAGCTGATCTCGCAGATGCTCGCCGCCTGCGGCGGTGTGCAACTCAAGGCCGCAGCCCGCCTCGGCATCAACCGCAACACGCTGCGAAAGAAACTCCAGGAACACGGCCTCGAAGAGCCGGAGTGATTTCCAGACCAACCAAGCCTCGTCCTTCGCACCGTCCGTCACTCACCCTGCATGCCCTCCGCCTAGCGCCGCCAGCGAGGGGTCGCCCGTGCTCCGTAAGCCGGCGTAGCCGACAAGCGCAGCCCGGAGGGCGAAAGCGCAGGCGGGTCCGAGAGAGCGGAGGGCATGGATGCCCGGAGCGAGCGTCCGGCGCGGGGGCACGGGCGACCCCGAAGCCAACCACAGGCCAAGCACACCTTCGCGTCGCTTCGCTTCTGAATCCGGCCGACAGCACGGCACGAACACCATGCGGCAGCCGCGGATGCAAAGCAAGCCGTCAGATGTAATACATCGGATCGGTCGCCAAGCGGGAGCGTTCGACGAGGTCGGCGAAGCTCACCGACTTGAGGGCCTCCGTCTCGGTGCCCGCCACCATCCGCCACGCGTCGAGAAGCACCGACACGGTCCGCGACTTCCCGGCCAGATCCTGCGTCACCGCCGTGACGAG
>CAMCCR010000258.1 GCA_945873085.1 Candidatus Kuenenia stuttgartensis | reverse complement strand
GCTCCTGCCCCTTCGTCTCGAGGATGTCGATCTCCCCCGATGCTGCCCACCCGCCATACTCGCTCCCTTCCGGCAGCAGCCACAATGCCGGCCAGATCCCCTGGCCGAGTGGCAGCTTCGCTCGGAACTCAAAGCGCCCGTAGGTTTGGCTGAAGAGATTCGTGCCGTCCTTCGCGCGGGTCCGCAGCCGGGCCGAGGTGTAACCGAAGCCGTCGTGGGATTCTTTGAGCGCCCGGATGTGGAGCGAGCCCCCCTTCACGAAGGCGTTGTCGGGATCACGCGTGTAGTACTGGAGTTCGTCGTTGCCCCAGCCGTGGATCCACTGCTTCGCGTCGTAGTTGTAGAAGCCGTTGCCGACATCGAAGCCCCACTTGCTCTCGTCGATCGCCTCCCCGGCGAACTCGTCGTTCCAGGCGAGCTTCCAACCGGCAGGCGCTGGCGTGATCGGTGCCCGTTCGGTGGGCGCCTCTTCGGCCGCAACGAGCGGCAGCGCGATGCATGCCGCAGCAACGATCGAGGCCACGCAGCGACCGGCCGCGAGCAGGGAAGCGGGGATGAAGCGTGGCATAAAAAAGTTTCCGGAGGAGATTCGCCGGCAGCCGGCAGACAGAGAGCTCACTCGATCGACGGAGGTCCTTTCGGGAGGACGACGATCAGGAAGGTGGCGATCGGGCCGAGGAACAGTGAAAAAAACCACCACAGCAGCCCGCTGCGGTTCTTCGCCTGGGCGAGCCCGGCGTTGATCAGCGACAGCGTGCTCATACCGACGAAGAAGACGCCTGTGTCCATCGAGCCGATCCTGTTCATGGCTGGGCCGTTCGGGCTTCGACGCTGCGGCGGTGGGCGGTGAGCCCTTCGGTATCGGCAATGCGGGCGATATCGGCAGACATCGCGGCCAAATCCGCCGGAGCGAGATGAATCACACTCCCGCCACGGAGAAACTCGTTGGCCGACAGCCCGGCGGCAAACCGGGCGGTGCCGCCGGTGGGAAGAACGTGCGATGGGCCGGCGGCGTAATCTCCCGCCGCCACCGGGCTCCAGGGGCCCAAGAACGCGGCGCCGGCGTGGCGGATCGAGGCGAGCGTCGCCTCGGGGACGGCAGTGTCGATCGAAAGGTGCTCGGCGGCGAGGCCGTCGGCAATCCGGGCCGACTCGGCATCGTCCGCCGTGACGACGATCCCACAGAAGCGTTCCAGACTGTCGCGCGTGAGGTCGGATCGCTCGAGGACGGCAAGCCGGCGGACGAGGGCCAAGGCGACCTCGTCGGCGAGCCGGCTCGAGGCCGTCAGCAGAATCGCCGAGCCGGGGGAATGCTCCGCCTGGGCGAGCATGTCGGCGGCGATGTACTCAGGATGCCCCTGATCGTCGGCCACGATCACGATCTCGCTCGGGCCGGCGATCGAGTCTATCGAGACGGTGCCGAAGACATGCTGCTTGGCCAGGGCCACAAAGAGGTTGCCCGGGCCGACGATCTTGTCGACGCGGACAAGGCCGCCGCTCCCCTGCTCCGCCGGGAAGCCGTGAGCGAGCGCCGCTACGCCCTGCGCACCACCGCACCGGGCCACCTTCGTGACACCGAGTTCGTGGCAGGTGGCGAGGACGTGAAGATTCTCCGAGCCATACTTTGTCGGCGGGGCGACGACGACGATCTCACCGACGCCTGCCACCTGCGCCGGCACGACGGTCATGAGAAGTGTCGAAGGGTAGGCCGCCGCCCCGCCCGGCACGCAGACGCCAACCCGGTCGAGCGGGAGATAGCGTTGGCGGAGGGACCCGCCGCCGGCTAGCGGCACGCTGACGTCGTGGGAGAGGATCGCCTTCTGGAATCGCTCCACATTGGCTCGGATGCGGCGCACCGAGTCGAGAAACTCCCCGCCGACCTCGCGGTGGGCCGCAGCGAGGGCCTCTGGCGCCACAAACAGGCCGTCGCGGGGGATAGCGACACCATCGATCCGGCGCGTGTAGTCGAGGACGGCGTCGAGCCCCTTGGCAGCGACGTCGGCACAGATCCGTTCCACGACCTGCTTCGGCGAGAGCGGCTCACCGAAGACGTCGATGGTCTTTTGCCTTCCGGCGGGGCTGATCACGTCCCCCTGGGAGACGAGTTTTCCGCGCAGCGCTTCGAGACGGGCCCGCCCCTCAGGGAGCGTTAGATCGATCCGGGCACAGGGGGAGGCGCTCGTCATGGGTGGTGGTGGAAAAGGGGAGCGGTTGCGGGGCAATCGCTCAATCTTACCCGACCTCCCGCCCCGCCACAGGTCAGGGGCTGACGGCGACCATCACTGGCCCGGCGTCGCGCCCGAGCCAGCGATTGGCGATCCAATTTTCGGCCGGTGCCTCCGGCGTGGCCTTCGAATTGGCGAAGATCCGGGTGAGGAGTTTGCTGCTCCGGGCAGCGAGTGGCGGCACCGCATCGGCGGGAGCACGGCCCGCAAACGCACCGCCAATCCCGATGCCCTTCGCCCCGCCCCCGTCCGCGAGCCGCGGGTCGATCGCCACCGCCCGGCCCAGCGCCGTGGCCGCTGCCGTCCCCTTCCCGGCCGCCGTGAAGGCGATCGCCTGACGGAGGAACGTATCGGGTTGATCGGGGGCGATGCTCGCAGCGCGGCGGTAGGCATCGATCGCCTTGGCAAGCTTCGCCGGCTCATCGACCGCGGTGCGAAGGTGCCGGTCGCCGAGGGCGACGAGCCGGGCCGCCCGGGCCCTGGCCGGCGCGTTGCTCGTGCGGATCGCGACCTCGACGGCCGCATCGATCGCCGGAGCACCGAGGTGCCCACGCCCGACGGGCAGCCGTCCGATCGGTGCGGCGCTGACAAACGGAATCGCCCAGCCGGGGGCCGGGCCGCGATTCCAGCCCCGGGCAGGGCCGCGGTTCCATCCCCATGCCGGGCCACGGTTCCAGCCGCCGTACCAGGCTCCAACGCCTCCGAAGCGGGCACCACCCCAGCCACCGCCACTCCAACCGGGCCCACCCCAGCCACCGCCCCACACCGGAGCACACCAAGCTGGAGCACACCAAGCCGGGCCGCAGCCGCCCCAAGCTGGAGCGCCCCAGACTGGGCCACAGCCGCCCCAAACCGGAGCACCCCAGACTGGGCCACAGCCGCCAAAGGCGGGGACACCGAAGACCGTCGTGCCCGACCAAAAACGCGTGCCGCCGACGGCGAAGCCGGTGCCGTAGGAGACGTTGCCGATCACCGGCCAACAGGGAACGCCCCAGCCAGAGCCACCCCAGTTCCTGCCACAGCCGAAGCCGCCGCCCCCCCAGCCTCTCAAGCCGCACTGGCCAAAGCCTCCGTGGCCGAATCCAAAGCCACCGCGGCAGCCACCGTGATCGCCATCAAACGCCCGGGCTTCCCGCGGCGCGGTGCCGAAGGCACACGCGGCGACCAGAAAAAGCCCGTAGAAGAGGCGACGAGCGAAGGCGCAAGAGGGCATGGAAAGCTCCGCGATCGGGATGATCAGAGCGTCGGGACAACTCCACACATTCTATCGCCTCCCCCCCTGCGGGAGCGAGGAATCGTCAATGCCCCGGGCCGTTCCCCATGTCGGCCTGACCGAGGAGCCGGCGGAGGGCCGTCATTGCCACCTCGCCAAACTGCCGCGGCGGCACGTGCCAAAGGGCGGGGTTCATCAGTTCCACGCTCACGGCGCCCGAGTAGCCGATTCTGGCCAGTCTGGCGAGGAGGGGCTGCGGCGACGACGAGCCCTCGCCGGGGAGGATCCGCTCGGCGTCGCTTGCCATCTCTCGCGGAACATCAGCGACGTCGGAGAGCTGGACATGGAAGAGGTTGGTGGCAGTGAGGAGGCCGAGGTCGGCTTCCTTGCTCGGCCCCATCGTGAAGTGGTGCCAGTCGAGGCAGAGGCCGAGGGCCGGATGCCCCACCTGGTCGACAAGGGCCACGGCCGACTGGAGGTTGTTGGGGAAGCTCGCTCGGGCATCGAACTCCAGCGCCAACTTCACCCCCGCCTCAGCCGCCAGGCCGGCGGCCGTGGCGAGGTTTGCCGCCATGGCGCCAAGGTCAGTCGTCGAGAGTGGCGCGAATGCATCGCCGGCGACGACGAGGACCGGGATGAAAAGCCCCTGGCAGAGCTCGAGCCGGTGCCGGAAGAGCTCCCAGTGGGCTTCTCCCGCCGCGCCGTCGGCGGTCAACAGCCCCCCTTGATAGCTCGCTGCCACCACCTTCATCCCTGACGAGGCGAGGAGGTCGCGGAGAGATTCCGGGGATCCGGCCTCGAGGACGCGCTCGGCGTGTCCGAGCCAGAGATCGATCGAGTCGCAGTGGCCGGCGGCGTAGTCGGCCAGGATCGTGGGAAGATCGGCATTGAGAGTGCAGACGGTGGCGACAGCGGGGATCGCCGCGATCGAAAGCCCGGGCTCCGAGGTGGCGGTCATCGGAGACGGTCCCGGAGCATGTCGACCACCTCGGCCACCGCGACGCGGTCCTGCGTGAGGGAGTCGCGGTCGCGGAGGGTGACGGTGCCGTCCGTGAGCGTTTGGCCGTCGATCGTCAGGCACCAGGGCGTCCCGGCCTCGTCCTGCCGGGCATAGCGCCTGCCGACCGAGCCCTTCTCGTCGTAGTAGGCGGGCATGTGGGCCTTGAGCTTGCGATAGAGGTCGATGGCGACCTCCGGCATGCCGTCCTTCTTCACCAGTGGCAGCACCGCGACTTTGAGTGGCGCGAGGCGCGGATGGAGCTTGAGGACGGTGCGGCTGCGCGGCTTGCCATCCTCATCGGGCACCTCGTCCTCGTGGTAGGC
>CAMCCR010000257.1 GCA_945873085.1 Candidatus Kuenenia stuttgartensis | reverse complement strand
CGTTCGGAAGAGCGTCAGAAGTCCTACACGGTCACGAAGATGGTCCCCGAGACGAAGACCCGCACGGTCAACGTCACGAAGTACCGTCCCGAGGAGCGCACCCGCTCCTACACCGTGACGAAGATGGTGCCCGAGACGAAGACCCGTTCGGTCAACGTCACGAAGTACCGTTCGGAAGAGCGGACCCGCAACTACACCGTCACGGTCAACGTGCCGGAAGAGCGGACCCGCAACTACACCGTCACGAAGTACGTGCCGGAGCAGAAGTCCCGCAGCGTCAACGTCACCAAGTACCGCACGGAAACCAAGACCCGTGAGTACCAGGTCACGAAGAACGTTGCCGAGACCATGAGCCGTGAAGAGTCCTACACGGTGATGGTCCCGCAGCAGAAGACCGAGAGCTACTCGGTCACGGTGTACGACTGCGTGCCCGAGACGAAGACGCAGACCTACTCGGTCCGCGTTCCGTTCACGGTCACGAAGGAAGTGCCCGTCCAGAAGTGTGTCTCCGTCGCCGTCGAGGTTGCGGTTGACAACGCTTGTGGCTCGGCTGGCTCGTCGGCCGGTTCCTACGGTGCCGGCGACGCCGGTGCTGCTGGTTCGGCCGGTGGCTGTGCCTCGGGTGACTGCGGTGGTGCCTCGGCTGATTCGGCTTCGGCCGGCTCGGCTTCGGCTTGCGGCTGCGGTTCCGCTGCTGCCCCGGCTGCTGCCGGTGGCCGTCGCCACCGCTGCGGTCGTTGCGGTCGCTGAACGGTGACCTCCGGCCCTCTGGGCCAGAGGGAAACCGGAACGTGATGTCAAACAGAGAGGGCCGGACGCCAAGCGTCCGGCCCTCTCGCTTTTTGTCGCGCCCGCTTTTTGTCGCGCCCGCAGCCGACGTTCAACGGGCTGTCAGGTCCGGGCCTTGAGGAGATCGCGAATCTCCGTGAGGAGCTTCTCTTCCTTGGTGGGCTCCGGGGCCGCCACGACGGCATCGGCGGCCTTCGACTTCATCAGCCAGCCGAGGAACTTCACGATGAAGAAGAACAGCGCCGCGGCGAGGATGATGAAGCTGACGACATCAGCCAGAAACAGCCCCACCGGCACGCCGTTGCCGATCGGCAGCTTCCAGTCCTTGTAGCCCTGGTCGCCCGGCATGACGGCGCCGACCAGCGGCATGATCACGTTGTCGACCATGCTCGAGACGATCTTGCCGAACGCGCCGCCGATGATCACGCCAACGGCGAGATCAACGACGTTGCCCTTGAAGGCAAAATTCTTGAACTCCTCGAGCAGCGAAAAGGCTTGTTTCGTAGGGATGGAATCGGGAATCTCCATGCGTGGGCTCCTGGGAACTGTGGGAAACGGGGAATGGCGATGCGGCCACTGGGGCGGCCGGCCCTCGTGGCGGCTGCGAAGCGGCAGGCTATGCAAAGGCCGGCGGCCGGTGCAAGCGGGCGCTCGGCCCGTAATTTCAGCGTCGAATCTCTCTCGCAGACAGGGCGTTGTGAACAGACAGCTTCGTCGGGGGCGCAGGATGCTTGCAGAAGTGGAGGGAAGATGGTGTGTTATGGGGAGAGCGGGGGCAGAGCCCCGTTGCGACGCACACTTCCACTTCTCACTCCACGGCACATTTCAGG
Organism: Candidatus Kuenenia stuttgartensis; assembly: GCA_945873085.1. Lineage (GTDB taxonomy): Bacteria > Planctomycetota > Planctomycetia > Pirellulales > UBA1268 > QWOP01. Next base: position 3,152 of record CAMCCR010000257.1, on the reverse strand, counting down.
GGGATCGCATGGACGGTACGGCGGGTCGCCGGTTTGCGGCGGCAGGATCGATGGCGATGTCGGCGGCTTGGACGCCGAGTTTGGCCTTGGCCTGTGCGCTGGGCTGGTCGCTTCTCGGTGGGCCCGCGGCGGCCTGGCAGGGGGCGGCTCCGGCTGCAGTTCCTGCGGCCGCGGCACCGGCCGCAGGAAACGCTGCGCCCGCCGAGGGGACCGTTGTCGAAGTCGACATCGTCGAAGTGGCCGTCATCGAGGCCCCGCCGGCGCCGCCGGAGCTCGTTGAGGCGGTCCAAAAGGCGGAGCTCGCCACGATCGAGGCCTTCAACAAGGGGGATGCCGCAGCCCTCGCCGCGCTCTTCGCCGAGAAGGGGGAGCTCGTCGACGAGAATGGCAACGTGTTTTCCGGCCGCGAGCAGATCACCGGGCTTTTCAAGGCTTTTTTCGAGCGATTTCCCAAAGCTGAGCTCCAGATGGAGGTGACGGGCGTCCGCACCGTCGGCGACAGCCTGGCGATCGAGGAGGGGGTGCGGTTGATCACTGTCCCCGACTCCGACGTCGCCGCTCAGGTCCGCTATGCGGCCGTCCGCGACAAGGTGGGGGATTCCTGGCCGATCGCCTCCTACAGCGAGTTTGCCGATGATCCGGCGCCGACGCCGGCCGAGATGCTCTCCGGGGTGTCGTTCCTCGTCGGCGATTGGATCGACGAGAGCCCCGAGGGGAAGACCACGATCAGCTACCGCTGGGAAGACGACGGTAATTTCCTCCTCGGCGACTACACGCTCGCCGTCGCCGGGATGCCCGAATCCCGCAGCCACCAGCGGATCGGCTGGGATCCGCTCGAGGGGGTGATCCGCAGCTGGACGTTCGATTCCGACGGCGGCTACAGCACCGGCGAATGGGTGGCAACCGAGGCCGGCTGGGTCATCAAGTCGGATGCCACAATGCCCGATGGCACCACCGGCTCGGCCACCGTGACGGTGACGCCGACCGACGCCGATCATTTCATCGTTCGCTCGAGCGACCGGATCATTGGCGGCGTCGACGAACCGGAGTTTGAGCTGACCGTGGCCCGCCGGCCGCCGCAGCCCGGAGCCGCTCTTCCGGGCGGTGAAGCGAAGCCGGCCACTGAGGCACCCAAGGCAAGCCCAGCGCCGGCGGTGCCCGCCGCGAAGCCGGCCGCCGTGCCCGCGACCCCGGCTGTCAAGATCGTGCCGGCTGCGCCGGCTCCGGCCGCTGCCGTCAAGCCGGCCACGCCGGCCACGCCGGCTCCGGCCGGCGTCAGGCCCGCGGTCCCTGGCGTTCCTGCCGTGCCGGCGACGCCGGTCGTCCCCGGCAAGCCGCTGGCGAAGTAAGTCGTTGCCCGCGTGGCGTGGCCGGCGACCGTTGGTCGCTGGCCACGCCCTGAGGGTGGCTGAGGGGAAATTGATTCGGCGCGTCCGAACCAAAGCCCCCCGAGCCACGAAGAGTTTGCCCGCTTGTCGCGCGATCCTGCCGAGGGCTCCCGCGGCGCCATTTTCCACGAACAATCCCGGGATTTCATCCCAACTTCAAAGGTGCTTTTCGAATGCGCGCGATCCTTGCGTGTGCCTGTGCGGTGCTCCTCCTGGCGGCGATCCCGCTCGTGGTTGAAGCCCGTCCGCCGATGGGGAGAGTCGGTGGCGGCGGTGCCCGACCGTCTGCTCCCGCGGCCCGTCCGCAGATGTCGCGGCCGGCTCCGCAGATGCAGCGCCCTGCGCCGCAGATGCAACGCCCTGCGCCGCAGATGCAGCGGCCCAACATGGGGCAGCAGATGGCCCGCCCTGCACCGCAGATGCAGCGGCCGCAGATGAACGCGCAACGGCCGAACATGGGGCAGGCGATGCAGCGGCCCAGCCCGCAGACGAACATGCAGCGGCCAAACATGGGGCAGGCGATGCAGCGCCCCGCGCCCGGCGGCATGCAGGGCATGCAACGCCCCGCCGGCCAGCCGAATTTTCAGCGGCCTGGCATGGGCACAAACATGGCTCGCCCCTCATTCCCAAGCGCCGCCAACCGGCCTGCGCCGCAACCTGGCCAAATCGGTGGCGGCGTCAGCCGGCCTGGCATGGGTGGCGTCGGCGGCGCCGGCATGACGCGGCCTTCCCCGCAGCCGGGGAATCTCGGTGGGCTCAATCGCCCCTCGCCGCAGCCCGGAAATCTCGGCGGGCTCAATCGGCCCAACGGTTCGGGGGGGCAACTCGGCGGGCGCCCGGGCGGGCTCGGGGGCGCGACCACGCTTCCCGGCCAGCTTGGCGGCGGCTCCGCGAGCCGTCCCGGTGGTGGCTTTGCCAATCGGCCCGCTCCGTCGTTTCGCCCCGGCCAGATCGGCGGTGCGGGGCAAGGGGCCGGTGGAGCCGGTGGCTTGGCGGGCAACCGTCCCGGTGGGCTCGGCGGGGGCGCTGGCCCCGGCGGCGCCACGACGCTCCCCGGGCAGATCGGTAGCGGGAATCGTCCCGGCGGACTCGGCGGTGGAACTGGCCCCGGCGGGGCGACGACGCTTCCAGGGCAGATCGGTGGAGGCAATCGTCCCGGTGGGATCGGCGGCGGGGGTAACCGGCCGAGCCTGGGCGGAATCTCGACGAAGCCCTCGTTCCCGCAGCCCGGTGGCGGAGTTGGCCCGAATCGCCCCGGCCCCGGTGGGGCGACGACGCTCCCCGGCCAGATTGGCGGCGGCGGCAATCGCCCCGGTGGCATTGGCGGTGGGAATCGCCCGACCGGCCCCGGTGGGGCGACGACGCTCCCTGGCCAGATTGGCGGCGGCGGGAATCGCCCCGGTGGCATTGGCGGCGGGAATCGTCCGACCGGCCCCGGTGGCGTGACCACGCTTCCCGGCCAGGTCGGCGGAGGCGGCAATCGTCCCGGCGGGATCGGTGGTGGCAACCGGCCCGGGATCGGCGGCGGCAATCGCCCTGGTGACCCGAGCCAGATCGGCACCACCAAGCCTTGGCCGCCCGGTGGCCGGCCCGGTGAAGGGGGCTGGAATCAGGGTGGGCGCCCCGGCATCGGTGGCAACCGGCCAGGTGGCTGGAATGGAAACCGTCCCGGTGAGTGGAACGGCAATCGCCCCGGCGACTTCAACGGCAATCGGCCGAACTGGAACAACCGCCCCGGATACAACGGCAACAACAATAACATTG
>CAMCCR010000256.1 GCA_945873085.1 Candidatus Kuenenia stuttgartensis | reverse complement strand
AGACGGCCAGCGGCTCACCGCCGAGGTCCGGGCCGAGCAGCCCAACGACCTCGTGATCGTGCTGACGGAGAACTTCTTCCGACAGTACCGGGGAAAGATGCGGGAGTTTGCGGCTGTTGTGAAACTCGCTGGCGGCCAAGACACGCAGACGGTCGCGCTCGAGCCGAAGGACTTCCTGGCCAGCGACGGCGCGGCCCTCTCGGCATGGCAGAACGTCGATCTGCTCTCGTTCCGGGCGTACTCCGAGAGGGGTGAAAAGCTGCTCGGCAGCAAAGCTTGGCGAGGGCCGCAGCCGGTGTTTACGAAGCTATGGTGGCAGGGGGAGGAACTGCCATGACACGAGCGTTGACTGCCCGTGAAACTTTCATCCCTTACCGAACCGGCTGCGGGCTAGCCGGGAGAACCTTCATGAGGGGGGAACTCGGTGGGGATTGTCCCATACCGTCCCGTCGGTGAACTCGACATGGTCGACGCGGAGCGTCGGAAAATCGCCGTCAAGGTTCTTGTGGTAGAAAAAGTCCCGGGGCCAGTCGACCTCCCCGCCCGCAGGCACGATCACCCCCTCGCGAGGAGCGTAGCCCTCGATGTTCTCGATGACACGCTCCATGGCGCGGCCTCGCTGCTTGTCACGCCAGAAGTCGATGATCGAATAACCGACACATACGATTCCCTTGTTGGATCGATTGGTCAATCGAAACACCGTCGCGCCCGCCCCGTTCCGAGCGGCCACGAGATCGAGCGGCCTGTCGCCGTCGATCTCGAGAGGCTTGGGACGGTCCGGCTGCGACGCAGAGCATGACAGGGGAACGGTCAATTCGAACGGGCACTCGATCAGCACCTGCGCATGGACCACCTTGACGAGGATCACCGCCGGTTCGCGACTGCAGACGAGGAGCGATCGGAGAATGACCCGTTCGGGAGTTTCCGGTAGACGCTCCGCTTCCAACTCCACGGACTGTGTGATCGTGACCATTTCGAACGGCACGCCGCGCTCATCGATGGCTACGGCCATCGCCATCGATGCCTCCGGCACCTCCAGATCGACGGGAAGCTGAAACATCCTGACAGCCTCGGGATCTTCGCTTTCGGCTGGGGGCTGGACGCGTTCTCCGATCGAAGCCGCGGCGGCAGGCCGCTCGAAGCGACGCGGCCCCGCCCCAGGGGCGTCGATGCGGATCGTTTCCACGGCCCCCGGCAGCCAGCCGACGACGCGGCCGGTGACCTTCACCTCGCGGACCAGAGGACCGAGACGCACCAGACGCCGACTCAGCCAGGCGTGGGTTGGGACCGTCGACGCCATCGTATTGATGCCCCCTTCATCCGACTTGATGAACCGCTGATCGAAGTGCCCCCCCTCGTCATCGTCGATCTCGATCCGACACTGCCCCCGCTTCCGGAAAGCAGCTGTCTGTTGATCCATCAGGCCCAACCTCAGGATTCGACGCCCGGCCTCCGGAATCGCCGCGCAGGTTGCGACGATGCTGATGGAACCACCCATGTCCCCGGGGTACTCGACCGGCCGAGGGACGTGGACCGAGAACGGACCGACCGAGCATCGCTGCCCGGGGAAGGGACCGGGCATGAGCACGACGATCGGCCGGCGGGGCGGGGCGAGGAGCGTGCCGGAATCGTGGGGCGTATCGGGAACGTAGCCGATGAACTCGAGCGGCGAGACGACGTCCTCGTACGGCCGGAGGGTGATCGCTTCCCACCAAGCGGGAAGGACAGCGTGATGGAAGCTTCTCGGGCCTCGGGCGAACTGCTGGGAGGCGGCAATTCGCGACACCGGTTCGGCATGGATGCCGACCGCATCACACACCCTTTCCATCGCCTCAAACCGAGAGACGCCGCGCAGGTCGAGCGTCACGCGCCGATCGAGCACTCCCCTGGGAACGAGCCGAGTCTCGAGGTGGAGTTCCATGCCTTCGGCGAGCTCGAGGAGCAGGTCGCCAGCCCGTACCTCGTGGGCGGCCAGATCGGTCTTCCACATCCGATCGAACCGATCCTCATCGAGCGCTTCGAGGGACATGACGGTCTCGATGACGGGCCTCTCGGCGCGGCGGTACGCCTCCCGCAGCCAACGTTGACGCAACTCCGCTTCGTCCTGATACGAGCGAACGACCCCCTCCCCGAGCGCGTCGAGGAAGTCTGGCTTGGGGGGCCCTTCGTCGGGCCCGGCACTGCCGCCGAAGATCATCCGCGCGATATCGAGGCCGGCGAGCGTCCACCCCAGCGTGCGCACGTTCAGCGGGCCGCACCCGGCGACCGCCGCCAGGAGAAGGAGCGAAACGAACCAAAAATCTTGCCGCATCCTCCGGTCGCTTCTTCCTGTCATGGCAGCCCTCCGTGGGTGGGATATTGGGATCGTGTTCCCGGACGTGTCGCGCCGGCCGACACCCAACCAGTCTAGTTGATTTCAGGGAGAAGCTCCATCGCGCGAGGGGTCACTGTGCCATCGCCCTTCGTATCGCGGAGGACATCCCCGGCCGAAGGAGTCCAGAGCCCGGTCCCCTCAGGCAGCCGATCTCATCGGGAGACGCCGCATCGGGCGACTGCCTCAAGCGTCACATTCGCCCGCCGCCTGTCAGCCGTCGGGGACGACGCCGCGAAACACGATCCGGATCGGCTCGGCGTGCCCCTCCGGCGGGAGCGGCACGAGGACAAAGTCGTCGGTGATTACCGGCTTCCACTCCTCCCCCGCGAGGACTTTCGGCTCACCGATCCTGCGAGGAAGAAAGGCCACGATCGGCCGGCCGCCGCGCTGCGAGCCGTTGGTGTTGACCGGGGCAAACGACTTCGCTCCGGCGAGCGGCTCGATCTCGAGCGTGAAGGTGCCGTCGACCTCGGTGAGCGTCTGCTTGAACGAGCGCTTGCCATCGGCCATCCGGGCGTCCCAGGCCGGATCGCCGTAAATAGCGACGACGTCGCGGTCGTGGACGAGGCCCGCTTCATCGCCGGGAGCGGCCCGCGTCGCAAGCCGGTGGACGAGGGCGTGGTCGTTGGCGTGAAAGGCCTCGCAGAGCGTGTACCGCCCCGGCTGTTCGACGAAGTAATCGAGCATGCCCCAGCCGGCATAGCCAAACCAGGTCGGCACCGTGTAGCCGATCATCTGCCGGACCCCGGCGCCGTTCATGAACGCCAGAGCGAGCGAGTCGGGCCCGTCGATGTGGCCGGCGAGGCAATTCCCCACCGGCAGCCAGACCTTCGGATTGGCTGACTCGATCGGGATCTTCCGCCCGGCAGTGTCGACGCCCCACAGCTTGCCGCCGCCTGAGTGAAACGAGCCGTTGCGGTAGCGGAAGCCGATCTGCCAATCGCGCTCCGTGGCGTGGCCACTGGTGACAAACAGATCGGTCTGGCCGTCGCTGAGCCGGGCCGCCAGCGCCGCCGTCGTGTCGTCGGGGCCCTTCACCTCGCGGGCCTCGCCACCGGCGACCTTCCGAACCATCCGGTTGCGCGTCAGCTCGCAAAACCACTCCCCTTCGACAACCCGATCCATCGCCAGTTCCGTGCCGGCCGTCACCCGCCGGATGATAAGTGGCGCTGAAGTCTCGGCGATCGCCAGGGCATTGGCGGCATCGAACCCGGTGAGAATCCCCCACAGGACGTCGCCGTAGGGGTCGTCGTCGATTCGCCGACAGAGCTGGTGAACGGCCGCGACAAACTCCCGGCCAGCCTCTTCGGGGCGGGCGACGAAGCAGGCATGGCGTGGCCGGTGCTCCGCGAGCTTCTCGAGGGCCTCGTCGGGGGAGGCTCGCCAGGTGATCGTGATCGCGTGGCGCTCGTGATGCTTTTCAAGGAGCGCCGCCACGACCTTCTTCCACGCCGGATCGGCAAGCGTCTCCTCCGAGACGACAATGCCATACCCCGCGGGCCTGTCGGCGGCACGCGCCGCCAAGGGGACACTCAGCCCCGCGGCCAGCATCGCGAAGCCCAGAAGAAATCGCCACGGCATCATGGAAAGGCCTCTTCAAGGGGGAGTCGACGTTGAAGGCCCGTCGCGGGATGGCCGCGGAAGCAGGCGGGATTTTCCGCGGGCCCCACGCCCGGTCACCCGCCCTCGAGGCCGGCACGGCGGCATTCTATCGGCGGGAGTTCAGCGAGCGGTCGCCGGCAAACGAGGCTACCTCGGCTGACTCGGAAACCGGGCGACGGCGCGACGCTGGGCAAGGGAGGAAACCTTCGTCCTGCTCTCAAACGCTCCCGCCGCTTGCCCCGTCCCCCGCGGCCGCGCCAGCGTCTCGCTCCCGGGCGGGAGCACTCAAGCGGCACGCCGCAGGCGACGATAGTACCTTGCCCCCCCCTATCGAGGAGTCCCTCCCGATGGTCGCCTCCCGTCGCTTCTTTACGATCCTGCTCATCGTCCTCACCGTGGCCCAGGGTCTGACGCAGTTCCTGGGCCCCCCGGTGGCGGTGACGGCGGCTGAGGTCGCGCTTCCCAAACAACAAGAAGCAGCTGTCGAGCCGCTGCCTCCAGTCGGGCAGGAAAAGTTGACCACTGAGCTTGCTGAAGGGGAGGCAGAGGTCGTCCCCTGGGAGCCGGGCGACAGCCTCGAGGTGGTCGAGCCGGACGAGGCGGGGAAGTATGCCGCCTGGAGCGCCGTCCGCATCGAAGCGTTGATCCTGTGGCGCGATGCTCCCCAGTCGGTGCCCCTGGTCGACTTCGCCGCCGGCGGGAGGGCCCTCGATGCCCGCGACCTCCACGCTGCCGGCGCTGCCGGGCCGCGGTTCACGCTCCTCTCCGAGGGGGCCAACGGCGAGGGCTCGGAGATC
>CAMCCR010000255.1 GCA_945873085.1 Candidatus Kuenenia stuttgartensis | reverse complement strand
CAGTCGGAGCACCTCCAGGCGATCAATCTCTTGCAGCGCGGCAATCCCGACCGGGCGGGCTTCACCCGGCCGACGCTTGGCAGTGCCTTGTCGCACGCGGTTGGCGAACTCGATTCACCGATCCCCAACTTCGTCTTCCTCGATCCGATTCCGGGGGGGAATGAGTTCGAGAGCTTCAAGGCGGGGAACTGGGCCGGCTGGCTCGGCGTGGAGCACGCCCCGGTGCGCCTCGGCGGCGACTACACGCAACTCCTCGAGGCTGCCCCCGATGCCCTCGGCCGACACGACCGCGAGACCCGCGAGACGCTGCGGAAGTTCCTTACGTCGCGGTTCGAGCGCGAGCGAAGAAGCTCGATCGCTCGCAGTCAAAATGCCGCCTTCGAGCGGATGCGGGGGTTGGCAGCGAGCGCCGATCTGTTTGACGTCGAGCGGCTCCCCCCCCGCGACCGGGAGCGCTACGGGCCGGGGAGCTTTGCCCAGCATGCCCTCATGGCGAGGCACTTGGTCGAGCATGGGGCGCCGTTTGTGATGGTGGCCAACGGCATGAACTGGGACAATCACGTCTTCCAGCACGAGATCCATCAGATGCTCGTGCCGGAGCTCGATCATGTGCTCTTTCATCTCGTTCGTGATCTCGAGGAGCGTGGTCTCCTCGATTCGACGCTCGTGATCGCGATGGGGGAGTTTGGCCGCACCCCCTGGCTCAACGCCGCCCGCGGCCGCGACCACTATCCGAATGCCTGGAGCCTAATGATGACCGGGTGTGGGCTGCGGCGCGGGGTGGTCGTGGGCGCGACCGACGCCGATGGTGTCGACGTCGTCGGCCAGCCGATCGACGAGCAAAATCTGTTTGCCACGATCTTCACGGCCCTCGGGCTCGATCCCCACGCCGGGTACGATCTGCCGGGATTGCCGACGTTTCACCTCGTTGAGAACGGGAAGGCGCCGATCAGCGACCTGCTAGCGTGAACCGATGAAGCTCACCCTCCTCCACGATACCGCGCTTTCCACCGGCGTCTTTGGCCTCGCGATCGCCCCCGACGGCAATCGGGCCTTTGCCGCCTGCGCCGATGGGCGCGTGATCGGAATCGATCCGCCCTCGGGCGCGCAGGTGGCGCTCGGGGGAGTGCATGGCTCGTATGCCAGCGGCTGTGCGCTGCTCCCCGACGGAAAGACGCTCGTCTCCGGCGGCTACGACGGGCAGCTGCTCTGGCACGATCTCGCGTCGGGGGCCATGACGCGGTCTGTGCCGGCGCATCGATTCTGGAGCTGGGATCTCGCCGTCTCTCCCGACGGCAGCCGGGTTGCCAGTTGCACCGGGCAGTACCTTGCCGGGGGCTGGAAATACGAGCCGGCCGCCGCGACGGAGCCGGGGGTGAAGGTGTTTGATACCGCGAGCGGAAAACTCGTCGCGGAGTTCGACCACCAGCCGCCGGTGCTCTGCTGTGGCTTCAGCCGCGACGGCCTCCATCTTGCCGCCGCGAACATGCTCGGCGAGGTGCGGGTGTGGAAGCTCGGCGAGGGGGGCGGCACGGAGCCTGTTGGTCGCTTTACCTCCCCCGATTTCACCTCCTGGGGGACGACGAAGAGCCATCACTATTGCGGCGGCATCTACGCCCTCGCCTTTGCCCCTGCCGACGCATCGCTCCTCGTGTGCGGCATGGGGCCGATGGGGGATCCGATGGCGGGCAACGGCAAGATGACCTGGCAGCGGTGGGATTGGCGGAAGGGAGAGAAGCTCGACCAGATTCACGACGGCCAGCATGGCTCGGGGCTCATGGAAGCGCTCGCCTGGGCTCCCGACGGCGCCCACTTCGTGATGGCGGGGCGGCAGGCCCAGGGAACCTGGAATCTCGCCCTCTTCTCCGCCGCCGACGGCAGCCTCGTCACGTCGCTCGACACGAAGCAGCGGATCACGCAGGCCCGGTTCACGGCCGACGGCAAGCGCCTTGTCCTCGGGGGCGCCCAATCGCAACCGAGCCCGAAGGACGGGCAGTGGCCCTCCTGGGGACGCGTGCAGGTCTACGCCGTCGAGTCCTGACGGACCCCGCAGGCTCTTCCGTACCGCTCGTGGCCCCAGGGGATTGTGGGGCGTTGGTTCCCGATTGGCAGATATTGCCAATCGGGGGTAGTCTGCAGCTTGTGGCGGGCGTCCTGGCGTCGCCGTGGTTGAAGGCGATGGAGTGGTCCTTTTCGCCGATGCCACGCAAGGTGTGTCGGAGTTTTTTCCAAGAGGGAATCATGCCGACGCGGAACGTGAATCTGACGGATTCGTTCGATGTTTTCATCGATGAGCAGATCGAAGCGGGGCGGTATCGCAACGCCAGCGAGGTGATGCGAGCCGGTCTCCGGCTCCTCCAGCAGCAGACCGCCGAGGATGGGGCCAAGCTTGCCGCCCTGCGACGGTTGGCAAAGACCGGGCTCGATCAGCTTGACCAGGGCCGCGGCGTCGAGTTCAAAACTTCCAAGAACCTCGCCAAGCATCTTGATGGCCTCGGGGAACCGAAGCCGGCGGCGTCGGCGCGGCGTCGGACATGAGCCGGCCCTGGAAGGTGATTCTTGCTCCGGCAGCGGAGGCTGACCTCGCTGAGATCCTTGCTTGGTCTGCCGATGCCTTTGGCGATGCGGCCCGCCGCCGCTACGCAACGCTGATCGTCCAGGCAATCGAGGATCTCACCGTTGACCCGGCTCGGGTAGGTGTCGAGACACGGCCCGAGATTGCTGCGGGAGTACAGACGTATCACCTTGCCCATTCCCGGAATCGCGTCCCTCCCGCTGCGGGCAGGGTGATCACGCCGCGGCACTTCCTCATCTTCAGGCTCCGGAGAGACTCGGCGGTCGAGATCGTCCGCGTGCTGCACGACAGCATGGATCTCGCCCGTCATCTGCCGCCGGCAGAGTGATGTCTGGCAGCGATGCGGCTCCTCTTCAGGCGAGTACGCCCTTGATGACGTGGCCGTGGACGTCGGTCAGCCGCCGCTCGATGCCGTTGTGGTAGTAAGAAAGCCGCGTGTGATCGAGACCGAGGAGGTGGAGGATCGTGGCGTGGAGGTCGTAGATCGTGCAGACGTCCTCGACCGCCTTCCAGCCAAACTCATCGGTCGCGCCGTGGTGCCAGGCCCGCTTCACGCCCGCGCCGGCGAGCCAGACGGTGAAGCCGGCAGGGTTGTGATCGCGGCCGCTGGCCCCCTTTTGAAACGTCGGCATCCGGCCAAACTCGGTCACAAAGGCGACGAGCGTATCGTCCAAGAGCCCGCGGGCTTCGAGGTCCTCGAGGAGCGCCGCCGCCGGCTGGTCGAGGATCGGGCCGTGGACGGAGTATTGATCGACGAGGGTCTTGTGGCCGTCCCAGTTTCCTACCCCCTCCCCCATCGCATAGGCGCCGTTGAAGAGCTGCACGAACCGCACCCCCTGCTCGAGGAGCTTTCTGGCCAGGATGCAGTTGCGGGCGAAGCGGGCCTTGGTGGGGTTGGCGGCGTCGTCGGCGCCGTAGCTTGTGAGCGTCGAGGCTGATTCGCCGGAGAGGTCGGCGACGCGCGGGGCCGAGAGCTGCATCCGGCCGGCGAGCTCGTAGGCGGCAATCCGGGCGGCGAGATCGCTGTCGCCGGGGTTGCGGGCGAGGTGGTCGTCATTGAGCCGGCGGATGAAGTCGCGCGTCGCCCCGTCGGTCGCTTCCGAGAGCGAGGCGGGGCGGGCGAGATTCGGGACGGGGCGGTCGGCGCCCAGGGGCGTCCCCTGAAACACGGCAGGGAGAAAGCCGCTCGCCCACTGCCGCGGGCCGATCTGCGGCACGCCGCGCGGATCGGGGATGGCGACAAACGCCGGAAGATCGTCGCACTCGCTCCCCAGGGCGTAGGTGGTCCAGGCCCCCATGCTCGGGAAACCGTCGAGCGTGAAGCCCGTTGCCATCTGGCTCTCGGCCGGCCCGTGCGTGTTCGACTTCGCCGTCATCGAATGGATGAAGCACATCCGATCGGCAAGGGCACCCAGGCGCGGGAGCAAGTCGCTCGTCATCGTGCCGCTTTGGCCACGGGGGCGAAACTCCCACTGCGGCTTGATGAGGTTGCCCTGTTCCCCCTGGAACGTGATCAGCTTCTCCCCTGACACGCTCTCCGGCAGCGGAGTGTCGTGGCGCCGCAGCAGCTCAGGCTTGTAGTCGAACGTGTCGACCTGCGACATCGCGCCTGAGCAGAAGATCACAAGGACGCGCTTTGCCCGGGGGGGAAAGTGGGGAACGCGGGGAGCAAGCGGCCGGGCCGGATCGATCGCCGGGCGGATCGGCGGCTCTGCCCCACCGGAAGCCGTCCCCAACAGGGATGCAAGTGCGATCCCGCCGAGGCCAGAGCCTGTGTCGCGAAGGAAGCCGCGTCGATCGAGGAGCCGGATGCCGGGGAGCGAGATTGGGGATGGCATGGGGCGTCTCGGCAAGGGAGGCGGCGGCACGACTGAACTCGAGAAAATTGTCCCCAGGATCGTGGTCCTGATGCAAGGCGACGCTGGCTAGACTCGCGTGCCGATCCTCCGCTGCTCTCTCAATCAAAAATCAAGAAATGGCTCCGGGAGAAGAACCGATGCGTCGGCCTCGCGTTTTGTGCTTGTTTGTGGCGTGTATCGCCGGGATTGTCGTCGCCGGGGCGATCCCTGGCACGATCTCAAGCGCCCGGGCGGCCGACGCGGCGGCATCGGCGGAGGCCCTGGAATCGCTCCGGGCGGCCCTCGCTGAGCCCGGGGCGACCCTTGAAATCGCGGCCAAGGAAGCCTGGGCGGACGTGCCACTCA
>CAMCCR010000254.1 GCA_945873085.1 Candidatus Kuenenia stuttgartensis | reverse complement strand
ACGGATTTGAGCGACCCGAGCAACATGCTTCGATACCTCACTGACACCCGCCACGTCGTCGACCAGTTTCAGCACCTCCAGGTGGGGTGCCGCATGGAACAACTGGATCCCTACCACCGCGCCTTCGAGATGCACGTCGCAGAGGACGGGACGATCGCAGGGAGCGACTTCTACGGCGCCCCGATGGTCTCCGCATTCGGCGAATGGATTGGAGCGCTGCGGGGCGACGGTGGCTTCCGCCCTGTTGATACCATTAACCTCGTGGCTCCGGTGAAGCCTTTTTTCGTCTGGCTCGAGGCACATCCCCTGACAACGGGCGGTGCGCCGGGCGAAACCTGGAACGCGGCGATGGCTTGGAGGCCGAAGCATACGAAAGCAGTGAAGTATCGAGGCACCCCGACGGACGTCGGTGGCAAGTGGTGGCATTGGCTGTGCGCTTCCTCGACGGGCGTCGTCAGCGACTTGAGTTTCGAGTCCCTGGAAATGACGCCTTTCAACACAAAGAACGGCACCACGAAACCGGGAGACGATCCATTCAAGACCTACGCCTACGTATGGGCACAGGATGCGACGCTCTTGGCAGGAATTCACCAGGAAAGCAATGTGCATCACTCGTCGTTCATGGCTGGCAAGTCGGTGCGGTGCGCAGGCATGATCGCGGTGAACGATGCTGGCAAGGTGACGTTCGTGTCTTCCAACAGTGGTCACTACCGGCCAACGAAGGCCCAGCTCACCGGATTCGTGGAGTGGCTGAAGGAGCGCGGCGTGATGGCCGACGACGCGTTGGTGGGATTCTTCGAGGGGCAGTACCAAAAGATCCCCGTTGCCGACTTTCTTCGGGGCAGCAGTCCTCTGACGAAATCCAATCTCCGCCCGTCGGTTCAGGAAGTGAACCAGAAGCTGCTAGATCATGGGTTGTGATCGTCAGGACGAGAGACGCCTGGCCCTGCTCCAAGACCAGCCGCATCCCGGCCCCGGAGGCAGAAACGTGGCTAACGGCAGGACCTCGGGATGCTGTCGGTAACCGCGGGTGTCGATCTTCGCCTGCTGCCAGACACCCACGGTCGTCCGAGGCGAAGGCGAGTCCGGCCAGAAGGACAAGTGGCGAGTCTTTTGCCCGCAGCTCAGAGCGTGAAGCCCGCACCCCGGCGTCGGGAACGCTGCACTTTTCCCGCCGCTGTCGCGGCGGTGAGCACGACTTTCAGCCGTCGATGCCCCGCTGCCTTCTGCTTCTCGCCTGCTTCGTGATCCCGATGGCGATGGCGCCGGTTGCCGCGGCCGACGCCGAGCGCCTCCCCCTCTGGCACGGCAAGGCGCCGGTGGGAGCGCCGGGGAGCACCGAGACCGAAGCTGCCGATGCCTTCATCACGGTTCATCTTCCCGAAGGAACCCCCGAGGGCGCGGTGACGCCTGCGGTCGTGATCTGCCCCGGCGGCGGCTACGGTGGCCTCGTCACCGGCCCCGAGGGGCACGGCATCGCCGCCTGGCTCAATGAGCATGGCATCGCCGGAATCGTTCTCGAATACCGGCTCCCCGCGGGGCGGGCGTTCGTGCCGCTCTCCGACGCCTCCCGGGCCCTCCGCACTGTCCGGGCGAATGCTGCGGCGTGGCGGATCGATCCACGGAAGGTGGGGATCATCGGGTTTTCTGCCGGAGGCCACCTCGCCTCGACCGCCGCCACCCATTTCGATGCTGGTAACGCGCAGGCCACCGATCCGATTTCGTTGCAGTCGTCGCGGCCCGACTTCGCGATTCTCGTCTATCCGGTCGTGACTTTTGGCGACGTCGGCCACTCAGGGTCGCGGACGAATCTCCTCGGAGAGAATCCGTCGCCCGAACTCCTGGACCTTTTCTCCAACGAAAAGCAGGTCACAAAGCAGACGCCGCCGACCTACCTCGCCCATGCGGTCGACGACAGTCCGGTGCCGATCGCCAACAGCCGGCTGTTCCACGAGGCCTGCAAGCGGGAAGGGGTGCCCAGCCGGCTCCTCGAGCTTCCCTCCGGCGGCCACGGGCTCGACGGTTACAAGGGGCCGAACTGGGACGCTTGGCAGAGTGGCGTGCTCGCCTGGCTTGCGTCGCTCGATCTCGGGCCGGCGGCAGCGGCGGCCGCGCCGCGGCGCGTGCTTGTGTGGGATGAGCAGCAGCCGGCGCAGAAGGAGGCCTACGACAACTTCCTCGGGAACGCGATTGCGGCACATCTGGAAAAGCAGCCGGGGCTCGCCGTCCGGTCGGTGAAGCTCGACGATGCCGAGCAGGGGATCGGCGCGCCGCTCCTCGACAACGCCGATGTCCTCGTCTGGTGGGGGCATGTCCGGCAAGCCGAGGTCAAGCCAGAAGCGGCGCAGCGAATCGTGGAACGGATCCGCGACCGCGGGCTCGTCCTCGTCGCCCTCCACTCAGCCCACTGGGCGACGCCGTTCATCGAGGCGATGAACGAACGGGCCCGGGCCGATGTCCACCGCCGGTTTGCCGACGTGCCGAATGAAAAGCTCTCCATCCGCGAGGTGCCGGCCCAGCATTACAAGGTGCCGGCCCGCGACGGCCGGCTCACGCCCGCCAGCGACGAGCGCCGCTATCCTGACGGCCGCGTCGAGGTCACGCTCCATCTCCCCAACTGCTGCTTCCCCGCCTACCGCACCGACGGCAAGCCGAGCGTGCTGCGGGTCCTCGATCGCCGCCACCCGCTTGCCGCGGGGCTCCCCGAGACGTTTTCCCTCCCGCGGACGGAAATGTACGACGAGCCGTTCCACGTGCCAGAGCCGGACGAGGTCGTGCTCGAGGAGCGATTTGAAGATGGATCGTGGTTTCGCAGTGTCATGGTCTGGAACCTCGGCCGCGGCAAGGTGATCTACATCCGCCCCGGGCACGAGACCTACCCGATCTTCCACGACGCGACGGTTCTGAAGCTCGTCGAGAACGCCTGTCGGATCTCCCCCGGAGAGTGAGCCCCCTGCATCCCACGCGAGCCCCCGCCATCCTCATGCCTCCGACGCCCGCTGCTCGACTCCGCGCCCTCCTCGCCCGCCCCGGCCTCGTCCGGGCGCTTGTGCCGCATGATGCCTTCACGGCCCGCGTCGTTGAGCAGGCCGGCGCCGAAATGCTCTTTCTCGGGGGCTTTGGCGCCGCGGCGAGCGCGCATGGCCTTCCCGATCTCGGGCTGCTGTCGTCAGCGGAGATGGCGGAGTGCGTGCGGCGGATCACGGCGCGGGTGTCGATCCCGCTGATCGCCGACGGCGACACCGGCCACGGCAACGGCGCGAGTGTCGCCTGGACGGTCAAGCAGTTCGAGGCGGCAGGGGCCGCGGGGATCCTCCTCGAGGATCAAGTCGAGCCGAAGCGCTGCGGTCACTTTGCCGGCAAGCAGGTCGTGCCGGTGGCCACGATGCTCGATCGGCTCAAGGCCGCGCTCGATGCCCGTCGCGACCGCGACTTCGTGATCCTGGCGCGGACCGACGCCCGCGCGAGCGAAGGGATCGACGGCGCGATCGACCGGGCGAATCGGTATGCCGAGACCGGCGTCGATCTGGGATTTGTCGAGGCGCCACAGTCGATCGAGGAGCTTGCTCGCATTGCCCGCGAGGTGCCGCTCCCCCAACTGGCCAACATGCTTCCCGGCGGGGTCACGCCGCTTTTGCCGCTGGCCGAGCTCGAGCGGATCGGATTCAAGGTGGCGGTTGATCCGACCTCGACGCTGGCCCTGACCGGATTCGCCGTTCGCGCCTTCGCCCGGGCCTGGCTCGGGGAGGGAATGCCTGTCGGCGATGCCGGCCGGATGTCGTTTGACGAGCTCAAGGCGGTTGTCGGTGTTGGGGAAGTGCAGGGCTGGGGAGGGGAGCCTGCCTGGCGGAGCCCGGCGGCTCTTCATCATGCCCAACTCCTCCTCGATTCGTTTGCCCGCGTCGTGGGCCGCGAGCTGCTACCGCGCGGGGGCTCAGTCGAAGCCGAGGCCCGCAGGCTCCACGATGCGCCCTTTGTTGTCGTCTCGCACGGCACCGAAGCCGATCCGCTCCTCAACTATGGCAACGCAGCGGCCCTCGAGCGCTGGGAGATGCCGTGGGAAACGCTCGTCGGCACGCCCTCGCGGCTCACCGCCGAGCCGGTCCATCGCGACGAGCGGGCTCGGCTCCTCGAGCGGACGGCCCGTGAGGGCTTTGTCGACGACTACGCCGGAGTGCGCGTCTCGCGGAGCGGCAAGCGCTTTCGGATCGAGGAGGCGATCGTCTGGAACGTCCGCGACGCGGACGGGTGGATTCACGGCCAGGCCGCGACGTTTGACCGCTGGACGGCGCTTGAAAGTGATGCGGCGTCGCCCCCTCCATCCCGCTAGCCTGTCGCGACCGATGGGATGCACGGCGGCCCGACGCATCCTGATCCTTCCATCCGGAGCACCAATGACGACGCTCAAGCACCTCGCCCTGCGCGAGAAGGTGATCGAAACCTGCCTGGCGATGAACGAGGAGGGGATCAACCAGGGAACCTCCGGCAACGTCAGCGTGCGCACCCCCGAGGGATTCCTGATCACAGCGTCGGGCATTCCCTACCGGAAGATGCGGCCGGAGCAGGTCGTGGAGATGGATCTCGACGGCGGATACCGGGGGGAGTTTCTCCCGTCGACCGAATGGCGGATGCACCTCGACATCTACGCCGGGCGCGCCGAGGCCGGCGCGATCGTCCATGTCCATTCTCCGTTCGCGACGGCGCTTGCCTGCCTGCGGAGGGAAGTGCCGGCGTTCCATTACATGATCGGTGTCACTGGCGGCACCTCGCTGCGGGTGGCCGACTACGCCG
>CAMCCR010000253.1 GCA_945873085.1 Candidatus Kuenenia stuttgartensis | reverse complement strand
CGGCCCGGCGACGATCGGCTCTCGGCTCGGATCGCCGCCGGCGAGCTCGCCTTCCGGATGCAGTCGGCGGCGCCGGAGGCGATCGACCTCGCCCGCGAGACCGCCGCCAGCCACCGGCTCTACGGTCTCGACCGCGACGAGACCCGCTCCTTCGGCACGCAGTGTCTGATCGCCCGCCGGCTCGTGGAGCGAGGGGTGCGGTTCGTGCAGCTTTACCACGGCGGCGGCAATGTCGGATGGGACACCCACGGCAACAACGACGGGCAGCACCAGACCAACGCGCTCCAGACAGACGGCCCGATCGCCGCGCTCCTCGAGGACCTCGCGGCCCGCGGGCTGCTCGATTCGACGCTGGTGACCTGGGGGGGCGAGTTTGGTCGCACGCCCACTTCGGAGGGCTCCGATGGCCGCGATCACAACCCGTATGGATTTTCAGTCTGGCTGGCAGGCGGGGGCGTGCGTGGCGGGATGGCGTATGGCGCCACCGACGACTTCGGCTTCAACGCCGCGGAAGACAAAGTGCCGATCCGTGATCTCCACGCCACGATCCTTCATCTCCTCGGCCTCGGCCACGAGGAGCTCACCTATCTCTTCCAGGGGCTCGATCAAAAGCTCACCGGAGTCGAGCCGGCGCGGGTGATCCGCGCGCTGCTCGCCTGACGGACGGTCCGCGACGAAGATCGACTGCAGGAACAGCCGAGGGGGCTTGGCCGTTTCCGGGACGGTACCAAAAGTGACTGTCGTGTGCTGTTGCATAACGTATGCAAGAGCGGTAGGCTCCATGGGCTGTCGCGAAGAAACCCTTCCGGAGTTCCGCCATGGATCTGCCTCCCAGAGACCCGCCCCGCCCAGCCACCGTTCCGGATGCCAGCGATCCGCGGCTGCCAGTCACCGTGCTCTCCGGTTTCCTCGGGGCTGGTAAGACAACGCTGCTCAACCACATTCTCAGCAACCGGGCCGGCCTGCGGGTGGCCGTGATCGTCAACGACATGAGCGAGGTCAACATCGACGCCCGGTTCGTGGGGGGGCCGCTCGCCGCCCCGGCCGCGCGGCTGAGCCGAACCGAGGAGAAGCTGGTCGAGTTCTCCAACGGCTGCATCTGCTGCACGCTTCGGGAGGATCTCCTCGAGGAGGTTGCCGGCCTCGCCCGGGAGGGGCGGTTCGACTACCTCCTCATCGAGAGCACCGGCATCTCGGAACCGTTGCCCGTGGCCGAGACGTTCACGTTCGCCGATGAACAGGGGGAAAGCCTGTCGTCACTGGCACGACTCGACACGCTCGTGACGGTCGTCGACGCTCGGAACTTTCTCAACGACTACGGCTCGCGGGACGAGCTCCGCGATCGCGGTATCGGGCTCAACGGCGACGACTCCCGAGACATCGTGCAACTCCTCGTCGATCAGGTGGAGTGTGCCAACGTGATCTTGATCAACAAGACCGATCTCGTCTCCGCAGCAGAAGCCGCTCGACTCGAGGCGATCCTCGGTCACCTCAACCCTCAGGCAACGATCCTCCGAACGGATCACGGACGGGTTTCGTTGACGGCCGTGATGGGCACCGGGCTGTTCGACATCGAGCAGGCCAGCCATCAGCCCGGCTGGCTGGCCGAACCGCGGGGAGAGCATGTTCCGGAGACCGAAGAGTACGGCTTGGGGAGCGTCGTGTTTCGGGCGCGGCGGCCACTGCATCCCGGCAGATTCTGGGATCTCGTCACCGGCCCGGCCTTCGGTGATGTCATCCGATCGAAGGGCTTCGTCTGGCTGGCGACAAGACCCGACGTCGCCGGCATCTGGTCGAGTGCAGGCGCGGTGTCGACGCTTCAGCCCGGTGGCTGTTGGCTGGCGACGGCGCCTCGGGAGGAGTGGCCGGAGGAAGTCGACGAGGCCGAGATCTCGGAGACATGGCAGGAGCCTTGGGGCGATCGGCGGCAGGAACTGGTGATCATCGGGGCGAAGCTTGCGCCTGACCTGCTCCGACAGCTCGACCGCTGCTGTCTGACCGATGCCGAGGTCCATTTCGGACGCGAGGCCTGGCTCCGATTCGACGACCCGTTTCCCGCCTGGGACCTGGTGGCGGATGCTGCCGAGTAGGAGAACGTGGATCGATGGTCCCCGTCGCTCGATGTGGCGGAGGAATCCCGTGACCAACCTCGACTTTTCCTCGGGAGTGTCCCGATATGGAGAAAGAAAGGCGAGTCACGCGGCGCCGAGTAACACCCGGCTGATCGGGGCCCAGGGTGAACCCAAGCCCTCCGCACCGACCGTCGAGAACCGACGGTCTTCCAAAGTCACTAGCAGCGGCCGGACTTGAACCGGCGACACCCGGCTTATGAAGCCGGTGCTCTAACCAACTGAGCTACGCTGCCCTGCGGAAGCCACCCGGGACTCGCCCCGGGGGAAACCTCCCCAACTATACCCGCCGATTCGGGATGCGTCATGGGGGGGAGGGGTGGGAAAAAAGCCTGGGCGGCAGGCCTGGCGCGCAAAAAAACGGCCCGGGAGAAGGTCTCCCGGGCCGTCCTTGGATTCGTGGCTGATCGGATCCGATCAGCCGAGACAAAGAAGCCTCACTCGACCAGGGCGCACGAGGCCTTCACGACCGCGTCGATCGTGGCGTCGTCGAGCTGGCCCTTCGAGAAGGCGTGGTTCGTCTTGACCTTGCCACCCTTGTAGCAGACGACCGTGAGGTCGGCGTCGGCGGCGATCTTGAAGTCCTCGGGGCCGTTCTTGGCGTCCTCGGGGACGACGAAGGCGATCCGCTTGAGGTCGTTGGCCTTGACGAACTCGGCAGCCTGCTTCGTGAGCGTCTCGGCGTCGCCACCGATCATGTTGACGAAGCTCGTGAGCTTGTCAGCCTGGTGCTCCTCGACCTCTTCCTCGATCTTCTTGAGAAGCTTGGCGAGCTTCGGATCGGCGGTGCGGGCAAACACCATCACCACCGGCCGCTGACCCATCTTGCAGCGGTAGCAGAGGCTCTTGCCAGCCTCGACACCGTCGTCGGCATTGCCGGCAACCTTCGTCACCGTGAACGCGCCGACCGAATCACCGACCTGCGGTCCGCTGGTCACTTCGGCCGAAGCCGTCACGGCCACGCCGAGCACCAGCGCCACCGCCATCAAGAAAGCCTTGCGCATCAGTTCGATTCTCCTGGATACGAGCCCACCGGCAGGAATGCCGGGGGGAGTCTTTACCGGCAGCACCACGCGTGCTGCCCCGAATGTTGTCGCTCTGATCCTATAGCAGGTAGCCTGACGGGGGCAACTTTTCAGGGAATCAAGCCCCAGGAGATCGTCCCATGGCCACTGCCACGCCTCCCGCTTCCCGGGGCCCCGGGCCTGCCCAGGTTCGCCAAACTCAACTCTTCATCGACGGACAGTGGGTTCCCGCCCGCAGCGGCCGGACGTTCGCCACCGTCAATCCCGCCACCGAAGAGCCGATCGCCGACGTTGCCGAAGGGGACGCCGCCGACATCGACGCGGCGGTGAAGGCTGCCCGGGCCGCCTTCGACGAGGGCCCCTGGCCACGGATGGACGCCCGTGAGCGCGGCCGGCTCATGCACCGGCTCTGCGACCTGATCGAAGCCGAGATCGACGATCTTGCGGCGCTCGAGTCCCTCGACAACGGCAAGCCGCTGGCCGACGCGCGGACGATCGACATCCCGCTGGCCGTCCAGTGCCTCCGCTACTACGCCGGCTGGGCCGACAAGATCCAGGGCTCGACGATCCCGATCAACGGCAACTACCACTGCTACACGCGCCGCGAGCCGGTGGGGGTGGTCGGGCAGGTGATCCCGTGGAACTTCCCGATCCTCATGGTGGCCTGGAAGTGGGGCCCGGCGCTTGCCGCCGGCTGCACGATCGTGATGAAGCCGGCGGAGCAGACGCCGCTGACCTGCCTGAGGCTCGCGCGGCTGGCGCAGAAGGCAGGGATCCCCGACGGCGTGATCAACGTCGTGCCCGGCTACGGGCCGACGGCCGGCGCCGCGCTTGTCAACCATCCGGGCATCGACAAGATCGCCTTCACCGGCTCCGGCGAGACGGCGCGGATCATCATGCGTCAGGCTGCGACGAGCCTCAAGCGGCTGACGTTCGAGCTCGGGGGAAAAAGCCCCAACATCGTCTTTGCCGATGCCGATCTCGATGCGGCCGTGGCGGGGGCCCATGTCGGCATCCATCTCAACCAGGGGCAGTGCTGCTGTGCCGGGTCGCGGCTGTTCGTCGAGGACTCGATCCACGATGCGTTCGTGGAGCGGGTCGTGGAGCTGTCGCGGCAGCGCCGCGTCGGCGATCCGTTCCATCCCGACACCGAGCAGGGCCCGCAGGTCGACAAGGCGCAGTTCGACAAGATCCTCGGCTTCATCGAGGCCGGGAAGCGCGAAGGGGCGACGTGTGCCACCGGCGGGAAGCGCTACGGCACGAAGGGCTTCTTCATCGAGCCGACCGTGTTCACGAACGTCAGCGACTCGATGTCGATCGCCCGTGAAGAGATCTTCGGCCCCGTCCTCTCGGTGCTCCGCTTCAAGGACACCGACGAGCTTGTCCGCCGCGCCAACGCCACCGACTTCGGCCTCGCCGCCGCGGTGTGGACGCGCGACGTGGCCCGGGCGCATGACGTCGCCCGCCGGCTCCGGGCGGGAACGGTGTGGGTGAACTGCTACGACGTCTTCGACGCCGCCGCCCCGTTCGGCGGCTTCAAGCAATCGGGCTTCGGCCGCGAACTCGGCGAGCGGGGCCTCGACCCCTACCTCGAGACGAAGACCGTCACCGTCAGCCTCGCCCCGCCGGGACGGGGCT
>CAMCCR010000252.1 GCA_945873085.1 Candidatus Kuenenia stuttgartensis | reverse complement strand
CCCCCCGTGACCGCCCCCGCCGAACGCCGCTCCGTGCCCGAGCGCCCCCGCCTCCACTTCATCACCGGCCGGCTCGCCGAGCCGTCGCTGCGCGAGGTGCTCGAACGGCTCGCGCCGAGGGTCGGATTCGAGCCGACGGTGCAGGTGATGAACATCACCGTCGCGGCTCTCATGACCACCCCGTGGATCGCCAAGCGCCTTCAGGTGCCGGAGGGGACCGACCGGGTGATCCTCCCCGGGGCCGTGAGCGGCTCGCTCGACGTGGTCCGTGCCGTCAGCCCCGTCCCGGTCGAGCGGGGCCCGGAGGATCTCCGCCGGCTCGACGAATACTTCGGCCAGAAGCGGGCCGATCTGGCCGACTACGGCAGCCACGCGATCGAGATCATCGCCGAGATCAACCATGCCCCGCGGATGACCAGGGCCGCGATCCTCGCCGAGGCCCGGCGGATGCGCGGCGACGGCGCCGACCGGATCGACCTGGGCTGCGATCCCGAGGGGGGCTGGAGTGGCGTGGCCGACGTCGTGAAGCAGCTCGTGGACGATGGCCACACCGTCTCGATCGACAGTTTTGACGCTCGGGAAGTTTCCGCGGCCGTGAAAGCCGGGGCGACGCTCGTCCTCTCGGTCAATTCCTCGAACGCCGAGCGCGCCGTCGACTGGGGCTGCGAGGTGGTGGCGATTCCCGATGTGCCGTCGACGCTCGAAGGCTTTGAGGCCACGATCAGTCGGCTCGACCGCGACCGCGTCCCCCACCGCCTCGATCCGGTCCTCGAGCCGATCGGCTTCGGCTTCGCCGCGAGCCTCGGCCGCTACCTCGACATCCGCAAGCGCTACCCCCAAGCAGCGATGATGATGGGGATCGGCAATCTCACCGAGCTCACCGACGTCGACTCCGCCGGCATGAATGTTTGCCTCCTCGGCTTCTGCGCGGAGGTGGGAATCGGGTCGATCCTCACCACCGAGGTGATCCATTGGGCCAGGAGCAGCGTCAAGGAATGCGACCTGGGGCGACGGCTCGTCCATCATGCCGTCTCGAAGCGATCCCTCCCCAAGCATGTCGAGCCGCGGCTCGTGACCCTCCGCGCGGGGAGGCCGGAGGCGCATGGCGATGCCGCCCTCGAGCGCCTCGCCGCCGCGATCCGCGATCCCAATTTCCGGCTCTTCGCCGAGGGCGGCGAGATCCACCTCGTCGGTCGCGATCTCCATCTCGCCTCGGCCGATCCGTTCGAAGTCTTTGCGGCGCTGGCGGTGGCCGGCCGAGACGACGTCGATCCCTCGCACGCCTTCTACCTCGGCTACGAGATGGCCAAGGCCGTCACGGCGCTGTCGCTCGCCAAGGACTACCGGCAGGATCAGGCCCTCGACTGGGGGCATCTGACGCGCCCCGAGATCGCCCACGGCCCGTCGCGGGCGGCAGCCCGCGTCGTCGGCGCCACCGATCCGGCGGTCGCGGGCGAGCTTCCCCGCCGCGAGCCTCCGACACTTGAGGAGACGGCATGAGCCTTTCCCTGCCAATGCCTCTCACCGGCTCTCGGTTGACCCCCTCCGGGGCGATCGTCGCCGAGCTTCCGGCCGAGGTGACCGCCGCCGAGATCTTCGCGGCGCTCGCCGCCGCGCCCCATCGACTGTTCCTCGACAGCGCCATCCTCGACGGCGAAGCCACCGATGGAGCGATTCGGTCGGCGCCGCGGCTGGGGCGGTTTTCGTTCGTGGCTTGCGACCCTGTCCACTCGCTTGTCGTCACGGCCCCGAAGCCGTGGAGCGCCGCGGCCGCAGCGGCCGCGGTGGGCGAAGCCTTCGACGGCCTCCGTGGCCTGCTCGCCGACCTTGCCACCCCGACGATCCCCGGACTGCCGCCCTTCCAGGGGGGCCTCGCGGGGCTTGTCAGTTACGAAGCGGGGCTCGCCCTCATCGGCGTCGCGCCGCCGGCGGATGCCGAGATCCCGGTGCCGCTCCTTTCGCTCCATCTGTACGACGTCGTCTTCGCCTTCGATCACGATGCCCGCCGGGGCTGGGTGATCTCGCAGGGGATCCCGGCGAAGGGGCCGGTGGCCCGCGGCGCCCGAGCCGCCGACCGCATCGATGCGGTTCTGGCAATGCTCCACGATTTCCACCCCTCGCCACAGACTCCTCCCCCGCCCGGCCGGCTCCCCGCCGGCAGCGGTCACCCCCTCGCAGGGCATGCCGGCGTCGAGTCGACCCATGCGTCCGTCGGCTACCGGGAAATGGTAGAGCGGGGTATCGAGTTTGTCCGGGCCGGCGACATCTTTCAGGTCAACCTCGCGCAGCGTCTCGCCGTGGCCGGCGAGATCGACCCGACGCTCCTCCACCTCCGAGCTCGGGAGGTCAATCCGGCCCCGTTCGCGGCGAGCTTCGACGCCGGACCTGTACGGATCACGAGCATGTCGCCGGAGCGCCTGCTATCGGTGTCGCGCACGGTCGCCCGGATGCATCCGATCAAGGGGACGCGTCGGGTGATCGCGAGCCCCGAGGCCGATCTCTTTGCCGGCGATGATCTCGAGGAGAGCGCCAAGGACCGGGCCGAGAACGTGATGATCGTTGACCTGGTGCGCAACGATCTCTCGCGCGTCTGCACCCCCGAAAGCGTCCGCGTCGAGGCGCTCTGCCGGCGCGAGCGCTATGCCACCGTCCAGCATCTCGTCTCGATCGTCACCGGCAGGCTCCGCCCCCGCTTCGGCCCCCTCGAAGCACTCCTCGCTGCCCTCCCCGGCGGCAGCGTCACAGGCGCCCCGAAACACCGGGCCTGCGAGATCATTTCCGCCCTCGAGCCGGTGGCCCGCGGGGCCTACTGCGGGTCGATTGGCTATCTCGGCCTCGACTCGAGCGCCGACTGGAATCTCCTCATCCGCACGTTCGTGGCCGGCAACGGCGCCACGACCTTCTCCGCCGGCGGCGGCATCACGGCGGCGAGCGTCCCCGACGCCGAGCATGCCGAGAGCCTCCACAAGGCTGAGGGGATGCTGCGGGTCCTGGCCAGCCTCGGCCGCGACGCGGAGCCCGGGGCCGCCGGAGGCAAACGATGATCGTCCTCCTCGACAACCGCGACAGCTTCGTCTTCAACCTCGCCCGCTACTTCCATCGCCTCGGCTGCCCGGCGCTCGTCCTCCCGAGCCATGCCGTCTCGGTCGCCGATCTCGAGCGCCTCGCGCCGCGGGGGATCGTCATCTCCCCCGGCCCCTGCACACCGCTCGAGGCGGGCTGTTCGCTCGCGGCGATCCAGGCCTTCCGCGGACGGGTGCCGATCCTGGGGGTCTGTCTCGGCCATCAGGCGATCGGCCAGGCGCTCGGCGGGCGGATCGTCCGGGCGCGGGAGCCGGTCCACGGACGGACAAGCCCGATGCACCATGACGGCGTCGATCTCTTTGCCGGAATCCCTAGTCCTTTTCATGCCGCCCGCTACCACTCGCTCGTCATCGAGCGCGAGTCGCTGCCAGAGTCACTGGCGATCACGGCGGTCGATGACGAGGGGACGATCATGGCCGTCGAGGATCGGGCCGGTGGGCTCTACGGCGTGCAGTTCCACCCCGAGTCGATCCTCACCGAGCACGGCTTCGCGATCCTGGCCAACTTCCTCGACCTCGCCGGCATTCCCCGCACGCGCGTGCTGCCGGAGAGCGAAGGAACGGGCACCGAGGGAGATTCGCCCGCTGCTGGCGACGGCCGGGTGGTGACCTTCTGAGCAGACCTTGGAACGGGCCTCCACGCCATGTGCCTTGGCCGCACTGACGGGTTGGCCGCGCTGACGGGTCGGCCTTCGACGGCCGGCGAAGGCTCCGACCGGGTCGGTCGTGCCGTCATTCAGCCTGCCGGGGGCCTGGCGGGGCGGCAGCGGCCATGGCGGTGAGATCCGCGGTGGAGATGCCGGCGTCCTGGACCAGGCGAGTCAGATCGACGGAGGTGTAGATGTCGAGGCGCCGGGTGAGAACGGTGCGGTGGTACTTGATCGTCCGCTCCGAAAGCCCGTATTCCTCTGCCATCTCCTTGTTTTGCATCCCTTTCACGATCCCCAGCAGCATCTGCAGTTCGCGGTCGGTGAGCTTGGCGATTCTGGCCTGGGCATCGCTGCGTCGCTGCCGCTCGGCCCGCTCGAGGAGATCTCGCTTGATCGACCGCTCGATCGCTGCGACGAGATCGCCGATCGCGACCCGCTTCGTGAGAAAATCCTCGGCCCCGGCCCGCATCGCGCGAACGCTCGTGGGGATGTCCCCCTTGCCGGTCACGAACACCACCGGCAGGGGATTCGGCGACTTCGCCAAAACTTCCTGGAGATCGAATCCGTCGCGCTTCGGCATCTGCAGATCGGTGAGGACGCAGCCGGGCATTTCGGGGTCGGGCCGCACGAGGAAGTCGGCCACCGAGGGGTAGGTGGCGACGGCATAGCCATGGCCGCGGAGCCGACGCTCCATGCTGCGGAGAAACGATTCGTCGTCGTCGATCAGATGGATCATGGCAGTCACGCGGATGTCCTTTCCTTCCAGGCTGGCACCGTGAGAAAAACCGTCAGGCCACGGCCTGGGGCGTTGTCGAGCCGGAGATCTCCCTCATGCTGCTCGACGATCGTACGCACGATCGGCAGGCCCATACCGAGCCCTTCGTCCTTCGTCGTCGCGAAAGCCTCGAGGGCTTCTTCCATGATACCTTCCCCGATCCCACCCCCGTTGTCGATCACGGCCAGCTCCACCGCATCCGCGGCCCGGCGGGCCCGGATCGTGATTTCCCCCGGATCACGGTGCCCTGCCGGTCCCTCCCCGCTGCCGGCTGAACCAGCCCGGGAGGCCCGA
>CAMCCR010000251.1 GCA_945873085.1 Candidatus Kuenenia stuttgartensis | reverse complement strand
TGAGCGTGTTGCCGTTGGGCTGACGCTGCGCCCCGGAGATGATCGGCGAGAAGAACCCCGCCTTCGGGCTGCCGTAGCTCCACACGGTCGCCGCCTTCCCGTAGGTCGTCGGCTTGATCTCCATGACCGACGACCAACTGCTCCCGTCGGGCCGCCCCCAGCCGTTGTTGAAGAGGAGGAGATTCCCGGCCCCAGGAAGGCCGTCGGCGATCCAGTGGATGTTGTGCTGCCATTGCAACTGTTGATTGGCGGCGGTGCCGGCGTTCCAAGTCTGCAGATTGCCGTAGCGCCAGACGAGATCACCCCCCTTGCCGGACTTGCCGCCGGTGCTCCCCGCGGCCTGGGCCGTGGTGGTGCTGTGATCGATCATCCACACTTCGCTGAACTCGCGCGTGGAAACGAGGATCTGATCGGTCTTGGCGTTGTAGGCAATGGCGTTGAAGTGGGCCCAGTCGGCGATGTGGGTGTCGGCGCCCAGGCCGGTGGGGACGAAATTGACGTTCACGCGGTGCGGATACTTGGCCAGATCCTGTGGCCTCACGTAGTTGGGTTTGCCAGCGTCGAACGATTGGACGAGATGATCGGTGAGGTGCCATTCCCACACGATCGTTCCCCCGGTGCCTTTCTCCAGGTCGGGCTTGATCTCGAGAATCGCCTCCCCCCACAACTCGTTGTTGGTGGCCGGATTGAGTCTGGCGGGATTGCGCCCCATCGCGATGGCCTCGGCCCTCGAGAAACGCTCCCAGGCGATCGCCAGCACATTGCCGTTGGGGAGTCGGATCGCGTCGTGATGGAGCTGGTATCTGGAGTCGGCGAGCGTGTAGCTCCAGACCGGTTTGTTGTTCCAGTCAATGATCTCGATTCTTCCGGTCGATCCGTTGCTGCCGAAGGCGCGCTGAGCGGGGGGAAGCATCGTGTTGCGGAGGATCGAGCCGTCCTCCTGGAGATAGACCGCCGTCGTCCCCCCCGTGCCCGTCCAGGAATGGACCTCTTGTCCGTTGGTGTCGATGAGGTGCGTCCTCGGGCTCAGCGTGGCATTGAAGAGGGTGTAGCCTTCCTGGGCCCCCGGCGCGTTGACGAACAGCCCCACCGTCTGCGCCAGCGCCAGCCGCGACTCGAGCGACTCGACGCCCGCAAGCGTGGACCGCACGCGGAGCGACGGCTTCCTGGTGAACTTCGTGGGGGAAAGGGCAGCGCGGGCAGGCGTGGCCATCGTGGATCCCTGGTAAACAGTGGAGCGTGAATGAAAACGACCGGCGGGAGACTCTGCCGGTCCGGAAGGCAGGGTAATCCAGGGTTCCTGGGCAATCCATGTTTTGGTGCCTGCGGGACCCCGAATTGGCCCCGAAGAGTGGCAGGGCCCGGCTTCCGCCGGGCCAAGACCACGGAAGTCACCTCGCGAGAGGGGTTTCAGGCGAGGATGTCGCGGACGACCGTGCCGGAGACGTCGGTGAGGCGGTGATCGCGGCCGGCGTGGCGGAAGGTGAGCCGCTCGTGGTCGAGGCCGAGGAGGTGGAGGATTGTGGCATGGAAGTCGGGCATCGTCACCTTCCCCTCTGCCACGTAATAGCCGAAGTCGTCTGTCTGTCCGTGGGCAACGCCCCCCTTCACGCCGCCGCCGGCCATCCACACGCTGAAGGCGTGGGGATGATGATCGCGGCCGTCGGAGCCTTGGGCGGCCGGCGTCCGGCCAAACTCGGTGCCGAAGATCACGAGGGTGTCGTCGAACAGCCCGCGGGCCTTGAGGTCGGCAAGGAGGGCGGCGATCGGCTGATCGACCTTCTTTGCGTTGGTGGTGTGGTTGTTGCGGAGATCGCCGTGGGCGTCCCAGTAGTTGCGCGGGTAGCTGAAGTTGACCTGCACGAACCGCACCCCCGCCTCGAGGCAGCGTCTGGCGAGCACGCACTGTCGGGCATATTCGTCGGTCGGCTCGACGCCGACGCCGTAGCGCGCGAGCGTCCCGGCCGTCTCCCGCTCGATCTCGAAAACCCCCGGCGCTTCCCCCTGCATCCGCCAGGCCATCTCGAACGACTCGATCCGGGCCTCGAGCCGCGGGTCGCCCCCCGCCAATCCCGCGTGGCGACGGTTGCGGGCGGCGAGGAGATCGAGTTGCCGGCGTTCCAGAGACGGATCCTCCGCCGAGACGAGGTTCGAGAGGCGCGTCGACTTGAAATCGGTGCTGCCGTCGCCGATCCGCGTCCCCTGGAAGCTCGCCGGGAGGAACGCCGATCCGTAGTTTTGCGTGCCGCCGTGGTAGAGCGAGGGGGAGAGGCTGATGAATCCGGGGAGGTTGTCGTTCTCTGAACCGAGGCCGTAGAGCGTCCAGGCGCCGAGGCTCGGCCGGGCGAAGACGCCGGAGCCGGTGTTCATGGCGAGCAGGGCCGGCCCGTGTGACACCTGGTCGCCGCCATGCATCGAACGGATCACGCACAGGTCGTCGGCATGGCTACCGATGAGGGGAAAGAGATCGCTCACCTCGAGCCCCGACTGGCCGTAGCGGCGAAACTCCCACGGCGAGGCGAGGAGATTGCCGGTGGGGGCGAACTCGAACTTCGGCTTCGGCAGCGGCAGCGGCTGGCCGTTCAGCGCCGCGAGCTTCGGCTTGGGGTCGAACGAATCGACATGCGAGATCCCGCCATGCATGAACAGGAACACGACGCGCTTCGCCCGCGCCGGGAAGTGGGGGGGCTTGGCCGCGAGCGGAGAGCCGGTTGGCCCGGCTGCACGGGCCATGCCGGGCACCTGCGCGCTAGCAAGGAGGCCGAGGAGCGCCGTGTGACCGAAGCCACAGGCGCTCTGCAGGAGCCATTCGCGACGCGGAACGTTGGGCATGACAGGGCTCCGGTCAGTCGAGGTAGGCAAACTCATTGGAGCACAGCAGCGCCTGACACCAGCTCTGCCAGGCCTCCTCGCGGCGCGTCTCGGCCGGCCTGGCCTGCCCGGCGGTCGATTCCGTCCAGGCGGCGACGTAGGCAAGCGCCTCGGCAATCTCCTCCGGGGTCGCCCGGCGGCCGAGGGCCCGGGCATGGGCCCGATCGCCTCGGCCGCGGTCGTCGAGGCTCGCATCGGTGAGGAGCGAACGGGCAAAGACAAGGGCCTGACCGCGGACGAACGGACTGTTGACGAGGAACAAGGCCTGCGACGGGACGGTCGTCTCGTTGCGGACGGCGGTCACGCCATTGGGATCAGCGGCGTCAAACAGCGCGAGGACGTCGGGGAGCATGTTTCGCACTGCCGGAAGATAGAGGCTCCGCTTGGTGAACGTCGTATAAACGGAATCGTCGACAGCGAGCCGATTCGGCTTGATCATCGCCCCGATGTCCTCGGCTTTCTCCAGGAGCACCCTTGCGCTCTCGTCACTCCCCGGCGCCCGGTCGAGGCCGCCACTCACCGCGAGGACCGCGTCGCGAAGCTGCTCGGCGGTGAGCCGCCGGCGAGTCATCGCGGCGACCGTCCGCCCGTCGGGATCGGCCTCGCGGAGGGCCGCAGGGGCCACGGCCCGGCGGTAGGCGGCGGAGTTGAGGATGAGGCGATGGAGCGCCTTGACACTCCATCCCGATTCGATGAACCGGCAAGCGAGCCAATCGAGGAGCTCGGGGTGCGTGGGGGGCTCGCCGCGGGTGCCAAAGTTGTCGCTCGTCGCCACGAGCCCACGGCCAAAATGCTGCTGCCAGATCCGGTTGACCATGACGCGCGCCGTGAGCGGGTTTTGTTCACTGGCGATCCAGCGGGCGAGTTCGATCCGGCCGCTGCCGCCGGAAGTGACGAACGGTTGTTGGCTTTCCAACGCGCTTCCGTCCTCCGCACCGACGGC
Organism: Candidatus Kuenenia stuttgartensis; assembly: GCA_945873085.1. Classification (GTDB taxonomy): domain Bacteria; phylum Planctomycetota; class Planctomycetia; order Pirellulales; family UBA1268; genus QWOP01. The sequence goes on along the minus strand of CAMCCR010000251.1, from coordinate 990 downwards.
GGGCGCGCTGAAAAGGCCAGGGATGTTGCGCGGGGCGATCGCCCCGAGCTGAAAACGATTCCCGCGAAGGTGGACGCGGAGGTTGCGGGGGAGGGTTTCTTTCGGGGCCATGACCATGATCGGGTCGCGACCGTCGCCCGCTGGCACCAGATACTCCCACCACATCGAGGCGTTGCGGACCTCGTTTTGGAACGGCTCGGTGCTGCGAAAGATCCCCGCCAGGGCGTAGTAGTCGGCCGTGCGAATCGCGTCAAACTTGTGGTCGTGGCAGCGGGCACAGGCGAGCGTGAGGCCGAGGAAGGCCCGGCCGGTGACATCGATCTGGTCATCGACGATGTCGAGCCGCGACTGCTCCTTGTCGGTCTCGGCGAGCGCCTTCGGGCCGATCATCAAGAAGCCTGTGGCAATCGTCCGTGCGGCATCGGTGGCGGCGTCGCCGGAGCGGGGGAGGAGATCGCCGGCGAGCTGTTCGACGAGGAAGCGGTCGTAGGGGAGATCGCGGTTGCAGGCGTCGACGACCCAGTTGCGGTAGCGCCAGGCCTGCGTCATCACGGCGTTGGCATCGTTGGCTGTTGTCTCGGCGAAGCGGACAACGTCGAGCCAGTGGCGGGCTTGCTGCTCGCCGTAATGGGGCGAGGCGAGGAGCCGGTTGACGACCTCGCTCCACGCATCGGGCCCGGTGTCGGCGAGGAAGGCGGTGGTCTCTTCCGGCGTTGGCGGGAGCCCGGTGAGGTCGAAGGTCACCCTCCGAAGGAGCGTGGCCCGATCGGCCTCGGGCACCGGTGGCATTCCCAGGGCCTCGATCTGCGGCGCGAGGAAGCGATCGATCGCCGTCGGGGCGGTCTGACTGTGGGGCGCGCAAGGGGTGAGATCGACGAGCGATTGATAGGCCCAGTGGGCCCGTTCGGCGGCGGTGTAGGTGGAGCGGAGGGCACGGTGGGGGCCGCCGAGATCGAGGGCGTATTTCTCACCGAGCCAGGCTTCGAGGCC
>CAMCCR010000250.1 GCA_945873085.1 Candidatus Kuenenia stuttgartensis | reverse complement strand
CGTCAGCCGGGCAGACTGCGATGAAAGTGGACGTGCTTCCACGCGCCGTCGATCCGCTGCCAGACGCGCGTCTCTTCGCACAGCGCCGTGATCGGGCGGCCGGCGTCGTCGAGCTTTTGGGTCATCCGCATGTAGGCGACCACGGCGGCGTCCTCGCCGAGGAGCCGGACGTTCGGCGAGGCGAGCGTGATCGTCGGCACGACGGCCGGCTTCGAGCCGCCGGCGCCGAGCTTGAAATAGAACTCGTGGAAGGGGAGCCCCTCGACGAGCTGGCCGCGGGCCTCCGGCTCGAAGCAGGTGATGTCGTAGGCCACGAGCGACGTGTAGGTCTTCCAGTCGCCGGCGACGATGCTCTCGAGGAGCTTGCGAGTGAGGGCGAGGAGGTGGTCGGCAGTGGCGACGGCCATGGGGGCTCCGGCGTTTGGGGGAGAAAGGGGAGGAGCAGAGGGGAAGAATGGGGAAGGAGACTTGGAAGGAGCGTCACTCGGCGACGAGGCCGAGGGCGGCGAGCTTGATCCAGCATTCGTCGCGCTCCCGGCAGCGCTCGAGGCCCTGCCAGGTCGGATCCTGAACGGTGAGGAAGGCCTCGCGGTCGGCCGGAACGGTGCCGCTGGCGGCGAGGCGGCGGATCACCTCGCGGTCGAGTCGCGTCAGCCGCATGGCCTCGACGCGGTAGTCGATGAACGCCTCCCAGACGAGCGGGAAGAGCGGCCGAACGATCTGCTCGCCGATCGTCGTGGCGTATTGGCGGATCTCGAGTTGGGCGTGGGCATCCATCCGCAGCGCGAGAAAGTGGAGCAGATTGTGGAGATCGATCTTCCAGTAGGCCTCGGTGTAGGTCGAGAGCGGAAGATCCTTGCGGGCCTGTTCGCGGGCGATGCCCGCCTCGAGCCGCTCCTCGTAGACGCGCCGGGCGAGGCTTTGGAGCTCCGTCTCCAATTGCGTGAAGCGATGGCCGGCGGTGGGGGTGAGGCAGCCGTCCGAGCCCTGCCGATTGGTGCTTGCCTGGGAGCGCCACTCGCCGTCGTGCGTCGCCTGCATCGAATCGATGGCGAGGGAGTAGCGCGTGGAATACTCGTTGATGTTGGCCGTGCGGTGGCGCACCCACTGCCGCCAGCAGTCCATCGGGACGCGGACGACGAACTTCAGCTCCGCCATCTCAAACGGCGTCGTGTGGGCATGCCGAAGGAGATAGCGGATCAGTTGGCGGTCGTCGCTCACCTTCCGCGTGCCGTCGCCGTAGCTGACGCGAGCCGCCTGAACGACTGCTGCGTCGTCCCCCATCACGTCGACGAGGGCGACATGGCCGTCGTCGAGCACCGGGAACTTCTTCCAGCGGAGCGAGTCGACGAGTTGGTGGCGGTCGGTGGGGGCTGGCGAAGGCATGGTGGCGGTCCGGGGGATGGGCCCCACAGAATGGACCGCCGCCGACCGGCTGGCAAGGGTCGGCCGCGGTGCCCGCGGGTGCGGGCCCCGAATGCCCCGACAGGCCGGGCCAACGATCGGGCCGGCGTCAGTCCTTGGCGAGGAGTTCCTGGAGCAGGTTGGCGAGTTGGCGGGCGTCGTCCGATTTGCGGAGCGTCTCGATTCGCGGGGCCTTGACGCCGAGCTTCGAAAGCGAGCCGGTGATGCTCGTCCAGAGCTTCTCCCGCTTCTTCCCTTCGGCGAGGTAGAGGTCGGTGACCTGCTCGCCGAGCCGCTGGAGGAGGGCGGTGTCGAGGTTGTCGTAGTAGTTCTTGACGATCTTCTGCTGGTACTTGGACAGATCGGCCATGGTGTGGTGGACCCCCGGGGAGGGTGGTGAGGCGGAAACGGGTGGAAGGAGTTCGTGACAGGGACTACAGTATTCGCTATCGGACGACGCCGGGACTATCGGCCACGATCCGCCTCGACCGGGAATTCTCCATGCCGAAGATCACTTTTGCCAACGAGAAAAAGGAAATTCAGGTTCCGGAAGGGGCCAACCTCCGTCAGGAGGCCCTCCAAGCCGGAGTGGCCCTCTATCCGGGCGTCCACAAGGTGCTCAATTGCCACGGCTTTGGGAGCTGCGGAACCTGCCGCGTGCTGATCACCAAGGGGATGGAGAATTGCTCCTCCAAGGGGATCATCGAAGGGGCCAGGCTCGGCGTGTCGCTGGCCTACATCGGCAACGAGGAGACGATGCGGCTGGCCTGCCAGACCCGCGTCAACGGCGACATCACCGTCACCACGTGCCCGCCGCTGAATCTCTTCGGCGACAACTTCTTCAGCTGATGGGTGTCGTGACGCCGCTCGACGGCCGGAAGGGGGCGCGGTGAAGGAAGTCATCGCCGTCGTCAAGCCGTTCCTCGCCGAGCGCGTCCTCGAGGCGCTGAAACTCGCCCCGCTCGAGGCCTGCACCGTCCGCGAGGTGAAGGGCTACGGCCGGCAGAAGAACTATCTCGATCGCTACGGCGACAGTGAGTATTCGCTGGCGTTCCTCCCCAAAGTCGAGATCCAGATGTGGGTCGACGATGCCCGCGTTGATGAGGTCATCGAGCGCGTCCTCGAGGTTGCCCGCACCGGCCGGATGGGGGATGGCAAGGTGTTCGTGATGCCCGTCATCGACTGCCTCCCGGGCTAAACGGCCGGTTTCGCCCTCTTTTCCGCCGCCCGAAGCTGGTGTAGAGGCCGATCGGGCCACCGACTACACTCCGGTCGGACTTTCCCCATCTTTCCCAGGCGTCAAATCCCATGCAGCGCATTTCCATGCCCTCCTCCCGTCGTGGCCGTCGGTTTGCTGGATGGGCGGGGGGATGGCTCGTGGCCGGCGCGGCTATGACCGCCGTGGCGCAGGATGCCGCCAGCCGCCGGTTCGAGGAGATCGCCGGGGATGCCGCCCGGGCCGTGGGGAGCTTCCGCCCCGTCGGTGATGCCTCGCTCGACGCCGCGGCGAGCAACCTTCGCTCGGCGCTGTTGCCGCTCGACGCCCTGCTGGGGCGGAGCAAGAGCGGGGCCGATTGGCGGACGTATCTCGATTGGCCGGCGCTCGAGGCCCAGGCGTCGTCGGGGCAGGCGGCCGATCCGAAGGTCCTCCGCGATCTCGAGAAGAAACTCGGGAGCCCTGAAATGGGTCTCGACATGCCGCAATTCGTCCGCGTCCGCAAGGCGGTAACGAAGTATGCCGAGGTCGCCGACGTCGCCCGCGGCAACGGTGCCCAGCAATTCAGCGACCGGCTCGACAAGCTCTCCTCGGCGCTCCTCACGGCGAGCGCCTCTGGCCAGGCCGAGTCGCTGGCGCCGGTGGCGCCGATCCTCGATCGGCTCGTCGATTCGGGGCAGGCGCCGGGCGTCGTGGCCGCTGTCCGCGGGGCCAACTCCCGCCCCAACATCCACCTCGAAGTCGCCGAGGCTCTCCTTGCCCCGGCCGTCAACCGCCCGATCGACCAGGTGCAGCCGGTCGATGACGTCGTCCTCGGAACGCGGATCCGCGGCACCGGGCACACCACCGGCAACGTCCGCCTCGACTTCGTGCCGTCGGGGGAGAAGGCGGTGTTCGACATCGTCCTCGGGGCCACGAACATCTCCCACACCCGGGGAACGCAGGGGCCGGTCACGGTCAACAGCCGCGGCGTCACCTCGATCGACGCCCGGCGGCGGATCTTCCTCGACGAGCACAACGTCTCGTCGTCGCCCGTCGAGGCCTCGGCCGACACCAACTCGACCGTCACCGGCCTGGGGATCAACGCTCGCTTCGGCAAGCGGCTCATCCGCCGGATCGCCAGCAAGAAAATTGCCGAGAGCAAGGCCCAGGCCGAGGCCGTGGCCGAGGGGAAGGCCCGCGACCGGATCCGGGCGCAGTTCGGCGAACAGACGGAGCCAGCCATCGGGCAGATGCGCGATCAGTTCCGGCAGAAGGTGCGCGGGCCGCTCCAGGCCCAGGGCCTCTACCCCGAATCGTTCCACATGCACACGACCGACAGCCACCTGCGGATCGTGGCCCGGAAGTCACTCGCCAGCCAGTTGGCCGCGTTCTCGAGCCCGCCGCCGGCCGCCGCTGGAAACCTCATCACGGCACAGATCCACGAGTCGGCCGTCAACAACGTTCTCGAAGAGAAGCTGGGCGGAAAGATCGTCACGCAGGACGACGTTGCCCGGATCGCCAAGGAGCAGAATCTGAAGATGCCAGATTCGCTCGGCAGCGATCCCGACGCCGAGCAGAAGACCTGGGCGATCACGTTCGCCAAGTACCGCCCGGTGACGGTGGCCGCCGACCAGGGCCGTGTGAAGGTGACCGTCCGTGGCGACAAGTTCGTCTCCGGCGAGCGGAGCTTCCCCGGCATGGACATCGCCGCGGTCTACGCTGTGGGGCAGGGGCCGAAGGGGCCGGTCCTCGTCCGCGAGGGGAACGTGCAGATCAGCCCGCCCGGCTTCAAGTCGGGCGATCGGAAGCTGACGATGGCCGAGACCTCGCTCCGCCGCATCCTCCAGAAGCGGTTCGACAAGGTCTTCAAGGATGCGATCGAGATCGAACCGCTGCCGCTCCAGGGGGAGCTTGCGAGCGTCGGCCCGCTGCCGATGAACCAACTCGAATCGCGCAAGGACGGCTGGCTCGTGGCGGGCTGGCGGAAGGGGCCGGCCGGCGGCGGCGTCCCGACGGAGGTGGTCTTGAGCGAGCGGTTTGTCGATAGCGCCGCCGACACCGGCAAGGCGATGTTCCGCCGCGTCGCGGCCAGGGTCGCCGAGCGGATCGACACCGCGGCGGAGTGAGCGTGTTCGGTGAAAGACTCGAACACCTGCCCCAAGTGTCAATCACGTGACATCATCGTCGTCTCGATGCGAAAGACGGTGAG
>CAMCCR010000249.1 GCA_945873085.1 Candidatus Kuenenia stuttgartensis | reverse complement strand
CAAGCTATGATAATGGCTTCCGAGTCCAAGCGGCTGCGTGGTGGGTTCACGATCACGGAGCTCCTCGTCGTCATGGCTATCATGCTGACCCTGATGAGCTTCATGCTCACGGGGGCCCGCGGCTCGCGCACGTCGGGAAACATCCGCCGCGGTGCCCAGCAACTTGCGTCGATCTTGTTGGCGTCGCAGTCGCTCTCGCTCGGCAGCCCCACCGGCGCCGCGGTGATCATCGACTCCCAAGGTCGCCTCGGTCACATGGTTTCGCAGGGGCGGCGATTCCCGTTCATCGAGGGTATCGTGGAGCAGGGGCTGCCTCCGACCGACGCCACCGTGTCGGCGACGTCGCAGACGCTCCGGCTCAAGACCACCAACGACGACGTGTCTTCGCTCGTGAACGGCTACAAAATCCGATTTCTCGACCGCGGGCAGGGCGTTGACGGGCCGGTGTCGGAATGGTTTTCGCTGTCGTGCCCCACGCCTCCGGTCGCGGTGGCGAGCATCCGCAGTGAAAACGGCCAGACATCGCGCACCGTCCTGTGGCCGAAGGCCGCGGCCTCGGGCACCCTCAGTTTTCAGGCTGCCCGCTACCCGATTCCTGCCGGTTTTTCGCAGTCGCTGCCCGAGGGCGTGGCGATCGATCTCCGCCAGAGCGGCTACGAAGGCATGGCGGACTGGGAGTCGCTGGCCGGCAAGGGGGCGATCGCCGTCGGCTTCGACTCGGTGGGGTCCGTCGACTCCCTGATGCAAAACGTGCTGCATGCGGCCGGGCAGTTTCGCAACACCCAGCCGATCAGCCCCTATGAGCAGATCTACTTCTTCGTCACGCTCCGCGCCGAAATCGAAGCGGCGATCCTCGACTCCACGGTCAACACGCTCGCCAGTGACAAGGCGCTGTGGGTGGTCGTGCTTCCGCGCACCGGCCGGGTGACGATCGCTGCAAACGTGCCGCAGGTCGCCGCCGATGCCACGGCCCTGCGGGCGGCCCGCGCGAAGGCCCGCCATGGCACGAGCATCGGGGGTTGATGCACCATGGCTTCCACTCCCACCAGCGACACTGCTCGACGGCGGCGCGGGATCACGCTGCTTGAGGTGCTGGTTAGTTGCGGGCTCCTGGTCGTGGGCCTGTCCGCGATCGCCGCGCTGCTGCCCGCCTCCGGCTCACGGCTCACGCAGGCGACGACGGAGGATCGCGCCGCCGTGATGCTCTCCAACGCCGCTGCCGAGATCGTCAATCGCAGTCTGATCGCCGCCGATGCGTTTCCCACCAACGGGACCGCACCGACGCTCGCCTTCGGCAAGGTGCTCGACAAGCTGCCTACGCTTGGCAATCTGCCCTCGGGCGGCCTGGCGAGCGGAATCTTTTCCGGGCTTTCGGCCGCCGCGCAGAAGCGGTGTGGCTCTTGGCGCACGTTTGTGCTGGAGGACGTCCTCGCCTACGCTGCGACACAGACTGCCGACTCGCCGACCAATTCGTTCACGAGGGATAACGCTGGTCTCGGACCACGCGAGTTTCGCGACGGGCTCTGCTGGGGCGCGACGCTCGCGCCTCGCACGCGCCCCGTGGCGTCGGGGGGCAAGGCCGTTTTGGCGATCGTCGTCTTCAAGCGGTGGCACAAGAGCGCCAGTGGTGCGGCTGAGGAACCGCTGCCGGTCGTACTGACTCGCGTCGGCAGCGTCTACGAGGCCGATGTGTTCACCGACGACAACGACGCTCTCCTGCGCGGATGCACCTGGGTGTTGGCGCTGCCTGCCGGTGCCGCCGACTCGCCGCGCTGGTTTCGCGTGATGTCGTCGTGGAATTGGCAAACGCCCACGGGGCAGAAGAAGCGGGTCGTCCTGCACGATCAAGCCGAGTTCGAGCGGCTCACCAACTCGGCAGCCTCCGGTGCAGCGGCCACCGTGTTGGCCTTTGAGGGAATCGTGCGGGTCGACGAGCAGGCGTTGACGCTCGACTGAGGATTTCGGTACATTCGAAGGGTTTTCGCCGCCATGCATGCCACACTCGTCGGTAATCGTCGCCGCGGCTTTCTGCTGCTGCTCGTGCTCTGCATGCTCACGTTGTTCCTGCTCATGGGAACAGTGATGCTCACGCTGGCCACCCGCACGCGAAAGACGGCCCGGGCCTTCGCCGCCGCGACGGTCGGCCAGTCGGCCGGTCCCCTGCTCGCCCGCAGGCAACTGGAGCGCGCCGTGCTGTCGCTGTTGCGGGGCAGCCCCGACGCGACGGCAGCCGGCCTCAGCGAGAGCCTGCTGGCCGACATGTATGGCGCGACGCCACCGCTCAAGGGCTGGGTGACATCGCTCACGGCCAACGGGCCACTCGTCGAAGCCACGGTGGAGCTGCCGGGCGCCCGTGCCGCCGATCTCTGCGGGCGCGTGATCACGTTCGATCCCGACCGCGAAACGGGCTCGCCGGTCATGAGCCTGCGGATCCTGCGGGCGAGCGGCACGAGCCCGTTCACCTGCTGGATCGCCCGGCTCCAGGCGGAGTCTGAATCGGTCCTGCCCAGCGTGCCGTGCGCCGTCCTCGTCAACCAGCCGGCCTTCCGGGAAGAGGCCTACGACGCCTACGACACTGCCAACCCCTGGCTCACGAAGGTCGCCCTCGAAGACGGAGCCGTGAAGACGGTGCCCCGCCCCGCGTTTGCAGCCGCGGGCGACGCCGCCACGGTCGATAACGACAACGACGGCGTCAACGACGGCATCTGGCTGCGAAAAATCTTCGACAGCCAGCCGGCGCCGGGCGGCGGGCAGCTCGAGTTTGACGCCTCCTATCTCGTCCTCGACCTCGATGGTCGCGTCAACGTCAACGCCCACGGCAGCCGGACATCGATCGATTATCCGGCGGACGCCAGGGATGGCACGTGGCCCAGCGCTCCCGCCGTTCCCACCGGGAGCGGCTACGGCCCCGCCGACGTCGATGGCTCGCTGCTGTTCGTGGCTCCGCTCGCGTCGAACAAGCCCCAGACGGACCCCCCCGCGGCCTCCGACCGCTGGAGGCGGATCATCGGGGCGACCGCCGTCAACGCCTTGACGGCCACGACGTCGTCGCTCGAGCAGCGGCGCCCGGTGCCCCTCGTGGGGCCGGTCGACGGGCGGTATGGCGTGGCCGCGGCCCCCGGTATCCCCGGCACGAACGACCGCCTCAGCGAGCGCAACGACCGGCTTTTCAGTACGGGGAGCAACGCCCCACTCCCCGCCTTGAATTCGCTGATCGACCTCAAGAGCATGATCAAGGTCGATCTGGCCACGACCAAGAGCGGACAAGCGTCCGAGCTCACGGTTCCCGAGATGACCTACTTCTGCCCCGACTGGACCAAGGCCAACTACGTCGACGACCCCTACGAGATGCGGCTCGACAGCGATGCGCCCAAGCCGGGCGAACTCCGCACGACCACCCACGCCGACAATCCCTTCACGCCTGCAGACCTGGAGGCCGTGCTCCGCCAGTTCGACGCCGACGCCTCCATGCTTTCACCACGGCTGGCGGTAACGCTCGACGACGCGAGCCAGCGGTCGCGGATGCTCGTCACGACCGACAGCTGGGACACCCCCGGGCTGACGGGCGCCGTAGCCAGCCGGATCGCCGACTACATCGCCGCCCTGCGGTGTGACCCCAAAGATGTGATCTCGCCCGACGTGCTCGCCGGCCTGCGGTTCGACATCAACCGGCCGTTTCCCGACGGCACGGCCGAAACCGAAGCGAAGCAACTGTTCTGCCGGCACCTCTACGTGCTGTGCGTGGCGCTCGGTCGGCCCGCCGACGCCGCCACGGCCCAATGGGCGGCCAACGTGGTCGACTACCGCGACCCCGACTCGAAGTTCACCCGCTTCCAGTTCGACACCGACCCGGCCGACGGCTGGGGCGCAGGAACGAACGGCTGGAGCAGCGGAAATGTGGTCTGGGGCTTGGAGCGGCCCGAACTCGTGATCGCCCAGACGATCGCCTATTACGCCGTCGACAACACCGGCACGATCACGTCTGACGACGGCCTGTATGTGTCGCTCTACCGCCCATCGTGGACGGAGCGCCTGACGACGGTCAGCAATGGGCAGAATGCCGAGGCCGTCACCTCGAGCACGGCCCCGGTGCTCGATCTGGCCGAGAAGTCGTCGCAGAGCAGCCAGCCGGTGTGGCGACTGCGGATCGAGCCCGGCACGAGCGTCCGGTTCGACAAGCCGGGCAGTGGCGAGAAGGCGGTTCCGGGGATATTTCGCAAGACGGGCGGAGGCCCGAGCGATGCCCAGATCGGACCAGATTCCTACCTCGTGGTGATGCCCGCGCCGCCGAAGACGACCGGCAATCAGACCACCGATACGTCGACCGTCACCGTCCCGGTGGACAACGCGTTTCGGAAGTTCGAGATCAACTCTGGGGGTGCATTCAAGACCACGTCGTGGCCCGGGGCGGCCTCGTACCAGCCTGGAGCCGACACGATCGTGTTTCTTGAGCGGCTCGAGGATCCGGCGAAGGCCTGGAACGACACCCCGACCAGTTCGGGCTACAACCCCTACGTCGTCCTTGACCGCCTCGGCGTCAAGCGCGTCAACCGGACGGGCGAAGGCAACAACTGGAAGACCTACATCCGTAAGAGTTCGGTCTGGAACAACGGGCCGTTCGAAACGACGGGCGATTCGGTGGGCATCGTGCCGCTGAATCCGGAGGTGAAGTCGTGGCTGCCGTGGCCAAATCGGCCTTTCATCAGCCACGCGGAACTGATGCTCGTGTCGCAGGCCAACGGAGCGGGCCGGTTCTGGGACTACAAGATTCCCAGGAACAAGAGGGCCTCGAATCCCTTTTATGAGCTTCCGACAC
>CAMCCR010000248.1 GCA_945873085.1 Candidatus Kuenenia stuttgartensis | reverse complement strand
GGATCGACGGCCGGGTAGATGCCCTTCTCCGAGATCGAACGCTCCAGATAGAGGAACGCGTCGAGATTGCCGAACGCCGTCGCCGGGGCCGGATCGGTCGGATCGTCGGCCGGCACGTAGACCGCCTGCACCGACGTGATCGCCCCCTTCGACGTCGAAGCGATCCGCTCCTGAAGAGCGCCCATCTCCGTGGCAAGCGTCGGCTGGTAACCGACCGCACTCGGCATGCGGCCGAGCAGGGCGCTGACCTCACTCCCCGCCTGGGAAAAGCGGAAGATGTTGTCGACGAAGAGAAGCGTATCGGCGCCGGTCGTATCGCGGAAATACTCGGCCATGGTCAGCGCGGAGAGGGCGACGCGGAGACGGGCTCCCGGCGGCTCGTTCATCTGGCCGAACACCATGCAGGTTTGCTCGATGACACTGCGACCGGTGTCGCCGATCTTCGCTTCCTGCATCTCGAGCCAGAGGTCGGTTCCTTCGCGGGTTCGCTCGCCGACGCCGGCAAATACCGAGTAACCGCCGTGGGCACTGGCGATACGGGCGATCAGTTCGGTGAGGATGACCGTCTTGCCGAGGCCGGCACCGCCGAACAGGCCGGCCTTCCCGCCGCGGACGAACGGGGTCAGGAGGTCGATGACCTTGATGCCGGTCTCGAAGAGCTCAGTCTTCGTGGAGAGATCGGTGATCGGCGGTGGATCGCGGTGGATCGGCCAGCGCTCCGTCGTGTTCACCGGGCCGCGGTTGTCGATCGGCTCGCCGGCGAGATTGAAGACGCGGCCGAGCGTCTCCTTGCCGACCGGCACGGAGAGTGGGGCGCCGGTGTCGATGCAGGTGCCGCCACGGACCATGCCGTCGGTGCTGCCGAGGGCGACACAACGCACCTTGCCGCCGCCGAGATGCTGCTGCACTTCCCCGATGATGTGCACCGACACCCCCTTCGACTCATGGTCGATCTTCACGGCGTTGTAGATCGCCGGGATCGAGTCCTCGGGGAACTCCGCGTCGAACGTCGACCCGATGACTTGGGTGACATGACCGACCTTGCCGCCGTGCTTCTTCGTTGCCGTTGCCATGCGTCGTGACGTGCCTTTGCTGCTTTAGGAACCGTGTGTCCGGAGGTGTCCGGGAATGTGGTTGGCTGGGGAACTGGTTGGCTTGTCTGTGAGTGAGAGAGCGGGAATGAAGATCGGTGGCGAGAGCGCCGATCATTTCTTGAGCGCCTCGACGCCGCCGAGGATCTCCATGATTTCGCCTGTGATTTGCGACTGACGGGCGCGGTTGTACCGCCGTGACAGATCCTTGATCAGCCCGCCGGCATTCTCGCTGGCGGCCTTCATTGCCACCATCCGCGCCACCTGCTCGCTGACGGCGGAATCGAGGAAGCACTTGAAGAGCCTCGCCATGAAGCTCGCCGGGAGGATCTCCTCGAGGATGCTCTGGGCGGAGGGATAGAAGTCGTAGTCGTCGCTGGCCAAGCCCCCGGCAGCGGCCTTGGCGGCAGCCGCCTCGCGGGCAGCGCCGGATGGGGCTTCCGGGGGTTTCAGAGGCAGAAGCATCTCCGTGACGGCCGCTTGGCGGGCAATGCTGTCGAAGCGGGTGTAGACGACGTCGAGCCGATCGATCTCGCCAGACGAGTAAGCCTCAAGGTAGGCGCGACCGATCGGGGCCACTTGGTCGAACTCGGGCTTGTCTTCGAATTGGAGATACCGCTCATCGATGTCGACACCGCGGAACTTGAGCGCCGAGATCCCGCGCTTCCCCGACACGGCCGTGTGAACCCCTACCTTCTCGCTCCGCCACTGGCCGAGGATCGCCTGCGACTGACGGACAATGTTGGAATTGTAGCCGCCGCACAGGCCGCGATTGCCGGTGAGAACGAGCACCGCCGTTCGCTTCGTCGGACGGACCTCGAGGAGCGGGTGGGAAAATCCCAGCGCCGCCCCGCCCCCTTCCCCGTCGGCACCGCCGGCACTCGCGGCGGCGATGTTCTCGAGAATCTTGGCGAGCCGGAGGGTGTAGTCGCGCGAGGCGATAGAGCGATCCATCGCCTTCTTGAATCGGGCGGTGGCGATCAGCTCCATCGTCCGCGTGATCTTGCGGATGTTCTTCACCGACTTTCGCCGGCGATCGAGTGCCCTGGCCTTGGCCATGAGTAGGGATCCTGTGGTTCGTGCGCTATGCGCTTGCGGTGGTGACTGGGATCAGCGGGCTGCAGCGACAGCCTTCGGCCCGGCCTTGGCCCCCGACTCCCGAGTCGCCCACTGCCGCTTGAACTCCGCGATCGCCGCCTCGAGCATCCGCTCACCTTCGGCGTCGAGCTCCTTCGAATTGACAACACGGGCCCGGAGTTCCGGCACCTGATCGCGAACGAAGGTGATGAAATCCTTCTCCCACGTCGCCACGTCCTCGCGCTTCACCGCGTCGAGATGGCCTCGCGTGCCGGCGTAGATGCTGAACACCTGGTCGACGACGTCCATCGGGGCGAACTGTCCCTGCTTGAGGAGCTCCACCATCCGGTAACCGCGGTCGAGGCGCTGCTGGGTGGCGGCATCGAGATCGGTGCCGAGCTGGGCGAAGGCCTCGAGCTCACGGAAGCTCGCCAAATCGAGACGGAGACCACCGGCGACCTTCTTCATGGCCTTCGTCTGGGCGGCACCACCGACGCGCGACACCGAGATGCCGACGTTCATGGCAGGACGCTGGCCGGCGAAGAAGAGGTCAGGCTGGAGGTAGATCTGGCCGTCAGTGATCGAGATCACGTTGGTGGGGATGTACGCCGAGACTTCGCCTTCGAGCGTCTCGATGATCGGCAGCGAGGTGAGCGAGCCACTGCCGAGCTCGGCGGAGAGCTTCGCCGACCGCTCGAGGAGACGGCTGTGGGCGTAGAACACGTCGCCCGGGTAGGCCTCGCGTCCTGGCGGGCGTCGCATGAGGAGCGAGAGCTGGCGGTAGGCCGTGGCCTGCTTGGAAAGATCGTCATAAACGATCAGGGCGTGCTCGCCTTTGTACATGAAGTACTCCGCCATCGCCGTGCCCGAGTAGGGGGCGATGTACTGGAGCGGAGCTGCCGTGGAGGCGCCAGACACGATCACGGTCGTGTAGTCCATGGCGCCGTACTTCCGCAGGGTGTCGATCGCCACGGCGACCGACGAATCCTTCTGGCCGACGGCGACGTAGAAGCACTTCACGCCGCTGTTCTTTTGATTGATGATCGCGTCGATGCCGATCGCCGTCTTGCCGGTCTTGCGGTCACCGATGATCAACTCACGCTGGCCGCGGCCGATCGGCGTCATCGCGTCGATCGCCTTGATGCCGGTCTGGAGCGGCTCGCGGACGGGGGAACGCTCGGCAACGCCCGGGGCGAGCGTCTCCACGGGGCGGCGATGGTCGGTGATGACCGGCCCCTTACCGTCGAGCGGATTGCCGAGCGGGTCGAGGACGCGGCCGATGACCGCCTCGCCGACAGGCACGCTCAACAGCTTTCCTGTGCTGCGAACCTCGTCCCCTTCGGTGACCTTGAGGTAGTCGCCGAGGATGATCACGCCGACGGAGTTCTCTTCGAGATTGAACGCCAAGCCGGTGATGCCGCCGGGGAACTCGACCATTTCGCCCGCCATGACGCCCTGAAGGCCCCAGACGCGCGCGATGCCGTCGCCGACCTCGAGGACGCGGCCGACGTCACGGACATCGATCTTCCGTTCGAAGCGGTCGATCTCCTCACGGAGTACCGAGGCGATCTCGTCTGTATTGAATTTCATGGATGCTCCTCTGCTTCAAGCTGCGCCCGAGCCGCTGCAGGCCCGTGGCGACGGATTGGTCATAGACGGTGTCCTCGACGCGGACGACCAGTCCGCCGAGCACGTCAGGGTTGACGGTGAACGTGGGGGCGAGCCGCAAGCCAAGGGCCTTGGCGGTGTCGGCGACAACCTGCTCGCGTTCGGCGGCGTCAAGCGGCACGGCGGTGGTGAACTCGGCGCGCTTGAGGCCGTCGCGCTCGTCGGCAAGCTGGCCGGCGGCGGCAACGACGTTTGCGAGGAGGCCGAGGCGATCGTGTCGGGCCAAAACGTGGAGCGAGTGGAGCGTCGTGGGGAGAACGCGGCCGGCGCAGATCTTGTCGATCATCGCCCCCTTCTCCTCGATGCTGACCCGCGGCGAGGCAAACACTTTCGCGGCGGCCGGCACCTTCGGGAGGACCTCGGTTGCCAAGGCGCGGAGCTCGTCGAGAACTTCATTCCGGCAGCCGGCGTTCCCGGCGGCGTCGAGGATCGCCTGGGCATAGACGCGCGACAGCCGCTGGACACCGATGTCGGTGACGGGCTTGTCCGCGGTGCTTTGGTCGCCGGAGGGGGGCATCGGGAATCCTGGGATCGGAGGGAGCGAGAATTGACGGGGCGGGAACGGGGCGGATCAGTTGACACTCGGCTTGGTGCCGAGGCTGCCCACTGAATCGCGGACCAACCGGGAGTGATCCTCCTTGCCGATCTTCTCGCGGAGGAACTTGCCCGCCACCTCGACGGCCAGATCCCCCGCCTTGAGGGCGATCGACGAGAGGGCCTCGTCGCGTGCCAGACCGATCTCGTGCTTGGCGCGGACCTGCTCGTCGTCGGCAGCCTTGCGGGCCTCGGCGACGATCGCCTGCTTCGTGGCCTCGGAATCGCGGCGGGCTTCGTCGAGCATCCCGCGGACTTCGTCGGTGGCTTCCGCGAGACGCCGCTCGTAGGAGACGAGCATCCGCTTGGCTTCCTCGTTGGCTTTCTTCGTTTCGGCGATCTGGTGCTCGATCCCCTGCTCACGCTTGTCGAGGCCATCCATGATCGGCTTCCAGGC
>CAMCCR010000247.1 GCA_945873085.1 Candidatus Kuenenia stuttgartensis | reverse complement strand
TAGCAGACGGCCGTATTGCCGAAGAAGTAAAGGAGGTCGCCGACGACGACGGGGGAGGGCATGCCGGCCCCGCTCTTCGTGCGATTCCAGGGGACGGAGGCATTCGTCCCGCCGTCCTTCCCGGGCGACACGTCGCCGCTCGCTCCGGCGAGGATCGCTGCGGCTGGAGCCTTCGAGCCGGGGCTCGAGGTCCCGAAGTAGACCCCTTCGGCATCGGCGCCGAGCGAGCAGGCAAACGACGTGTCGAGCCCGCCGTACCGCCAGCGCTCGCTGCCATCGGCGAGCGCATAGGCGACGATCGAGCCCTGGCCGCCGGTCACGACTTCGGCGGTGCCGCCGTTGTCCCAGAGGATCGGCGTGGCCCACGACGCCCCCTTGGTGCGCGTCGCCGTCCAGAGGTCTGTGCCGGTGGCGGCGTCGAGGCAGTGGAGATCGCCGACATCGTCGTTGTAGAGCTGGACGAGGAGCTTGCCGTCCTGAAGCACTGGCGAGGCTCCGGTGCCGAAGGCGTTTGTGATCGGCTGCGGGCCGTATTCGCGCTTCCAGCGTTCGTTGCCGTCGCGGTCGAGGGCGACGACGGTGCCGGTGGCGCCGAAGAAGGCCCACACGCCGTCGGCCGTGGCACAGGGCGTTTCCGTGGCGTAGGTGTTGGAGGCGTGAGTGGCATATTTCGGCGCCTGCTCAACGACGGTCTTCGACCAGATCAGGCTCCCGTCGGTCGCATCAAGACAGAGGATGCGCCACTGGACAGGATCCTTCGGCGGCTTCCCCCAGCCCATCGTGGAGAGATCCATCACTCCCCCCGACATTCCCTTCGGCTTCCGTCCCCCTGGGATCACGGCGGTCGTGAGGTAGATCCGCCCATCAACGCTCACCGGCTGCGACCAGCCCGCGCCTGGGATCGCCGACCGCCACGCGACGGTTCCCTTCGATCCGGGAGACTTGTCCCAGGAGAGTGGCAGCGCGGCATCCGCCGCGAGCCCGAGCGCCGTTCCCCCGCGGAACTGCGGCCAGTCGCCAGCGGAGGGGGCCTGAGCGCGGGCGCTGGTGACCTGGGAGATCAACACCAGCCAGGCCGCGGTGGCCAGGGGCGCGATCAAGGTGAAGCGTGGGGATCGCATCGCGGATTCCTCTCGACGGGGGAGGCGGGGCATGGCGGCACAGCGCCCTCGCCACGGAGTGTAGACCTTGCACGGGCGGGGGGGACAGATCGGCTCGGCTGCACGCTTGGCCGCCGGGCCACATCCGCGGCGGCTTTTCACGGCTCGGGGGGCGACTCCTCGGCGGGGACGAGCCAGGCCGCGCCCACACCGAGTGCGTACACGAGCGCACAGGTGGCGCCCACGTTCGGGTAGCTCCCCCCCAGGATCGTGAACAGCCATCCCGCGCCGAGCACGCCGGCGGCGGTGGCGAAGCGGCCTCCGTTGTAGGCCAGGCCGCTGCCGGTGGCACGCACGGCGACGGGGAAGATCGTGGGGAGGAACACTGCCAGCCATCCGAAGAACAGCGTCGCCACCAGGCCCTGCGCGAACACCACCGGGAGGAAAGACGCCTCCAGCGGTGCCGTGAAACGGAACATTGCCACCGTGAGCCCCGCCGTGGCCACGCTCATGAGGACGTAGCCGGTTCGACGGCCGAGGCGGGCGGCGACGAGAGCGCCTGCGAAGCTCCCGACTGTCGCTCCAGCGGCCCACCACCCCTGCGTGACCGACTTGTAGCCGGGGTCGACGGCTCCGGCGACGGCGTCGGCCCAGGGGATCATCCACTTGCTCGCCGCCCACGCCCCCACCATCGGCACCGCGGCCACCGCGATCGCCGCGGCCGTCCGCCGGCGCAAGCCGGGCCCCAGGAGCACCGCGAGCGGCGCGCGCTCCACCCGCCGCGCAGCGGCACTCCAGACAGGAGATTCCGGGATGAAGAGGAGGATGGCGACCCCGAGGAGCGCCGGGGCCGCCGCCAGACCGAACAACCAGCGCCACGACTCGGCATCCACCGTCCAGAAGCGCGTCACGAGGGCCAGGAGGAGAATCCCCGCGTTCAGGCTGGCGCTCGTCGCCCCCGCGATGAACGGCTTGGAGGCTCCGCTCCAGCATTCGGCGACGAGCGCCATCGCGTTTGGCCACAGGCCCCCGACCCCGATGCCGACGAGGAAGCGCCACAGGAGCATCTCCCAAGGATCGCCCGCCCGCGCTCCGAGCCCTGCGAAGAGCGAGTAGACGAGGACACTCGCCCCCATCGCACGAGCGCGTCCGACGCGGTCGCCGAGCATCCCAACGAGTACCCCGCCCAGCGCCGCCCCGAGCATCAGGGCCGCCGTCCAGCGCGCGAACCAATCTCCGCCGGATGTCGGTGTCCAGTCCGCGCCGAGGAGCGAGCGCGAGACCGCCAGCGACGCGATCGGCATCATCCCCAGTTCTACACCGTCGAAGACCATCGCCAGGATCGCGGTTAGGAGCACCATCACTCGGGACCGGTGCGTGAGGGGAGAAGCGGTCACGTCGGGTGGCCTCCCCCGTGCCGCGGCCCGGGTGGCCGGTAGGCGCCGATGATCGCGCTGTTGTCGAGGTCGCCGAGGCCCGCGGCCACTGCGGCTTCGAGGAGGGCGCGGTGGGCGGTGGCGAGCGTGAGCGTCACGCCGGCGTCCGCCGCTGCTTCGAGAATCAAGTCGACGTCCTTGAGATGCTGCCCGAGCCGGGCCTGCACCGAGAAGTCCCCCGCCACCATCTTCGGCCCCTTCGTCTCCATCTGCCGCGAGGCCGCCGGGCTGTCGCGCAGGACGTCGAGGGCGGCCTGGGCGTCGATCCCCAGGACGTCCGCGAGCACGAGCCCTTCGGCGAGTGCCGCGCGGTTGAGGCCGAGGACGAGGTTCGTGACGAGCTTCATCCGCGAGGCGCTCCCCGTCGGGCCGACATGGTGCCAGTGTCCGCCGAGGATTTCCCACAGGGCGCCCAGAGCCGCGACATCCTCCGCCGGGCCGCCGATGAGCACCGTCGCCTCGCCACGGGCCGTCTGCACGCTCGATCCTGAGATCGGGGCATCGAGCCATGCAAGTCCGCGGGCCCGTGCCACACCCGCCAGGGATTCAGTCGTGGCGGGATCGACCGTCGAGGTGTCGACGACGACTCTTCCCGGAGCCGAACGGGCGAGCCAGGGCGCCATGACGGCGCGCACGGCGGCACCGTCATAGAGGCTCACGACCACGAGGTGGCACTCGCCGAGCGGGTCGTCGGTCCAGCATGCCCCACGTGCGAGCAGGGGGACGGCACGCGCCGGAGAGCGGTTCCAGACGCGCACGTCGCAGCCGGCGTCGAGGAGCCGGCCCGCGATCGCCGTTCCCATCAGCCCGAGGCCGACGACGCACACCGGTCCGGAGAGGGCGAGCGTTTCAGGCACCGAGCACCACCTTCACGGCCCGCACCGTGCCGTCTTCCGTGGCGGAGACGGCCCTCCTCCCGATCCCGTCGCCGAAGAGCACCACCGTCGAGTGGGCCCATCTTCCGGGAATCATGACGCGGATGAACTCGCTGGCGATGACCACGAGCGTCCTCTCGACCGGGATTTCCCAGATGACAAGTCGCCGAACCGCTTCGAGACCGACCGACTCGAAAAATTGTGTCAGCCTGCCGCCGACCCGTCAACGAACGTGGCCTCTGTGCGCTCGGGTTGGGCGCATGGTGCGTTTTGAGCCTGCGATTCCATCCATCCTCATCGGGGAGGTACATTTGGGAAGTTCGGGCTCAGGGGGTAAGGGACATGAGTCTTCATCGTCGAGGGTCGTGGTTCGCCATCGCGGTGATCGTGTTGGCTGGTGTTGCCAGCTCGGTTTTTTCGCGGCCGTCGCCTGCGCAGTCCCCTGGTCTGCGGCCAGATCCGCAGCCGTTGACTGCGGAGCGACGGCAGACGCTCGAGACTGCTCTGCGGACGTTGAACGACTCCCTCGACGCCCCCGGGGGTGGGCTCCCGGAGGAGCTTGCCGATGCGGCGATCTTCGCCAAGGGGGTGGCCTGGGCCCTGCGGCATGACCGTGAGTTCTCGGCCGACGATGTCCGGCAACTCGAGTGGGCCCTTGATCGTGGCGCCGAACGCATGGCGGCGCTGGCGCAGGGGCGACGGCCCTGGGGAGACCGGCGCGGCAAAGTAGTGCTGGGGTATGTGTCGCAGGTCGACGGCTCCCGGCAGCCCTACGGCCTCATCGTGCCGAAACATCATGACCCGCAGCAGGTGATGCGGCTCGACGTCGTGTTGCACGGGAGCAGCCGTCCGGTCGGGATGAGCGAGGTGCGCTTCATGGCTCGGTTCGACGAGGGGGACGGGGCCGACGGCGACCCGCCCGATGCACCGTTCATCGAGCTCCATCCACTCGGCCGGGTCGAGAACTGCTACCGCTGGTCCGGCGAGACGGATGTTTTCGAGGCCATCGAGGATGTCTGTCGTCGCTACCGCATCGACCGCGATCGGATCGTCCTCCGCGGCATGTCGATGGGCGCCTCGGGAACGTGGCACCTGGGGCTCAAACATCCCGACCGGTTCGCGGCGTTGGGGCCGTACTGCGGGTATGTCGACACCCATCGGTTCTCCGAGACGCCGATCCCCGGGTTCATCAAGGTCGGCCCCTTGCCGGCGCACCAGGAACTCGGGCTCCACATGCTCGATTCCGTTGACTATGCCGCCAACGCCGGGGTCGTGCCGGCGGTCGCCTGCATGGGAGGGGAGGACGTCTTCTTCCAGGCCCATGTGCTGATGGAAGCAGCGATGCGCCGCGAGGGGCTGGAGATGGTCAACCTCATCTCCCCGGGGACAGGCCATGTCGTCGATCCCGTCACGCATGCCGAG
>CAMCCR010000246.1 GCA_945873085.1 Candidatus Kuenenia stuttgartensis | reverse complement strand
ACGGTCTGCACGCCGCGGAGTCCGATCTGTTCGCGCTGTCCACTCGCGCCGCACTGCCTGGCGCTCAAGACCGGGCAGGCTGGGTCGATCCCCGTGTCGACGGTGCGACGCACGGTGATCGATCTCGACGAGACGGCGGTCGTCGTTCGGCGCGGGGCGAAGGTCTTGGTCGTCCGACGCGGCGCGGGGGAGTGGTGGGAGGGACTGTGGGACTTCCCCCGGCTGCCCGCGAAGGAGATCCTCGCGCCCCTCGGATGCGGCCGTCGGCGATTCGTCGGCACCTGCAGTTACACCGTCACGCATCATCGGGTCGCGGTCACGGTCGCGGCCTGCCAGGCGAGCCGTCAGGGGCCGCGGCGCGACGGAGTGGCGTGGATCGACTGGGAGTCGCTCGGGACACTTGCAATGACGTCGCCGGGCCGCCGGATCGCGGCCCTTGCCGAACGGGGGGCGGGGAAGGCCGGCCAAAGCAGCGCCGCGGCCTCGCGGTCACGGCGTGGCTAGAATGGGGTGATCCCCCTCGCCCGGAGCCGAGCGATGCCGCCGCGATTGTGCCGACGCTGTGACCTTTTGCCCCCCTTCGCCGACAGGCTGGGGATCTGGCTCGGAGCCTTTTTGGCCCCGTTCGCCCTGCTCCAGGCAGGCTGGCTTCCGGCTGCCGGGCCAGACGCGTTCGACGACACGGTTCGGCCACTCCTCGTCCGGTACTGCAACGACTGCCACACCGGCGACACCCCGGAGGCGGGGGTTCGGCTCGACGATCGGCACGCCGACCTGGCAAAGACGACCGACCGCGCCCTGTGGAACAAGGTCCTGCGGCAGATCGAGGGGGGAGTGATGCCCCCGGAAGGCTCTGGCGCGCTTGCCGACGAGGAACGCAAGACGCTTGCCGCCTGGATCCGCGACGTCGCCCTCACCCCCGATTGCTCGCTGGGGGAGCGTCCCGGCCGGGTGACGCTCCGCCGCCTCAACCGGGCAGAGTATGACAACACCGTCCGCGACCTGTTCGGCATCGATGTCAAGGTGGCGGCTGACTTCCCCAGCGACGATGTCGGCTACGGCTTCGACAACATCGGCGATGTCCTTTCGATGCCGCCGGTCCTCTTCGAGCGGGCCCTTGAAGCGGCCGAGAAGGTTGCCCGGGCGGCGATCGTCACCGGCGAGATCGAGTCGGCGCCGGTGCAGAAGGGGGCGGGAGGAACGCTCGGGTCGGATGGGGAGATCGGCCAGGACTTCGACTTCCCCGCCGAGGGGGAGTATTTGTTTCGGGCGAATGCCTCAGGCGATCAGGCCGGGCCCGACCCAGTGCGGATGGGATTCCGGATCGCGGGCCGCGAGGAACAGGTCGTCGACGTCCCCAACCGGCGACGATCGCCGAAGGACTTCGAGTTTCGCATGCGCGTGCCGGCCGGTCGGCAGCGGTTCGCCGTCGCCTTCCTCAACGACTACTACAACCCTGAAGCGGAGAATCCCAAGCAGCGCGATCGGAATCTCCACGTCGAATCGCTCTCGGTCGTCGGCCCGTTGGGGATTGTCGAGGCCGCGCTGCCGGCGTCGCACCGGCGGATCTTCGCCACGCCGATGCCCCCCGGGCTCGACGCGGCTGCCGAGCGCGGCGCGGTCGTAGCCAACCTCCGGCCGCTGGTGTCGCGGGCCTTCCGTCGCCCTGCCACCGCTGCCGAGGTCGAGCGGCTCGCCGACATCTATGCGGCAGCCAGGAGCTCGGGCGAAACGGTCGAGCGTTCGATGCAGGTGGCCGTGACGGCGATGCTCGTCTCCCCGTCGTTCCTCTATCTTGTCGAGGCCGATCCGCCGCCGGGCGAGGTGCGGAGGCTCGACGATCACGAGATCGCCGCGCGGCTCTCCTCTTTCCTCTGGAGCAGCATGCCCGACGAGGCGCTGGCTGCCGCGGCCGCTGCCGGGGAGTTGCAGCGCGACGACGAGATCGTCGCCCAGGCCCGGCGGATGCTCGCCGACCCGAAGTCGCGGGCGCTGGTCGAAAACTTCGCCGGCCAGTGGCTGCAGCTGAGGACGCTCTCCGCGTTCTCTCCAGACCGGGCCCGGTTTCCCGCCTTCGACGACGAGCTGCGACAGGCAATGCGCCGCGAGACGGAGGAGTTTTTCGCTGCAATTGTCCGCGAGGACCGGAGCATCGTCGAGTTTCTCGATGCCGACTCGACGTTCGTCAACGAGCGGCTGGCGAAGCACTATGGGATCGAGGGGGTGACGGGGAACGAGTTTCGCCGCGTGGCGGTCAACCGCGACCAGCGCGGCGGGCTCCTCGGGCAGGCGAGCATCCTGGCGGTGACGAGCAATCCGACGCGTACCAGCCCCGTGAAGCGTGGTCGGTGGGTGCTCGAGAATCTCCTCGCTGCCCCTCCTCCTCCTCCGCCGCCGAATGTTCCCGAGCTTCCCACCTCCGGCGAAGCCCTCACCGGCACGCTGCGGCAGAAGATGGAGCAGCATCGCGTCAACCCATCCTGCGCGGCCTGTCACAAGCTCATGGATCCGCTCGGATTCGGCCTCGAGAACTTCGACGCCATCGGCGCCTGGCGGACCGAGGATGGCGGGGCGCCGGTCGATCCGTCGGGGGAGTTGCCAGACGGCCGCCGGTTCGCCGGACCCGCCGAACTGCGGCAGGTGCTCGTGGGGCGGCGGGGGGAGTTTCGCCGCTGCCTCAGCGAGAAGCTGTTCACCTACGCCCTCGGCCGCGGGCTCGAATACTACGACGCCTGTGCCGTGGAGCGGATCGCCGCCGCGACCGAGGCCGAAGGAGACCGGTTCTCGGCGCTCGTGGCAGCGATCGTGACGAGCCCCGCCTTCCGGCAACGGGAATCGGATCAACCTCGCTGACCAGCCTCAGGCGATCGCAGGGTGATTGCTCTGGTGCGGTTCGGTCGATGATGAGGAAGGGATTGATGGAGGACGGGCTCGTCAAAAGTGAGCAAAAGGCCCAAGCTCGGATGCGGTCCGGGGTTGCCCCGAGTCCCTCGGGAGAGTGTCGGAATTGACTCCCGGCCCCCGGCATCCGACGATTGAACCATCCGGGGCAAAAAGCCCCACTCGAGGAGGACTTCCCATGCCCCAGCCGATCTCCCGACGCACCGTCCTTCGTGGAGCCGGGACGGCGGTCGCCCTGCCGCTCCTCGAAGCGATGGTCCCGGCCGCCGTCCTCCCGGCAGCGAAGGGCGAGACAGCCGTCGCCGCCGAACTGGCGCCCCGCCGCGCTGCCTTCCTTTATGTCCCCAACGGGGTGCACATGCAGGATTGGACGCCGAAGCAGGTCGGGGCCGGCTTCGATCTCCCCGCGACCCTCGAGCCGCTGTGTGGGGTGTATGGAAAGTTCTCGATCCACTCGCACCTCGCGCAGAAAAAGGCCGAGGCCAACGGGGACGGCGCCGGCGACCATGCCCGCGCCCTGGCGACGTTCCTCACCGGCACCCAGGCCCGCAAGACGGCCGGGGCCGACATCCGTGCCGGCGTCTCGGTCGACCAGATCGCCGCCGCCCATCTCGGTCGCCACACGCGGCTGCCGTCGCTCGAGATCGGCACCGAGGGGGGCGGGCAGTCGGGCAACTGCGATTCCGGTTACAGCTGCGTCTACTCGGCAAACATCGCCTGGCGGAGCGACACGCAGTCGGTGCCGAAGGAGAGCAATCCGAGGCTGATCTTCGACCGGCTGTTCGCCGCCGGCCGCCCCGGCGAGTCGGAGGAGGCGCGGGTGAAGCGCGAGCAGCACTCGCGGAGCATCCTCGACTACGTCCGCGAAGAGGCCCGGGGGATGGATCGGGTGGTGGGCGTCGCCGATCGCCGCAAGATCGACGAATATTTCACCGCCGTGCGCGAACTCGAAGTTCGTTTGGAGCGTTTCTCCAAGGGCGTTGTCTCGCCGCAGGATCTCGGCATGGCGAGGCCCGATGGGCCGCCGGAGCGCTACGAGGAGCAACTGCGGATCCTCGCCGACATGCTCGTCCTCGCCTTCCTCACCGACACGACGCGGGTCTCGACCTTCGTGTTTGCCAACGAGGGGAGCAACAAGAGTTATTCGTTCATCGGCGTCCCCGAGGGGCACCATGACCTCTCGCACCACGGCCGCGATGCCATGAAGCAGGCGAAGATCCAGCGGATCAACCGCTTCCACATCGAGCAGCTGGCCTATCTCCTCGAGAAGCTCGATCGGACGCGCGAAGGGGACGGCTCGCTCCTCGACCGCTGCATGATCGTCTACGGGAGCGGCATCGGTGACGGCGATCGTCACAACCACGACGATCTCCCGATCCTCGTCGCTGGTGGCGGTGGCGGGGTGCTCAAGCCGGGGCGACATGTCGTCCATGAGAAAAACACGCCGCTGACGAATCTCTACCTCGGCATGCTCGACGGCCTCGGCTGCCCGGCCCCGACGCTCGGCGATAGCACCGGACGGCTCACCGAGATTTGAAATGTCCCCCGCCCTCTGCCGATGACGCGTTGAACCTCAGCGTGGCCCCGGTGGGCAGTGCTTCTCGATCCAACCGAAGACTTCCTCGTGCCAGCGGCGGGCGTTGCGCGGCTTGTTCACCCAGTGCCCTTCGTCGGGGAAGTTAACGAACCGGCTCTCGACTCCCTGGCGCTTGAGCGCCGTGAACAGTTCGTGCCCCTGGCCGATGGGGCAGCGGAAGTCGAGATCGTTGTGGATCACGAGCATCGGCGTCTTGTGGCGGCCGAGCTCACCGGCTCTGGAGTGGGGGCTGAACTCGCGGTAACGGCCGGGCTGCTCCCAGGGGAGCCCGCCGTGGTCGTTCTCGTCAAACCACAGCTCCTCGGTCGTGCCCCACATGCTCTCGAAGTTCCACACTGAGCAGTGGTTGACGAGGCAGCGGAAGCGGGGCGC
>CAMCCR010000245.1 GCA_945873085.1 Candidatus Kuenenia stuttgartensis | reverse complement strand
TTCTTCTCAATCTGCGGGACAATCCTCACCGCCGCGACCGTGATGCTCATCCTCCGCCCGACGGCCCCGGAGGCGGCGGCGGCCCGGGGGGCGCCGTGGTGGAACTGGATCGGCGGGCCGATGGGAGCGCTCATCGTCCTCTCCGGAGCCGCCCTGGCGCCCCGGCTCGGGGCCGCGGCCTTCATTGCGGCGGTCGTTGGGGGGCAGTTGGCCTGTTCGCTCGTCCTCGATCACTTCGGGCTGATGGATCTGCCGCGGCAGGTGGTGACCCCGGGGAGGCTCCTCGGCGTGCTGCTGGTGTTTGCCGGCGTCGTCCTCGTGAAGTTTCACTGAACCCTTTGCCCGGCAGCCGACGCCTCTCCCTGCAGCTACCTTGCGGCCGCGTCGATCTGGACGTCGAGCTGCTGACCGACAAACAGGTCGCGGCCTGGCGTGCCGTCTGTGGGGGGCACGGCTGCGGTGTCGTCGACGATCTCGAAGAGCACCTGGAGGACGCGGGTGTCGACCCGCTCGGCACTGTCGCCGCTGAGATTCTGCTTTGGCGCGACCGTGGGCACGGCGCGGAGGAAACTCAAGCGCACCGGATGCTCGCCGTCGCCGCGGGGATAACCAAGCGCCGGCGCTCCCGGGATGAAGCGGGGGAGATCGTGCTCGTCGATGCTCACCCGGACATGGAGCCGGCTGGTGTCACCGAGCACGACCAGCGGCTTGCCGGGCGGCGTGCCGACGAACTCGCCGGGGCGGACGTCGACGCGAAGCACTGTTCCCGCCACGGGCGCCGTGACAACGAACCTCTCGACTTCCACGCGGGCCAGATCGACCCCCGCGCGGGCCTGCTCGACAGCTGCCGCGGCGATCGCCACATCGCGCTCCCACGCCCCCGAGCGAAGCCGGGCATCCTCGGCTTGGGCCTCCTCGAACGCAGCCTGGGCTGTGTCGTAGGCCTTCCGTCGCTGGATCACCTCCTGCTCAGTGACGACATTCTGGCGGTGGAGATCCTCGGCTCGGGCGAGCTGATCGCGCTGTGTCTCGGCGGCAGCTTGGGCTCCGCGGACCCGCGCGGCGCTCGGCGGCAGGTCCTCGGGCCTGGGCAGGCCGCGGAGCTTGGCGAGATCCTGCCCGGCGGCCGTGAGGGCGGC
The DNA here is from genome assembly GCA_945873085.1 of Candidatus Kuenenia stuttgartensis. GTDB lineage: Bacteria > Planctomycetota > Planctomycetia > Pirellulales > UBA1268 > QWOP01. Next base: position 3,767 of record CAMCCR010000245.1, on the reverse strand, counting down.
TTGGCGAACCTCGAGCTCCGCCCGCTTCCAGCGGTCCTCGAGCCGGAGCACGACATCGCCGACCGCGACGAATTGCCCTTCGCGGACGGGCACCTCGGCGACGATGCCGGGCACCTCGGCGCAGAGGTGGATGCTCTCCGAGCGAGGCTCGACGACACCGGCTCCGGCCACCGTGCCGGAGAACTGTCGGCGCACGGGGGCGATCGGGGGGAATTGCTCCGGGGGCACCTCATGCGTGTTGGCGAGGTGCCAGAGGAGCGCGCCGAAGCCGAACACGCCGAGCAGCGGCAGGATGAGGGTGCGGATCATGGCGGGGATCGTCGATTCGGAGTGGGGATCAGGGGTGGGAAGAGGGAACGGTGTCGAGAACGATCTGGCCGTCGGCCATCTCGAGGAGGCGGTCGCCGAACTGGAGAACGCGGGAATCGTGGGTGACCACGATCACGGTTCGGTCTGGATGGACCGCGACCGACTTGAGGAGCTCCATCACCGTCTGCCCCGAGCTCGAGTCGAGGGCGGCGGTCGGCTCGTCGCAGACGAGGAGTCGGGGCTCGTGGACGAGGGCCCGGGCAATCGCCACCCGCTGCTGCTGGCCCCCCGAGAGCTGGTTCGGAAAGGCCTTCAATCGACTTCCCAGGCCGACCGCGTCGAGCACGCCTGCGGCCTGTTCGATGGCCCGCTTCCGCGGCTGCCGCGCCACGAGGAGCGGCACGGCGACATTCTCGGCGGCGGTCAGCGAGGGGAGGAGGTTGTACTGCTGGAAGACGAAGCCGACGTTGCGGGCCCGGAAGTCGACGCGCCGGTTGCCGCGGAGTTGGGATTGGGGCGTGCCGAACAGGGTGACGTCGCCCGCGGTGGGGTCGAGGAGGCCAGCGATGATCGAGATCAGCGTCGTCTTACCGCAGCCGCTCGGCCCGATGAGGAGCGTCAGGGCCCCGCACCCGATGTCGACGTCGATGCCGTGGAGAACGCGCGTCCGCGTCTCGCCGCTGCCAAACTCCTTCGCGATCGCACGGCAGGCCACCCCCACGGCCGGCCGTGGGCCCGGGGAATCGGGCACGGGGGTGTCGAGCGCAGTGGGCATGGGAATCATCCGCGGAAGACGACGGCAGGCTCGAGGAGAAGCACCCGCCGCAGGCTCATGAGACTCGCGAAGGTGATGATGGCGACGACGACCCCGGCGGTGCCGAAGGCCACCTGCCAGGGGATGTTCATGCCACGGAGATCGGGGAGAACGCGGCCGCTGACCTCGAAGAAGGCGACCGCCATACCGACGCCGAGCGAGTAGCCGATGGCGCCGATGACGGCCGCCTGGAGGAGCACCATGCCGATGAGGCGACGGTTGTTGACACCCATCGCCTTGAGCGCGCCGAAGTGGCGGAGGTTTTCGAGCGTGAACAGGTAGAACGTCTGCCCGGCGATGGCGGCGCCGACGATGAAGCCGAGCACGATCGTGATCCCGAAGTTGACCGGGATGCCGGTGTTGGCAATGTAGTAATTGATCGTCTGCCAGACGAACTGGTCGTACGTCAGGGCCTCGAAGCCGGTGGCCGCCTTGATCCTGCGGCAGGCCTCGGCCGGCGTCACCCCCGCCACCGGGGCGCCGACGACGAACGAGAGCTGCTTCCGCTCCCGGGCGATGAACTGAGTCGCCTGGGAGTAGGTGGCGACGACGACCGGAAAGGATTGGAACGGCGCCGAGGTCTCGCAGATGCCGACGATCACCGCCCGGCGTTCGCTCATCTCGATTTCCCGGCCGAGACGCAGCGGTTCCCCCGGCCAGAGCGACTCGTGCCCCGCCTTGTCGATGAACACCGCCGAAGGCCTGCGGAGGTCGGCAAGGTCGCCCATGAGGATCGTTCGCGGCGCCCCGACGAAGCTGTGGTCGTCGACTCCCAAGAGGATCACCTGGCGGAAGATTCCGTCAGGACGGCGGGCCCGGGCCACTCCCTTGTAGAGCCGCACCGCCCAGTCCATACCCTCCACGCCGCGGATCCGGTGGACGGCGCCGTCGGAGATCGGCTCTATCTCGTCGGCATTTTGCTGGTGGCGATCGGTGACCCACACGCTCGCCTCGCGGACGTCGCGGAGGGGATTGGCGGTGCGGCTCATGAGGCCGATGAAGATCGATGCCTGCTGAGTGATGAGGAGCACCCCGAAGGCGACGCCGAACACGGCGCCGAGATACTTGGCGATGTCGCCGTTGAGCATCTTCCAGGCGACCCAGTTCATCGTGGCACCGTCTTTCTTGTCCCGGCCGATGGCGCGTCGTGGCAACGACCGACCGCTATGCCACGTCCCAGCCGCTCCGATACTCCTTCGAGAGCCAGACGTTGGCGGCTTCGTCGTTGGTGACCCTGCCAGTGGACGGGTCGTACTCGATCGGGATGCCCGCCCGGTAGGCGACATTCCCGAGGAGCACCGTCTCGGTGAACGGAGCAGCGTAGGAAAAATCACTCCCCGTTTGCGAGCCGGTCTTGCAGGCCGCGATCCACTGGGCGTGGTGGCCGGGGGAATCGGGGAGCGACGGTGCCGGCGCGACGAAGTCCTGGAAGCGATCCTCGGGGAGGAGCTTCGGGGGGCCGTCGTGGGCGATCGCGATCCGCCCCGTCTCCCCGACGAACAGCGAGCCATTCATCGGGATTTCCGCGGCGATCGCCGCCGGAGGCTTCGCCTCCCCCTCGTACCAATGGAGCGTCACCGGCCCGCGGTCACCGCGTGGGCCGAAGGCAAACGTCGTCTCCATCCAGGTCGGGGCACTGGCGGGCTGCGGCGGCGGGCCCTTCGACTCGACGCGGACTTTCCCGCCGAGATCGAGCCCCCAGAAGGCCGGGTCGGCCAGATGAATCGCCATGTCCCCCACCGCGCCGCAGCCGAAGTCCCACCAGCCGCGCCACTTGAAGGGGACGTAGGCCGGGTCGTAGGGGCGCTTGGCCGCGGGCCCGAGCCACAAGTCCCAGTCGAGATTCGCCGGCACGGCCTGGCCCCCCTCAGGCGCCTCGATCCCTTGCGGCCACCACTTTCCGGGGCGGTCGGTGATCACATGGACATCGCTCACCTTCCCGATCGCCCCGCCGCGGAGCAGTTCCACCAGCCGGAGGTAGCCGGGGTGCTCGTGGTTTTGTGTCCCCATTTGGGTCGCCAGCCCCTTCTCGGCCGCGAGCTTGGCGACGAGCCGCGCCTCCTCGACGGTGTGAGTGAGGGGCTTCTCGCAGTAGACATGGAGGCCGCGGCGGAGGGCGCGGACAGTGGCCGGGGCGTGGTGGTGGTCGGGGGTGGAGATGACGACGGCGTCGAGCTTCATGTCGGCAAGCATCGCCCTGTAGTCGGAGAATCGGGCCGCTGCCGGGAATCGGCCCGCAGCGGCTCCGAGGGTGGCCGAATCGACGTCGCAGAGGGCAACGATGTTCTCCCCCGCCACCGCATCGAGGTTTGAGCCGCCGCGGCCGCCAACGCCGATGACACCGATGTCGAGCCGGTCATTGGCCCCGAGGACGCGGCGACTGCCGGTCGAGATCGTGAACAGGGCCGGCGCGGCCAGCGCCGAAGCGCGGAGCATCGACCGCCGCGAGAGCATTCTTTTCACCACAAAACACCCCTCTTTGCCAGGTCGTCTCTGTTCAGCCGCGGGAACAAACCCCGCGGCGTCAGCGCTGCTCGATCCGGTAGACCGCCTTGTCGGTGCGGAGAAAGAACGCGGGCCCGACGGCGATCGGCGTGGCCATGATCTCGCCGTCGAGTTGGTTCGTCGCCTCGATGTGAAACTC
>CAMCCR010000244.1 GCA_945873085.1 Candidatus Kuenenia stuttgartensis | reverse complement strand
TCTGCCGTCCGCTCCCCTGTCTCGAGCGCCAGCGTGTCGAAGGCACTTTGGCGACGAACAGCCACGCCGAGCTTGGCGAGGCCGGCGGCGAGGATCGCCGTGTAGGTGGCGACGCGCTCGGCGATCCGCACGAGGCCATCGGGCCCGTGGTAAACCGCATACATGCTCGCCACCACGGCGGGGAGGACCTGCGCGGTGCAGATGTTGGAGGTGGCCTTCTCGCGGCGGATGTGCTGCTCGCGCGTCTGGAGGGCGAGCCGGTAGGCGGGGTGGCCGTGGGCATCGATGCTCACGCCGACGAGCCGGCCCGGCATCGATCGCTTGAGGGCGTCGCGGCAGGCGAAAAAGGCGGCGTGCGGCCCGCCGCAGCCCATCGGCATTCCGAAGCGCTGCGTCGAGCCGAAGACGATGTCGGCCCCCCATTCCCCCGGCGGGGTCAGGAGCGTGAGCGCGAGGATGTCGGCCGCCACGCAGAGGAGCGCTTGCTTGGCGTGAATCTTGTCAGCCAGGCCGCGGTAGTCGGCGATCGAGCCATCGGTGGCGGGATACTGGACGAGCGCTCCGAAGAAGGCCTCGTGGCTGTCGACGAGCGTGGCAACGTCGCCGACGACCACCTCGATGCCGAGCGGCGCGGCGCGCGTCTGCACGACCTCGATCGACTGCGGGTGGAGCCGAGCGTCGACGAGGAACACCGGGCTCTTGCTCCCGGCCGAGCGGCGGGCGAGGGTCATCGCCTCGGCAGCGCCGGTGGCCTCGTCGAGGAGCGAGGCATTGGCGATCGGCATCCCGGTAAGCTCGCAAACCATCGTCTGGAAGTTGACCAGCGCCTCCATCCGCCCCTGGCTGATCTCGGCCTGATAGGGGGTGTAGGCGGTGTACCAGGCGGGGTTTTCGAGGATGTTCCGCAGGATCACGCCGGGGGTGTGCGTGCCGTGATAGCCCTGGCCAATGAAGCTCTTGAGGATCTTGTTGCGGGCGGCGATGCCGCGCAGCTCCTCGAGCGCCGCCGCTTCGGGGATCGCGGCGGGGATGTCGATCGGGCGGCGGCGGGCGATGCTCGCCGGCACGATGCCGGCCACGAGCGACTCGCAGGACGCCTCGCCAACGGCGTCGAGCATGTGGCGCTCGTCGGCAGCGTCGGGGCCGATGTGGCGGGCGTGGAACTCGGCCGCGTTCTCGAGATGGGAGAGCGGCTTCACGGTGGCGGCGGGGCGGGACATGACAAGGCTCCGGTTGGCATCGAATCGGCGCAGAGGCCGATCCGGGGGAACCCTGTTGTCCTGGAACCTGAGAGATTCGCCGCGGGCGACGCCCGTGGGTTGCCCCTTCGGTGGATGCTCGGCCCAGAGGCCACGCATCACTCTCCAACAGTGCGGTCGTCAGTCCGTTTGCCTGAGCGTTCAGCCTTCGGCGGTCTTGCGACTCTCTCCTGACGGAAGAAAGTTTAGCAGGCTCCCCAAGATCAGCCACCGACCAGCGATCTCCCCCGGCCCAGACTGGCAAACCTTCGGGGAAACCGGGAGCCCCCTCACCGCCCGCCGCGGTCGAGGGCTTCGAGAAAGCGGTGGACGGCGGCGAGGTCGATGTCGTCCGGGGCCCGTTCGAGGAGCCACAGGGCGTCGGCCCGGGCCGCGTCGTTTCGCCCCAGCCGTTTGGCGACGAGCATCCGCATCACGCGCTCGCGCCCCGCGTCAGGATCGACCGCCAGCATCGCGTCGAGGTAGCGGTGCATCGCCGGGGCGTCGTCCTCGCGCGTGGCGATCGAGAGAAGATTGTTGATCATCCGCGTGAGGATCGCCTTCGGGCCGACAGGCGCCAGAAGATCGTCGGTCAGCTCGCGGCCTTGGAGATCGCGGTAGAGCTTGGCAACGCCGTCGCGATCGAGGATCGCCGCGCCGTCGAAGACATCGATCCAGCGCGGCTCCGCGCCGGCCGGGGCATGGCCAACGAGAAAATGCCCCGGCAGCCCCACGCCATCGATCGACACCCCCAGTCGCTTGGCCAGCTCCATATAGACAAGCGCCAGCGTGATCGGGATTCCCTCCCGATCGTCGAGGACCTCGTTTACATAGCTGTTGGCGCGGTTGTAATAGTCGCCGCGGCTGCCATGGAAGCCGAGCTCCTTGAACAGCACCCGGTCGAGCGCTGCGAGCTTCGCCGCGTCGTCAGCCCCCTCGGGCACTCCCTTCGCCACCTCGTCCGCCAGCCGATCGAGATCGTGCTTCGCGCCAGCGAGATCGAGGTCGGGGTTGTCGAGGGCGGCGACGAGGAGGGCACTTTGAAACAGATCGATCGGCTCGGCCGCGACGGATCGCTCGAGCGCGGAAACCGTCCGCTTCGCCTGCACCTGCGCCATCAGCTCGCGGACCCGCTTCGCCTCCCGGTCGAGGGCATCGGCCCGGGCAGCGAGCGCCGCGTCGCCACTGCTCCCCTCGGTGACAAGCGCCGCGACAAGATCGGCGGGCGCCGCGCCGGTCGCGCCGAGATCATGGACGAGGCCGGCCACCCGGGCGAGCTGTTCTGCCGGCGGCCGCGCCTGCGGCAGCTCCGCTCCGACGGCAAAGCCACGAAACTCTGCCTTCGTGTCGCGAAACTTTGCTAGGCCCACCTTTCCCTCGCCGAGCGCCTTGTCGGTCGACTCAAACACCTTCGCATCATTGAGGAAACACACAAAGCCGTCGGCGGTGCGGCGGACGCGGAGATGGTTCCAGGCGCCTGGCAGATAGTCGGGGCTGGCTGCCTCCTCGAGGATCTTCCAGGAGAGGACATCGGGGCCGTCGAAGCGTGTCAGCCGCAGCTTGCCGGCGGTGGGGTAAAAGCCGTAGTGGCGATCCCCTCCGTCGGCAGCGAACACAAGCCCGGCGGCGCCCGCTTCGTCGTCGAGCTTCACCCACACGGCGATCTCATACGGAAGCGGAGGAGGCGCTGCGACGGCGAGGCAGAGCGAGCGGCCGCCAAAGCCAGTGCCGATGCCTTCGACAGCGATCCGGCCGGCGCGCTGCCGCCAGCGGGCGCTGCCGACGGTCGTCCATTCCTTGGCATCGAGCGTGCCGATCGTCAGCCAGCGGTCGATGCTGATCGGATTCGGCCGGTCGATGAGCGGCTGGAGCTGATCGACGCCGACGGCGAAGCCGAGGAACGGCGTCACGAGCGACTTCATCGTGAGGATCCCGTACACCTTCCCCTCCCGGTCGAGGAGCGGCCCGCCGCTGTTCCCTGGCTCGATCGGGATCGCCAGTTGGATCATCGACCGGCCGTCGATCTCGCGCTTCCCAGAAACGCGCCCCGCGACAACGCTCCGCTCGAGGCCGTGCGGATTGCCGACGGCCACCACCTCCTCGCCGTCGAGGAGCGTCTCGGGGGCGCCGAGCGAAAGCGGCGCGAGCCCCTGCTTGGCGATCCGTACGATTGCCAAGTCGGCGGCCCGGTCGGAGGCATGGATCGCGGTGACGTCGTGCCGGCTGCCGTCGGAAAGCTCCACGCTCACCGGCCTCGCCTCGCCGATGACGTGATAATTGGTGGCGATCAATCCATCGGCCGCGATCACAAACCCGGTGCCGAGCCCCTGATCGCCACCGCCGCGGCCGGAAAACCGGATCGTGACGATCGAGTCTCGAACTTGCTTGGCGATCGCTTCGACGGTGTTCACGTTCGGCTCCACCGCTGGCTGCGCTGGCCCCCCAGGGGGCGTCTCAGCGGCGTCCGCTGCTGCCACCGCTGCGACCGACAGCACGACGGTCACTCCGATGTTTGCCCACGATCCAAGAAGGAGCCGCGTTTGGCTGCGATATCGCTCTGTCGCCATGTCGACCGCTCCTTCGTTGCGCACGTGCCCGGCACCACCCCAGAGCCGCCAGCATAGACGCATGGGCGCGGCTCGCCGCACGCTCGAGGCCGCTTTCCGACGGAGACGCGGCATTCATCGCAAAGTGGCTCGCCCCGACACATTTCGCAATTCTTGCGAAATGCGCATCCTGATTTCGTGAGTGCCTCACCATCCTGGTGAGGGCTTCCGTCACCATCCCGGGGCCATCCCCCTCACACGAAGGGAGCATCCGCGCACGGCGGGGGGGCTGAATCCTTGGGGAAATCGATCGCAGAACCGGCTCCCGCTCAACTTTCTCGCCGATCCGGCACGCCACTTGCTTTCAAAAAAAAAACAGATTTAATTCCGAAACTTGCCGCCCGGTGGTTGAGACGAGTTCCCCGACAGCTGCCTTACGAGTTCAGAAAGTACGACGATGACCATGACGCTCCGCCGGTTTGCCGCTCTCCTCTCGCTCCCGGTCGCAATCGGCCTCTTTGGCGCTCCCGCCGCTGCCGCCCCGAGTGGCGGCACGCTCACGATCTACGGCACGGCAGCCGGTGAACTCGGCCCGCAGTACAACGCCGGCACGATCCTCGCCTCAGACACGGTGCAGTTGAACGACGGCGCGACGGTCGGCGGGTCGAACAACCTTGTCGCCAACGGCACGCTCCTCTTCAATCAGTCGGCCGGCAACCTGCTCACGATCAGCAATACGATCTCCGGCAACGGCACGCTCACGCTGATGAACTCCGGCACGCTCCAGCTCTCCGGGACGGCGCCGAGCACCCGGTTCATCCCGCTGAATATGACGATCAACGCCGACAGCGGCTTCCTGATCACTCCCGTGGTCTCGGGCACCCAAAACGGCATCATCCAGCTCGGCCAGAGCGGCACCGGTACGCTCAACGTCGCCGGCGGCTTTGTCACGAGCAACAATTTGCTCGTTGGCCAGGGGAACGGCGTCGGCACGATCAACGTGTCGAGCGGCACCTTGAGCCCGACGGCCTTTCTGACCCTCGGCGGCACCGGCGGCGGCAGCGGCACGCTCAACGTCACCGGCGGCCTCGTCGGCGGCAGCGGTGTCGCCAACATGGGGAACGGAATCTATCTTGG
>CAMCCR010000243.1 GCA_945873085.1 Candidatus Kuenenia stuttgartensis | reverse complement strand
ACGAATGCTCGGCGGCGATGTAGTCGTTGTACGTAAGGAGCGATAGATGCAAAAACGAGAAACGCGGTCTTCGCCGCGTTTTCGCGGGGCTGCGTCGTGATGCGTCTCCTTGCGGAAACGCTCCACGACGCTGAATACCCCCGGCAGGGATCGAACCTGCGACCTGAGCTTTAGGAAAGCTCCGCTCTATCCAACTGAGCTACGGGAGCAAAACGCCGGGCGCGGTTCGGTGGCCACGGCCAGACTCTGGCCATCGTACGGCCCCCCACCCCCGTCAACAAGAAGTGGTGCCGATGCCCCGACCGGCTCGAAATCCCCGAGTCGGATGACCGGATGCCCGATGCCGACGGCGGGTTGCTGGCTGCGGGCTGAAGGCTGGCGGGATGCAGCCTGTGGGAGCGGGGAACAGCGTGCCGTCAGAGCAGCTCCGAGAGAATCCGACCGCGGTCCACCAGCGGATGCGGCCGGCCCGTGACGTCGGTCAGCGTCGTCGCCTGCGGATCAACCCCCAGGCAATGCCAGATCGTCGCCGTCACATCCTTGAACGTCACCGCCCCGCCAAGCGGCGCTCCACCCCACCGATCCGTCTCGCCGAGGACACGCCCACCACGGATCCCACCGCCCACCAACAGCGCCGGCGACACCGCCGGCCAATGATCCCGCCCGCCGTCTTTGTTGATCTTCGGCGTCCGACCAAACTCCCCCCACACCACGACGATCACGTCGTCGAGCATCCCCCGCTCCTCGAGATCGAGGACCAGCCCCGAGAGCCCGGCGTCGAGGATCGGCAACACCTGCCGCAGACGGGGATAGTTGCCGGCGTGGGTGTCGAAGTCGCTCAAAGAGATGCTCACGCACCGAACACCCGCCTCCACCATCCGCCTGGCAAGGAGAAACTTGAGCACGGCCCGCGGCCCGTCGGCTGTCTCGAAAGGAGGCAGCTCCGGCGTTGTCATGGAATAGCGGGCGAGGACGGCCGGCGACTCCGACGCCAGATCGAGCGCCGCAGCCACGCGGCCGGAGGTGAGAATCCCGATCGCCTGATCGTGAAACCGATCCCCGCCGCTGATCGACCCCACCGTCTCCATCTGCCGCTTCCAACCGTCGAGCGAGTTCAAAAGAGCCCGCCGACTCCCGAGCCGATCGACCGACAGCGAAGGAGAAAGCGCAAGCGACGTGGCGAAGTCGCTGCCCCGGGCAGCAAGCTCCCCCACCATCCCCGGCTCGAGCGGACGGGCGAAGAGATCGCCAATGTCAGGCCGAAATGGACCATGCGCGGGCCCGAGGAAACCGGGCCGGGCACTGTTGCGCACCATCCCCCGCCCCTGCTGACAATCGACAAACAGCGGCGCCGTGTCACCCGGTCGACCATGGAGCTTCGAAAGGACCGAGCCGAACGCCGGCCAGCCCCCCTGACTCTTCAGATACTCAGGGTCATAGCCCGACTGGCACTGATAGGCATCGTGCTGACCGGCCGAGCCGACGACGGCGCGGAGGAAGGCAAATCGGTCGGCGAGCCTGGCGAGTCCGGGAAGCAACTCGCAGACTTGGATCCCCGGCACGGCCGTAGCGATCGCCGAAAACTCACCACGCACCTCCGCAGGCCCATCGGGCTTCATGTCGATCGTGTCCATCTGCGGCGGCCCGCCGTCGAGATGAACATGAATCACCGACCGCCGCACGGCGGCAGGAGTGGCATCGGCCCGGAGAAGATCGACAAGCCCCAGCCCACCAAGGCCGGCCAGGCCCGCCGTGAGCAGGCCACGGCGCGACGGCCGAGGGCAAGAAGAGGCGCGGCGGCTCGGTGAGGATCTTGACATCGCGGTGCCGAGAAGCGGGAGAAGAGAGGGGACTGGACAGGAAAAGTATCGCACGGCCAACCGGCCCGAGGCCATCCCACACCCCGCTTGCCCGCCCGCCCGAGCCAAACGGCGGCCTCCTCCCGTCAGCCCCGGCCCGGCCGCCGCCACAGCCCCTGGAGCGAGCGCCACATCGGCCCGCCGGCGTGGCGGACCAGATCGACCGGGTCGTGCTCGCCGAACGTCCGCCAGACGCCATGGTGGTTGGTGAGCAGCTCAAAGGCCCCCATCCGAAACGGATAGGGGAGATCGACCGTCGGCGGGCCCGACTCTCGCGGCGGAGGCCAGGCGAGCACACTCCCCGTCTCAAGAGCCGAGCGGATGGCCGGGGCCGGATCGTCGCCAAAGATCCGCGACGCCTCCACCCAGACGTTCGGCCGGAGGTCGGCCTCGATGAACAGCAGCCGGCCATCGACAGAGCGACGCAGCGAGCTGATGTTGACGAAGCCATCAAGGCCGAGGGCCTGGCTGAAATGGACGAGATCGTCAAAGACTTGCCGATCGAGCGCCGAGAGTTGCGTGTAGCGACGCAGGATCGAGACGCCAAACCGGCTGCCGACCGTCGTCATGTATCTGTTGTAGACAAAATGGACCGGCCGGCCGCCGCGGAAGAAGCCTGAGAGATCGATCAAGTCGCCGTCGATGAATTCCTGGACGAGCAGCGGGAGCCGGAGGGACCGCGCCGCCAGCGCCTCTGCCTCCGCACGCGAGCCACAGGCAAACACGCCCTCCCCGCCACCCGACTCGTCGACCTTCACCACGAGCGGATAGCCGAGCCCCTCGCAGGCAGCGACGAGAGCATCGGCTGACTCGACGACCGCGAACCGCGGCGCGGCCACGCCGGCCTTCTCCAGCGCCCGCGCGAGCCCCACCTTCGACCCGACATGACCGAGATGCTCTGGGCCGGTAATCGGCAGGAGCCGGCACTTCGCGGCACCGTCGATCGTGGCGTCGCGGACCTGACGGATGAGATCGTCGTCGCAGGGGACGACAAGGCCGCCTGTCCGCGACTGCCACTGAAGCGCCGCCTCGATCCAGCGGGGGGCCGGTTCGAAGGGAACCGCGCGCTGCACCACCCCCGCACGGGCCAAGCGAGGGTCGTTCGTGATGGCGTCGCAGAGGAAACCGGCCCGCGACAGGAGGCGGGCCACAGATCGCATCTGATGCCGCGAATGGCCGATGAGGAGCGCGGTGGGGGGCGATGGAGATGACGGCGGGCAGCTTGGCATCGGGAGAGCGCCTCGGGGGGAGAGGCAGGATTTGACGGCTGTCGGGCGGAAGTCCCGCGGAGGAGTATGATGGCGTTTCCTCCACCGGAACGCTCGCCATGCGCGGATTCCTCAAGCTCCTCCTCGGCCTCGCGATCGTCGGCGGCGCCGCGGCGGCGGGCTGGCAGCCGGCCACCGCCTGGTGGGCCGCCCGCACCCGGCCGAAGTTCGACACGCTCGCCGCCGAGAAGGGCGACGTCATCGAGGTCATCAACTCCACAGGCACGATTGAACCGGTGCAGTCGGTCCATGTCGGGGCCTTCGTCTCCGGCCCGATCGTCGGCATCCAGGCCGATTTCAATGGCGAGGTGAAGGAAGGGGACCTGCTCGCCGAGATCGATCCCCGCACCTACCGGGCGATCGTCGCCCGAGACAAGGCCGCCCTCGCCGCCCGCCGCGCTGAGCTCGAACGTGGCGCCGCCCGCCTCCAGCAGGCGCGCCGCGAGGAGGATCGCTCCAACGCCCTCGCCGAACGCAACGTCGCGTCGATCTCCGAGAGCGATCTCGATCAGGCCCACTTCACCCGCCTCGGGATGGAAGCCGAGATCGTCATGGCCGAGGCGGCGATCGAGCAGGCCGAAGCCAATCTCGACATGTCACTGGCCAACCTCGATTACACGAAGATCCTCGCGCCGGTCTCCGGGATCGTCATCGATCGCAAGGTGGAGCTCGGCCAGACACTCGCCGCGCAGTTTCAGACGCCGGAGCTGTTTGTCATCGCCCCCGACATGCGCCGCGAGATGCGGATCTTCGCCTCCGTCGATGAAGCCGACATCGGCCAGATCCGCCTTGCGCAGGAATCGGGGAAGTCGGTGCAGTTTGCCGTCGATGCGTATCCAGGGGAGGTGTTCGAGGGAAAGATCGCCCAGATCCGCCTCGCCTCGACGACCACGCAAAACGTCGTCACTTATCCGGTCGTCCTTTCCACGCCCAACCCCGAGCTCAAGCTCCTCCCCGGGATGACAGCCGAGATCTCGTTTCAGGTTGACCGGCGCGACGGCGTGATCAAGGTGCCCAACGCCGCCCTCCGCTTCTATCCCATCCGCGATCATGTCCGAGAGGCCGACCGGGCGATCCTCGATGGCACGGCGATGGAGGCCGACGATCAGGCGCGTGGCGAAGCCCCTTCGGCGACTGCCAAGGCCGAGGCGGAAGGGGAGCGGAAGCGGCGGCATGTGTGGGTGGTCGAGGCCGACGGGCTCCTCCGCGGCATCCCGGTCACATCGGGGATCGGCGACCACCGCGCCACGGAGATCGTCTCCGGCGATGTCGAGCCGGGACAGAGGCTCGTCGTCGGGGTCGCTCCCAAGGACGATTGATTTGGGGACGATTGGCGAAGCGGGCGACAACTGAACGCCGGATGTCGGGAGGGGTCATGGTCACGCTGCAACTCGCCTTTCGGTCGCTCCAGAAGAATCGGCTTCGTGCCCTCCTCACCGTGCTCGGAGTGGTGATCGGCATTGCCGCGGTGACGACGCTCGTCTCCGTCGGCCAGAGCGCCGCCGAGATGATCCGCGGGCAGTTCTCGGCGATCGGCACCAACGTCATCGTTGTCATCCCCGGCACCGGCGAACGGGGGGGCGTGCGGCAGGGGCCGCTCCAGACCCTTTCCCAGGGGGATGTCGAGGCGATCGCCACCGAGTGCCAGAGCGTGCTCGCCGTCACGCCGCTGGTGGCCGCGGCCGGCCAGGCGATCCATGCCGGCACCAACTGGAGCCCGAAGCAGATGTTCGGGGTCGGGGTCGACTACCCGACGGTGCGGAGCTGGCAGGTTCGCCGGGGGGGGTTTTTTAGCGAAC
>CAMCCR010000242.1 GCA_945873085.1 Candidatus Kuenenia stuttgartensis | reverse complement strand
ACGTTGTAGATCAGCATCGGGTTGTCGCGGCGGACGTTGGGCAGCTCGTCGAAGAGCCACTTCTCCCCCCGGGCGATCGCCTCTCCGACCTCCGCCGAGCCGTCATCCTCCTCGATGAGCGCCTGGACGCACATCGCCGTCGTTGCCGCCCGGAAGCCGAGGTGGGAGCCGATCCCGGCGATGATGTTGAGATCCTTCGTGTTCTCGGCCGAGCCGAAGGAGCCGTCGGCATTTTGGATGCCGACGAGGAACCTGCGGCCGCGGTCGATGGCCCCGTCGATCTCGGCGGGCGACATCGAAGCCGGCCCCTTCGGCCGCGGGATCGGATCACGATCCTCGGCCACCGCCGCGCTCCCAGCGACCGGGGCCTCATCTCCCCTGGCCGCTGCCCTGGGAAGCAAGACCAGAAACAAGGTGAAGAGCACCGTCACGGTTCGTGCCATGGTCATCGAAGTCTCCTCGCGTTGGGTCGTTGCTCGACGCCACACCATGGGCCACACCAGGCGCCCCGAGCCTGCCGGCTTTACGGCCGGCTCGACCGGACGACATCCCCAGCCACGATCCCTTCGATGATCTCAGTCTTGCCGCCGCTGGCGCGCCCCGTTTTCACGACGCGCTTCTCAGGCGCAGCACCATCCTTCTCCGGCAGCCAGACGATCTTCCGGCCGTCCTCGTCGCGGAAGATGGCCGAAGACGGCAGCGTCACCGCATCGGGCCGCGAATAAACCTGGCAGCGAGCGCTTCCCGTCATCCCGGGCACTGGCTTTACACCAACGGCCGGCCCGCTGACGGTGAAGCGAGCATCGACCTTGCCATCGCGCGGGACAGGCGACACCGACTCAAGCGCGATCGCCCCTTCGGCGTCGGGAAACCCGGCCAGCTCGACGCGCCCCTTGAGCCCGGGGCTGAGGAGATGGAGATCTTTCTCGTCGACCTTCACCCGGAACGCGACCCGCTCCGGATCGACGACTGTGAAGACGAGATCACCGACCGGCACCCCCTGACCGACCGCCGCCTTCGCGGCCACCGCTGCGGTCGTCCAGGCGCCGTCATGCTGCTTGCCGTAATAGACGATTCCCGACCGCGGGGCCTTGAGGGGGATCCCGGCCCTGTCCTGCTGGAGATCGCGCATCTTTCGCAGCGCCTCCACCCGGTCGCGTTCCGCTTTCTTCAGCGCCAGCCGCTTCTGTTCGAGAGCGAGGGCCGACGTGGCCCGCGTCTTCTCGAGCATGAGCTTTGCCTTCGCGGCCGCATCTTGAAGGGCCGCTTCCTTTCGCGGCACCTCGAGAGTCAGGGCCGAGTCGGTGTCGACGCCGGCGCGGCGGAGGTTGAACTCCCCCGATTCGACCTCGAACCGCGTCCGCTGGAGGATCATTTCCTCCGTCTCCTCGGTGAGGTCCTTGTCCTTGTACATCTTCTCGAGCTGCCGCAACTCCTCGCGGGCATACTTGAGCTGTTCTTCCGAGCTCTTAAGTCGGAAGCGGGCCGAATCCTCGGCGAGCGTCCGGCCGACGGCGAGAAACCTGGCGAGATCCTCGGTGGCGACGAGGGTGTCGCGCTCCATATCGGCGAGTTCCAGGGGCTGGAGGGCCTCGGTCACCGGCAGTTCGCGGCGGGCAATCTCGACGGTCTTCTCACCGATGGCGAGATCGAGCTCGAGATCGGCAATCGCCCGGTCGAGCTTTTCGGTATCGAACTCGACGAGGACGTCACCGGCGTTGACGCGCGTGCCGTGGGGAATGATCCGGACGATCTCGAGCGGCAGCGCCCACTGCTCCGGCTTGAACTGCACGACCGTGGCATCGACGGGATCGAAATCCCCCTTCGCCTCGAAGGCGACCTCGAAGCGTCCCTTCTCCGCCGTCACGGTGTCGACCGGCTTCGCGTCAGCGGCTTTTTCGGCCGCCGGTTTGGCCGGTTCCTGCCCCTGAGCCCGCGACGGCCCCACCCCATGCACTCCGGCGGCGAGCGCGACGAGCGTCACGATCGTCATGCCCAGCCGGCCCCGTGCCCCCGCCCGTCCTGCATCGCCACCAACAGCACCACTTCGCATCGCTACGACTCCTCGTGTCCATCGGGGCATGTCCGGGTGACGCACCCCCGGATCGGCAGACGATTCGGGAAAGGGTTGTACCATTATCGCCACCACCTCGTCGTGACTTGCGGCCGGATCCTCGACGTCGCCGCACCACCGGTGCAGACTAACGATGCTTCGCTCCCCGCGTCCCTCCACCGGAGCCACCGTGATGCCCTCCCCCCGACGACATTCACCCTTCTCCCGCCGCGGAATCCTAGCACTCTCCCTCCAGGCCGCCGGATCGATGATCGTCGTCGGCGCTGCCGAGCCCGCCGCGAGTCTCGCGATCCCGCTCCGCCGCGACGATCCGGCCCGCTACCAGAACTTCGTCGTCAACTGGGACGCCGGCACGGAGCTTCTCTGTGCCGTCGTCAGCACGCCGGCCGACTACGCCAGCCTCTTCCATCCCGCCCCCGTGATCGGCGGCAAGAAGCCGTTCGCCCCGCCGGACGAGGCCTTCACGAAGGAGCAGCTCCTCGTCATCGCCCGTGTCGTGGGGGGCGACGGCAAGAGCGTGCTCGCGATCGAGCGGGTGGTGGAGAAGGAGGGCGCCCTCGAGGTCCATCTCGATGACCGCCCCGCCAAGACTCCCTCGACATTTACCGTCAAGCAGGCGGCCCTTGCCTGGATTCCGCGCCGTGACGGCGGGCGCGTGACGTTTGTCGCCAATGGCGAGGCGATCACGACGCTCGATCCCGCCGACGGCACCTGGATCGCGCCCGCGCTCCCGGATCCAGAGACGGTGGAGTGATCGCCGGTTCGCACAGAAGTCATCGACCGCTGGAGGTATCAGCGCCCCCCGTTCCTCGGCTGGTCCCCGTCTGCCGCGCGGCAGATTTCATAGCCAACCCTTTCTGCCACAACCTCCCTCGATGTCGTATCCCGCATGACAGCACAGCCAGATTCGGCTCGGAACCCATTCGCACCACCGCAGGCTGATAAGGCCTCGGATGCCTCTTCACCGCCATCGGCCCAGAAGCAGCGCTACGCCAGCTTCATCCGTCGGGCGGCCGCCTTGATGATTGATTCGGGGCTCCTCTACGTGACACTTCTGGGCGTCTTCAAAGTCATCATGCTGGATGCCGTGCGTCCTTACATGCTGCCGATCGAGGCGATCGTGCCCCCCTTCCGAATCGGCCTCGTTATTTCCTTGGTCCTTGCTCTGGTCTATCACGCCCTTCTCGAGTCCTCGGCATGGCAGGGAACCGTTGGCAAGCGAATCGCTTCGATCAAGGTCACCGATCTCGAAGGAAATCGGCTGACCATCGGCAGAGCCGGGACGCGGTATATCGCGAGACAGATCATCCCCTTACTCTCAATTCTGACCGGCGGCCTGATCCAGGGAGATGGCGGTGCCGCCTTGGTGACGTACTGCCAAGAAGGCGCCATTCCTGCCTACTTGATCCAACTCTTCACCCGCCAGCGGCAAGCGCTCCATGACATGATCGCCGGGACGATCGTCGTGAACCGCTAGCTGTCTGGGGGCCGATGGAATCCGGCAACCCGGGGCCTGAGGGATGCCAAGCCGAGCCGGCTGACTGCCTTCTCTGGCGGTAGCAGGCTGTGGATAAAGTCCCCGCCGCCGGATGCGGCGGCCGACACCCCCGAAAAACCTCGGCTTTTTTGGGTGTGTCTCAAATGGAAAAAGGTCAGGGATGACTTTTTCCACGGGCAGCCGGAATTGTCTCGATCACCGCGCCGGTCGTCGCGTCCCAGACATGCACCGCGCCGTCGGCGGCGCCGGCCGCGATGACTTCGCCATTGGAGGCGACATCGAGGGCAAGGAGCGCGGAGGCCACCGGCGGAAGCGTCCGCACGAGGCTGCCGTCGGAGCCCTTGTGGAGGCGCACGACGCCGTCGGCACTGGCTGACACGATCTCGTCGGTCGCTCCCCGGAAATCGACCGCCGTCACCGGCTTCGTAAAGCCCTCCAAGGCACGCTTTCGGGTGCCTGTGTCGGCGTCCCAGAGCCAGAGCTCTCCATCGGCGCCAGCCGAGGCAATCTCGAGGCCGTCTGCCTTCCAGGCCACGCCGAGGACGGCGCTATGATGCCCTTCGAAGCGGGCCATGAGCTTCGCCGACGCGACGTCGAACGACTGCACGGCCCGATCGGCGCCGGCCGAAGCGATCCGCCGTCCATCGGGGGCAAACCGGGCCGCATGGATGACGTCGCGGTGCGCCTCCGGGAGATGGAAGAGCCGCGTCCCGTCGGCCACCTGAAAGATCGCCAGTTCGCCACGGCGCGCCGGCACGCCACCGCCGACGAGCAGGTGCGTGCCGTCGGTCGAGAAGTCGAGGCAGAGCACCCGGTCGGCGATCAGCCCGGGCTTGGCCTCACCGCCGATCGTGGCAGCGAGCCTCCAAGGAGGGTTGGTCTCCCAGGCAACGAGGGCGCCATCAGCCGCGAGCGTCACCAAGCGCGAGCCGGTGAGAAAAGCCCCTGCCACGAGCCCCCCCTGTCCATTCGCATGCGAAGCGATCGCCGCGCCGGTGGCGGCATTCCACAGATGGGCGGCGGGGAAGTCGCCGACCGTGAGCAGACGCGTCGAATCGGCGGAGAAGGTCACGCGGCGGATCGGTCGCTCGGCCGCCTTCGCGGCGCCAGTGGCCGCATCGAGCCGCCCCTTTGTCTCATTGACCGCCCCCGCGGCACGCTGATCGATCTCCCGCGCTTGTTGGGCAGCCGTCTGGGCACGCTCGAGATCACGGCGGGCCGCAGCCTCCATGTCGACTGCCCCACGCCGTCCGTCCTCGGCCTGCTGCAAGGTCGCCGTGGCGGCAGCGGCCGTTTTCTGCGAATCGGTCAGCTTCGTGGCCGCGGCGGTCGCGGCCATGGCGGCGGTCGTGGCGGCCTGAGCGGCCGACTGCGCTGCGGCCTTCGCTGCCTGATGCTTCT
>CAMCCR010000241.1 GCA_945873085.1 Candidatus Kuenenia stuttgartensis | reverse complement strand
CGGGACGTGCTGCCGCCATCCGGCAGTGGACGCGCGAGTTTGCGGCCGCCGCTCCTGCTGCCGGTACCGCCGTGAAGCTCTCTGCCGACACGGTTGTTTCGATCGAAGCGACGGCGGCGGCGGCCGGGGTCGATGCGGCCCTGCTCCTCGCGGCGATGGCCTCCCCCGCGACGGCCCTCGGTGGTCTCGATGTCGTCCTTGGGGACGCCGCTCGCGGTGCCCGCGGGATCGCCATCGGGTTCGGCCGGCATGCGGCGCCGTGCTGTGATTCGTTCTCCGCGGAGGGGCTGTCGGGATATCTCGTCGGCATCGAGGGGCTTCCCGGCGGGCTTGTCGGCTGGAACGACGCCGGGCTCGTGGTGGTGGCTGGCCGCGGTGCCGGGGTGGCTGGGGGCCTGCCACTCACCTCGGCTGTCGAACGCCTGGCCTGTTGCCGGACGCTTTCCGACGCCGGGCGCCTGGCGGCCACGCTCGCGCCGATCGGCGGAAGCGTGATCGTCGCGGTCGACGGCACGATTGGCCTGATCGATGGCCACGGTCGGATGGTGGACGGAGGCACGGGGCTCGTCGACTGCGCGGCGCTTGCGGCCTTGGTGAAGGTGGCTGGGGATGCCTCAGGGCACGTCGATCTCCATCGCTTGCTGGCGGCGACGGCCGGTGCCGGGGTTCGCGATGGGCTCTCTGCGACGGCCACTTGGCTGGCGGCTGGCGCCGTCGAGGGCGCCACGGTGTCGTTCGCTGGCGGTCCGCGGGGGAGTTGGCTGCCGTCGCCAGCCGCGACGATGCTCGCCGCGGCCTGGCAGACCACGGCGGCAGCACAGACCGCTTCCGCGCTGACTCCCGCTGTGCCTGAGGTGACGGGGCGCTTCGGGCTGGCCCTCGCTGACCTCGCTCCTGCCGTGCCGACACGGGACCTCGCCGGGGAGCGGATGGTTGTGCTCGTTGGTACCGATTCGGCGGGGCGGGCTCTGGCCGCGGAAATCGTCTCGCGGCTCACCGCTCGGGCTTGCGAGGTGATCGCACTGCCGCTGACGTCGTCGTCGGATGTCCTCGCTGGGATCGCTGCGGCCGAGGCGCTGGGGCCGGTGGGTCACCTCGTCCTTGCCGCTCCCTGGTCTGCCGGGGAAGACTGGGTCACGGCGCGCGAGTCGGCCGTGAACGCCGGTTACTTTGCCTGCCAGCGTTTTCTTGCCGCCCGAACCCGTGCGGGGGATTCCAGCCGATCGACGCTCACCGCCGTGACCGGACTGGGAGGCGATTTCGGTGTCGGTGGGCAGATTGGCAGCGTCGTCGGCGGGGCCTACGCCGGTCTCTGCAAAAACCTCGCCCGGGAGTATTCCGACGTTCAGATCCGCGTGGCCGACTTCGCCCCGGCTGCACCGGTTGCCGATGTCGCGGCGCGCGTGATCGCTGAGGTCGAGAGTGCCGGGCCGGTCGAGGTGGGCTGGCAGGGGGCAAGCCGCAGAACGGTCGTCGCGGTGGCTGGCGTGCCCCGGGCGGCGGCCCCGCTTGCCGGACTAGCCAAGGGGAGCGTGTGGCTTGTGACGGGTGGTGCCCGTGGTGTGACCGCGGCGTGTGCCCGCGCCCTCGGGGCGAAGCACGGGCTCAATCTTGTCCTTGTCGGCTCGACGCGGCCACTGCCGATTCAAGAGACGTGGCTTACCCTCGACGAGGCCGGCCTCAAGGCCCTCAAGAGCCAAGTGATGCTCGATGCCAAGGCGCGGGGCGGGGATCCGCGCCGGGCATGGCGCGACGTCGAGAAGTCGATCGAGATCGCCTCTGGATTGGCCAAGTTCCGTGCTGCCGGGGTGATCGCCCGCTACGAAGCCTGCGACCTTGCCGACGGGGCGGCCGTCCGGCAACTCGTCGGGCGGATCGAGCGAGAGGTCGGCCCGATCCGCGGGATCGTTCATGGCGCCGGATGGGAGTCGGCCTGCAAGTTTGAAAAGAAGACGGCCGAAGGGCTCGAGGCGACGATCGGCCCGAAGTGCATTGGCCTAGAGCATGTTGTCGCTGCCGTCGATCCTCGCCATCTCGAAAGCGTCGTCGCCTTCGGGTCGACCAGCGGTCGGCTCGGAGGCCTTGGCCAGGCCGACTATTCGTTGGCCAACGACATGCTCGCGAAGATCATTGGGCGCCTCCGCAGCGGTCGCCGGTCGCTTCGCGCTACCGTCTTCCATTGGCACGCCTGGGACGAGGTCGGGATGGCGAGCCGGCCGGAGAGCCGGTTCGTCCTCGAGCAGTTCGGGATGAAGTTCATGCCCCTGGCCGAAGGGGTGGGGCGGTTCATGACCGAGATCGAGGCCGGGCTGCCGGAGGCCGAGGTGCTCGTCACCGAGCCGGTCTTCTGCCTCGACACCCTCTCCACGACGGTCAGCCACGCGCACGCTGCTGCCCCGGCAGCTCCGGCTGGCAGCTGCGGCAGCCTCGTCGCTGCGGTCGAGAAGGCCGGCCGCGTCACAAACGTCGCCATGGTGCTCGACCCCACCACCGATCGATTCCTCCTCGAGCACCTGCAGCACGGCCGACCGCTGCTCCCTGCCGTGATGGGGCTTGAGCTGCTTGCTCAAGCGACGATCGCCGCCGGGGTCTGCCAACGCGTCGAAGAGATCCGCGACTTCATCGTCGAGCGGCCGATCGGCTTCCCCACCGATCAGCCCCGTGAGGTGCGAATCGACATCGAGGATGCCGCCGCCGGTCAGGTGTCGGCCCGTGGATGGACGCTTGTCCGCGGGAGCCATGGCCGTGAAGCGGATGTGCCGCGGGTTCATGTCTCCGCGACCGTGTTGGTGGGCGCTGCGGAACCGATCGCCGAGCCGCTCGACGAGATGCCGCTGCCATTCAATCCGATGATCTACCAGGACAACGCGCCGCTCTGGCACGGTCCCGGATTCCGCACGCTGTCGGGACTGTTTCTCGATCGGAGCGGTGGGTGGGGGCGGCTGACGGCTCCCGATCCCGACGCGATTGCCAAGCCCCGTGGGGCCGGTGGCTGGACGGTGCCGGTGGCGATGCTCGACGGCGCGATCGTCGCCTGTGCGGTCTATTCATTCATTCTTTTCCGGAAGCGGGTGGAGGTGCCACTGCGGTTTGACCGACTGCGCATCACCGGGCAGGCAGCGACCAAGGAAAAATGCACCGTCCGGCTCTGGTTCCGGTCGCAGGACCTGCGGGAGAGCATCTACGACTTCGTCATCTACGGCGACGATGGGCGGGCGTTGGTGGCCTTGGATGGGCTTCACCTCGCGATCGTGTCGCCGGAGCGGAGCAAGCCCTCATGATGGCAGGACGGGGAGCCGTTGCCGACCGCATCGAGCGAGGTCTGATCGTCGGGGCATGGAGTGTCGAGATCGGGATCGCCACGCCGGCCCCGGGCGAATCGCTGTCGGGTGCAGCAAGGCGACTGGCCGAGCGGGTTGTTGCCGAGGTCACGGGCTTGCCCGCCGCGGGAGTTCGCGTCGCGTCGCTGTTGCCGTCGGGTCGGCCGATCGTCGCCAGCGACGACGGCCTTCTATCGCTCGCGGTGTCTGTCGCGCATGAACGCAGGCTCGTGTGTGCCGCGGTCTGTGCCGGGGCGGGGATCGGGATCGACGTCGTCGACACCTCCGCCGCGCGGGCGGGGCTCGATTCCTGGCTCAACGATGCCGAACGCGCCGCGGCCTCCCCCGCCATGATCTGGGCGGCGAAGGAAGCGGCCTACAAGGCAGCCGGACTCGACGCGGTCTTTCGTCCGCTCGGGGTGGCGGTCGAACCGAGCGACGACGGGACCTTCGCATGGACGCTCCGCGACGACTGGCGCACGGTCAGCGGCATGGGGAGGTTTCTCGAAGTGGGATGCCATCTCGTGGCGGTGGCCTGCACGCACGCCGTGTCCGGGTGCGTCGATGCCGCCCGTCCCGCTGTCCATCCCCATCCAACCGTTTCGTCTTCCCTGGAGCAGCATTCATGATCGATCTGAGTGGAAAGGTGGCGCTCGTCACCGGGAGCAGTCGGGGCATCGGCCGTGCCTGTGCCCTCCGGCTCGCCGAGGCGGGGGCCGACGTCGTCGTCAACTATGTCACCAGCGGCCGCGAGGCCGATGCCGTGGCGGCCGAGATCGCCGCGATGGGCCGACGCGTGGCCTGCATCCGCGCCGACGTCGGCGAGGAAGAGGATGTCGAGGACATGGTGGGCTTCGTCCGCGATCAGTTCGGTGCTCTCGACATCGTCGTCCACAACGCGGCCACCGGGGGATTTCGTCCCTTGGCTGCCACCTCGCAGCGCCACTTCGACGCCGCCATGCATACGAATGTCCTCTCGCTCGTCCATCTCCTGAAAGCCTCGGCGCCGCTGCTCGAGGCGGGGAGTGGCCGGGGGAAGGTGGTCGTGCTCTCGAGCCATGGCACGCACATGGCGCTGCCGATGTATGGCCTCATCGGTGGATCGAAGGCCGCGCTGACGGCGTTGGCCCGTCATTGGGCCCTCGAACTCGGCGACCGGGGTGTGAACGTGAATGTCGTCGAGGCTGGCCTTGTCGACACCGATTCCACCCGTCGTCTCCCCGGGGCCGACATGATGTTTGCCGGGCGGACGAGCAAGACGATGGTCGGTGAGCGCCAACTCGAGGCGAGTGACGTCGCCGACGCGGTCCTTTTTCTTTCCAGCACGCTTTCGGATCTCGTCCAGGGCCAGACGCTCGTCGTCGATGGCGGCGCCGCGATCCATGTCTGATCCTTCTTTGTGATTCAGTCTGCCAGGACCGCCGCCATGAACGACCCTGACAAGTACCTTCTCCTCACCGGCGCCACCGGGCTCCTCGGTCGGTCGCTCGTTCGCGACCTATCGGCCACCGGCCGCCGCGTGGCAATCCTGGTCCGCGGATCGAAGACGGCCACGGCCGAGGAGCGGAGCGACGAGATTCTCGATGATTGGCGTGACGTGGCTCGGGTGACCGTCGAGGCCCCGGTCGTGATCTCGGGCGACATCACGGCGCCTGGCCTCGGCCTTGATCCCGCCGTGGCCGACTGG
>CAMCCR010000240.1 GCA_945873085.1 Candidatus Kuenenia stuttgartensis | reverse complement strand
GACATTGAAGTAGCCGACGCCCACCCGGAGCGGATTGGCCAGATCGAGCTCGGGCATCCCCTCGACCTCGACGAGGAGATGCCGGTAGAGCGGCAACTGGAGATCGATCCAACCGCGGGCATCGCGATGGGTGCGCTCAGGGGTTTTTCCCCGGGCCGACGTTTTGTAATCGAGCACTTCCCAGCGGCCCTCGTCGGGGTGGTGGTCGATGCGGTCGATCTTTCCCGATAGCCGCACCGGCACCCCATCGACGACGAAGGCCGACGAGCGGACGATCTGCTCGGTGGCATGGATCACCCAGCCCTCGCCGGTGCGGTCGGCTTGGACGCGGGCAAACTCGCGGAGCCGTCGCCGCGCCAGCTCCGCCTGCACGAACACCGCAGGCGCCGCCCCGGGGCCGTAGCGCTCGTCGATGAAGCGATCGAGCGCGGCCGAGAGCCAGTCGCTGATCTCTCGGGGATCGGCGCTCGCGGCAATCGCTTCGTTCTTGCCGAAGCGGTCGAGGCACTCGTGGATCAGCGTTCCGAAGTCGCCGGGCCCCAATTCGAGCGCCTCGTCACCGGAGGTCGAGAGCTCGAGGCGGTGCTTGAGCCAGTAGCGGTAGGGACAAGCGAGGTAGTCGCGGAACTCGGTGACCCGCATTGGCGGGAACTCAGCCGGGGATGGCATCACCACCAAGCTCGGTGCGGGGACGACCAGCCGGGAGGGGACAACCGTCGGAGGGCCGGCCGTGGCCGCAGCCCGTGGGGGGGCAAACAGACGCTTCGCCGCGGCGACGACCTCGTCGGGGGAGCGGCGGAAAAGGAGCCTGCTGGGGACTGCCGGCGAACCGTCGGCAGCGCGGCGGGGGACGACGACGAGGAGATCGTCACGGGCGGCGGCGACGGCGAGCATCCAGGCGTCTCGGGCGGCTGTCCGCGTGGCATTGTCGAGGCCGAGGGCCTGACGGAGCGGTTCGGGGAGGAGGGGATCCCGCCCGGCGCTCCCCGGCAGGCACCCCTCGACGCAGCTGGTGATCGCCATGGCCGGGCTGTCGTCGAGGGCCACCTCGAGCCAGCCGACGAGCTCGATCGCCGTCGGATCCTGGGGAGGCGGGAGCTGAGTGCGTCCCCAGGAGGAGAGAAGGAGTCGCTCCATTCCGGCTGATCCGGCAGCGGCGACGAGCCGGTCGGGAAGCGTCTCCAGATCGGCAAGCGTCTCGCCGAGGGCGGCAAGCGAACGGGAGAAGACGCGTGTCGAGGCATCGTCACGGTCAATGTCGATCCCCTCCACGGTCGCCGTGCAGGCCTCCCGCAGCGCCCGGACCCACACCGCGGCGAGCGGAGGGGCGGGAGCCGAACTGGCCCCTTTCGACGCGGCTCGCCGCGGGCGCGGGGCACGCGACTGCGCGGGCTGCCAGCGCGTGGAACGCTGGGCGGCATCGATGGCGGCAGCCGCGGCCGCGAGCGGCGCAAGCCAAGCGTCGAGGGAATCGAGGATCGCCACGAAGGCCTCGTTCTCTGCCCGTTCCCTGGGGTGGGATGCCGCGGCGGCGAGATGATCGCGGTCGACCTCCCACGGCAGGTGACGCTGCGCGATGCCATCGGCGATCGCGGTGGGGATCGCTTCCCCCGTGCGCCGCTGCACAAGCGCGATGCAATCAGGGCAGCGGAGCAGATCGGCCAGAGGGGCGAACTCGCGCCGCCGCATCCATGCGAAGATCGCCCGGACAAACTGCCAAGGGCTCGAGCGCTCGACGGTCCGTCCGGCGGCATACCTGCCCGCCAGGCCGGCTGTGGCGAGGCGCTGCTCGATCGCCGGAACGACGGCCGGGTCGGGAACGGCGACGGTGATCTCGTCGGCCGACCGGGTGCCGGCCAGGCCGCGGATCCAGTCGACGATGGCGACGGCCTGGCTGTCACCGTCGTCGACGACCGCGATCCGATCGAGGGGAAGGGGAAGCGGACGATCCTGCCACGCGGCCGGGACGAGGCACCCGAAGTCGTCGAAGCACGCCTCGGCCTCGGGCCCGATGTCGGAGGGAAGAGGGATCAGGGCGTCGATCCGGCCGCGGACACCGGCCAACAATCTCCGCTGGAGGGGATCGACATCGACCGTGGCGAGGAGCACGATCCGCCCGCCGAAGGCGACTTCGCCCCGCTCCACGGCGACGCGCCGGGCGGTTTGCCGATCCCAGAATCCAAGGGCGTCGATCTCGGCAAGATAGACCGTCTCGAGCCGGGCCAGTGCCTGCCAGCGGGCGTGATCACCGAAGCCCGGCAGGGCCTCGTCGGCCGCCCGGGAAAGATCGGCAAACGACAGCCCATTGGCGGCCAATTCCCGATGCATCGAGACCATCATCCGCGCCGCGTCGAGGCTCCCCGTCGCGAAGGTGGCGTCGGAGGCGGGGGACGTGGGATCGGGCCGATCCCGTGGATCCGGATCGCCCTCCGCTAGCTCCTCGGGGAGCGGGGCAATGAGTTGCCTGTCGCGCTGACTGGCGGCCGCGAGCGCCACGACCCAGCAGAGGGTCTCGGTCGCCGTGTCGGCGAGCGGCTTGGCCGGCTCGTAGAGCTCCTCCGGGAGCGTGCCAAGGGTGACGGTCTGCGGAGGAACGAGGCGCCCGCCACGGGCAGCGCGATCGCCGCCGGACTTCCCAGGGAGGGCGGTCTTGTCGAGGAGGATCTCAATCAGCCGGTGGCCTGCCCCCCGACCCGGGACGACGACGGTGAACGCGGAGAGATCGACGATTCCGTCAGCGCTCGCGGCATCGTCTCGGCCGCGGCCGTTGCCGGAGGGGCTGCGGGCCTCGGCCAACAGCCAGTCGGCCGCCGAGGCGAGGATCCCGCAGCGAGGGTCGAGCCAATGACGATGGCAGGTGGCGGCCGGAACTGCTGTCGGATCCGCTGCCGCGTCAGCGGCCGGGGTTGGCGCCGCGGCCGGCGCCGGATCGTCCGCAAAGAGTGCCTGCTGCGTGTCCGATCCGGTCTTGCGACGTGCCACGGGTGCCTCAAAAGCGTGCTTGGGTCAGGGGGCTCTCAGGCCGGTCTGACAGGCCGCGGAGCAACTGCCGAAACCATTCCTTCGGGGGAGAAGAGCTTAGCAGGTGGGGGCCGGGTGGGGCTGCTAGACTCACGCCGACGCTCGACCCCCGGGGAGAAGGACATCCATGCGAAGATTCGCCGGGATTCTCTACGCCCTTTTCGCCGCGGCGCTTCCCGCTCGTGCTGCCCAGCCGGAGAGCCCGGTGGCGATCCCTTCCCGGGCCGTCGGCTACACGCAGCATGCCACGGCACTGCCGGGAGGGCGGCTGGCCAACGTCGCCACCGGCCGGGCGATGCTCCTCGTGCCGGGAAGCCGGCCGGTCATGCTCGCGGTCGATCTCATCGACAAACCGGGCAGCTGGACGCAGTTCGTCGGCTGGTTCCCCGACGGGAAGACCGCGATCATCGGTCGGGCGTGGGAGAGCGAAGCCAACGCCCGCTTCGAGGAGGAGCACAAGACGTTCCGCTTCCGTGCGGGGGACTGGCTCTATGACACCCACCTGCTCGATCTCGCTACCGGCCGGGCCGACAATGTCACCGCTGTCGAACGGGTGAGCTTCTTCAACACCGGCGTCTTTCCCTGGCCGGGCGACCCGAACCGGCTCGGGTTCACGGCGCTCATCGACGGGATCTCGAAGCCGTTCGCGATGGATCGTGACGGCCGCCACAAGACCGACCTGGCCCGCGATTCGACCGGCTTTTCCTACGGCTTCTCCGGATCCCCGGATGGCAAGCGGATCGCCTATCACGAGAACTACCAGGTGTGGCTCGCCGATGCCGACGGTGCCAACCGGGCGAAGATCGACACCGGGCATCCATTCAATTTCGCGCCGACCTGGTCCCCTGACGGCCAATGGCTCCTGTTCGTGTCGGGGGAGCACTACGACTGCCATCCGCATATCGTCCGGGCCGACGGCACGGGCTTGAGGAAGATCGGCGACCGCAACGGCTATCGTGGCGTAATGGAGTTTCTCGACGTCCCCGATTTTCATGGCGGCTCGAGCGATGTGCCGGTCTGGTCGCATGATGGCCTGAAGGTGTACTTCACGGCACGCGTTGCGGGCCGGGATGGCGTCCGGGACACCGTCGAGCTGTTCGGCGTGGGAATCGGGGCAGGGGAGACGCCCGCGCGGTTGACGACGTCGTCCCCCAGCACGCTCCACTACCATCCGCGGCCCTCCCCCGATGGTGCCTGGCTCCTCTATGGCTCGCACCGCGACGCTCCCGGCGGTGGGCGGGTGCGGAATCTCTTTGCCAGGCGCCTCGCCGATGGCCTCGAGGTGCAACTTACCGATCTCCCGTTGGGGCAGGCAGCGATGCATGGCCACTGGCAGCCGGAGCACGCTCCTCCGGGGCCGGGCCTCTCGGCCCCACCCGGGCCCTGACCGACGCCCGGTAGGCGATTCACCGCAGCGGCTTCAGGCCGGCGGCCCCTCGGAGGCGATTGAGCGCTACGAGGGCCGCCGGTTCTTTTTCCAGAAGCCGGACCAGCTGCGACGGGGAGACGCCGAGCGCGGCAGCGGCCGTCGGCATGTCGAGCTCCGCGGCCACGATTCGATCGAGGGCCTCGGCGACGATCGCCGGGTAGTCATCGTGGTCGACGCTGACAAGGATTCGGCCGTCACGGATGCGCGACTGCCACAGCGGCGACGGATGGGGCTCGGGGGGCTCGCGGTGGACGAGCGCCAGCCTGAGACGCAACCGGAAGAGGGCCACAGCCCGGTTGTCGGCCTGGCTGCGCCGCTCCGAGGCCTCGGCCGAGACGCCGCTCACCTGGTGGCGGAGGATCACCGCCGTCTCCACCTTGTTGCGGTGCTGGCCGCCGGGGCCGCTCCGCTTCGTGCGCGTCTCGTCGCAGTCGCGGAGGAGATCGTCGGGGGGGAGGCGTGCCGGGTGCATCGAAGCGGTGTCACCCGGTGAGCGCGGCGATCGCCTTCGCCAGCGGACATCCCGGAGGGATCGGGGCCCCCGAGCGATAGCGGCCGAGCAACTCGCGCGAC
>CAMCCR010000239.1 GCA_945873085.1 Candidatus Kuenenia stuttgartensis | reverse complement strand
CCTTGACGGTCAATCGGAAGGTGAGCGACTTCGTGCCGCTCCCCGAGACGTACTGCGCCTCGCGCATCGCAGAGCCGACCGCGACCGGGAGCGTGATGGTGCTCTGGTCGCCGGCCAGCTTCACCGGCTCGCTGAAGTTGACCTTGAAGGTGAGGGCCCGGTCGGTGCCGTAGGTGCCGGCCGCCGGCAGGACGACCGATCGGACCACCGGCGCGATGGTGTCGGGCAGGCCCGTCATGACGGCCAGAGCCAAACGCGGCTCGAGCGACTCGAGCTTCAGGTCACGCTGGCGGTTCCCCTTCTGCCGCCGCCGGGCGGCCTCGCGGGATCGGCGGCCGGCATCGCAAAAGAAACGGACCATGGATAAACCTTCGGCTTGGGTTCAGTCAGTCGCCAGCGGCACCGCCATCGTATTTCTCGATCGACGGCCCCCTCTCCAGGCGTCGCGATTCCCTGAGCAGCCCCAGGAAAAAGTCATCCATGACCCAACCGGCTGCGGGGCAGTCGGTGGAGCCAGTCTACCTGGAAAACCCCCGGTGTTCTCGAGTGCTACGCACTCGCGACCGCCTCCTGCGGTCGGGCCACCCCGCATTTACCACAACCCGGTGATCCGCGCGCCGCCCTCCGCGGCCATCCGGCCACCATGGTTCCCATGGCATCGCTCAGGCGCGAGGCTCGCGCGGGGCGTGGTCGATCTCTACGGCCGCTGTGCCGAGGGAAAGAGCGGCGCCGGCACGCTCCTGGCGATGCTCCCCGCGGTCCTCCGCGGGTGAGGTATCAGGCGGGAGGGAGCCTCGCTCGTCGAACCTGCAGCCCTCGGAAGGAATCAGTCTCGGACACTTGGAACCACGCATCGACCGGCATGGACGGGTTCGGTCATGCGTAAATCCGACTCACCTCTTCCACGAAGCGCGCGGAGGTACCATTCCAAGACCAGAGTTCGGAGGTGCTTCCCCCGGACATGGGGCCCATCATGAGGCCCGCTGTGACGAGCCACGGCGTCTCTCCCTCGGGGAGAGTGAGTTTCTTTCCATCCATCCCTGGGGCACCGGGATTCGGTGGATCATCGATCCTCCACCAAACGTCGGAAAACCACCAGAAGGCGTCGTCCGGATGTTTGTAGATCTTCTGCCACTTGTTCCATTCGTCGGGCGTCAGCACCACCGTGCGTTCGTCTTCGCCCGGCCAGCAACGCAGCGCCACGGGAATCGCGATCAAGGGGATGGAGCAGAACAATGCTTCGGATCTTCGGGAGGGAGTAATCCTCTCGGAGCGCCGGATGGATGCCTCGTAGATCGGCAACTTGGCGAGATCCCTCGGGGCAAGTACCGCCGGGGACGGAGGCGGGGCGTCGAGGCGACACTGCTTCGCAAACGCCCGGAGTCTCGGAGCCCAGTGATCGTGGAGCTTCTGGCTCTCCTCGATTTTGTTAAGGAAACCGAGGGTGTACGGCACGCCGTCACACCACGTCATCTCGAGAAAAAGGTCCGGATCTTGACCGAGGGCCTTGATCCGGTCCAACAGCTCACTCGGGAGCTTGAAATCGTCGGGAGGGATGGCAGCGGCGTCGCGATCACAGAGGACGCAGAGCCCCTGGTACCGATCTGCCGTGAACTGCCGGATCAGAGTGCCGCACGTCGTGCAGGTTGTTTGGGCGTCGGTCATGAGTCGAATGGGTCTTTCTACGGCCGGTCGCTCTCCGGCGCGGATCGCCTCACTGACAAGGATCGCTCGGCCGTCAGCGGGCGCCGCGGCCGCGGCTCTGGGAGCGCTTGGCGCCGGGGCGGGGCGGGGCGTTTTTCGGTTGCGGGGGCTCCTCGGTGAACTTGTCGGCCTGGCCGGTGAGCTCGTAGAGGAACCGGCTCGGGCGACAGGGGCGGCTCTTGCCCCACTTCATCCGCGTCAGGCACATCGAGAGGACGAGCCGCTTGCGGGCCCGCGTCACTCCCACGTAGGCCAGCCGTCGCTCCTCGGCGATCGCATTCAGGCCGTCGGCCAGCGACCGATGGTGCGGGAGGATCCCCTCCTCGAGCCCCACCATCCAGACGTTGTCGAACTCGAGCCCCTTCGCGGCGTGGAGCGTCATGAGACGGAGAAGAC
This sequence comes from Candidatus Kuenenia stuttgartensis, assembly GCA_945873085.1. Taxonomy (GTDB): domain Bacteria; phylum Planctomycetota; class Planctomycetia; order Pirellulales; family UBA1268; genus QWOP01. The sequence goes on along the minus strand of CAMCCR010000239.1, from coordinate 2,954 downwards.
GCTTCGTCGGCTTGTCGTCCTTGGGACGCTCCGCTTCCTTGACGTCGAGGACGAGGTCGTCGAGATAGCCACGGACGAGCTTGCCGACATCCTTCTCCTGGCGATGCTCAGCTTGGTGCTCGGCCAGACCGTTGACGACCTGCTCGACACACTGCCAGCGCGCCTCGAGCTCCGCCGCGTCCTCGTATTCGCGCTCGAGAAACGCCCGGTAGCCCGCTTGATCGAGGAGGGCCCGGATCGCGACGGCCGGTTGAAGGGGGGCCTCACCGCCGCCGAGCGTGATCAGCTTCTCGAGCGCCGTCAGCCCCCCGGCCGCGGCGTTGCTCAAGGTCCCATCCGTGCGGCGGCCGAGCAGCTCGCGCCACAGGCTCCGCCCCGCCGACTGGGCTGCCGTCCGCGCCTGGAGAACCGCCGAAGAGGAGAGGCCGCGCGGGGGGACGTTCGCGATCCGCGACAGGGCCATGTCGTCGTCGGGGTCGACCATCATCCGCAGAAACGACATCACGTCCTTGACCTCGCGCCGATCGAAGAACGATCGGCTCCCCACCAGCTCGTAGGGAATGTTGCGGCGGCGCAGCTCTTGCTCGAAGACGCGCGTCTGCTCGCCGGTGCGGAGAAGGATCACCGCTTCCGGCGGATCGACCGAGCCCTCCGCAAACCGGGCCTCGACGTCGCCAACGATCCGTCGGGCCTCGTCGAGCTCGTCCTGCGCCTGGACGATCGCGGGCGCCGGTCCGGAGGGGGCCTTCGAGACGAGTGTTTTGCCGTGGCGACGGCTGTTGCAAGCGATGAGCGTGTTGGCCGCGTGGATGATCTCCGGCGTGGAGCGGTAATTCTCCTCCAGCCGCACCGTCACCGTCTTCGGCCAGCGCGCGGGGAACTCGAGAATGTGCGAGATCTGCGCGCCGCGCCAGGCGTAGATCGATTGGTCGTCGTCCCCCACGACACACAGGCTGCGGTGATCGCGGGCGAGGGCCGAGAGGATCCGCTCCTGAATGCCGCTGGTGTCCTGGTATTCGTCGACGAGGACGTGGTCGAAGCGCCCCGCCTCGGCGAGGCGGACATCCTCGTGCTTGTCGAACAGTTCCTCGACGAGCATGAGGAGATCGTCGAAGTCGACCGCTCCGGCGACCCGAAGATCGTGCTGATAGCGGCGGTAGCCGGCGGCGGCGAGGGTCCAGTGCTCTGGGGCGTCGGCCGAGAGGGTTTCGATGGCACCGTCGGGGCGGACCGCAGCGCTCTTCCAGCGACTCACCCGGTCGACGAGATCGCCTGGAGAGAGCGTCGTATCTGGAACTTTCAGCTCCTTGAGCACCTTCCGCGCAGTCGCCTCCTGCTCGCCACGGTCGATGATCGCAAACCGCTCCGGGTAGCCGAGGCGTGGGGCGTGACGGCGGAGGATGCGGACACAGAGGGAGTGGATCGTGGAGATCTCGGGGAGATCCTCCTGGGGCTTCCCGCCCGGGCCGCGCGGCACCTTCTTCGGCTTGAGATACGCCTTGGCGCGGGCCATCATCTCGCGGGCGGCTTTGTTGGTGAACGTCACGGCGAGGATCCGCGACGGCCGCGATCCGCGCCACACCAGGTGCGCCATTCGGGCGATGACGACGCGCGTCTTCCCCGTGCCGGCCCCGGCGAGCACCAGCAGCGGCCCGATCGGCGCCTGCACGGCCTGCGTCTGCGCCGGATTGAGCCCGGTGCCGGTGCGCGACGGCGCGTGCGTCGCTCGGGCCGCGGGGCCGGGCGCAGCGGCGCCTGGCCCGGGAAAGGCGCCGAATATCGCCGGCCCGTCAGCCAGGGCCTCGACCTCGCCTTGGTCGACGTCTTGGTCGTCGTCTTCGTCTGGAAGGTCGACCTGCAGGTCGTCCGAGATCGCCTCCGGCGCCGGGAGGGCCGCGGCGGAGGGGGGGGCAAGGGCCTCGACGTCGGAGTCGGCGGAGGCGGAGCCGGGAACGTCCGGAGGGAGTCCGTTCACGTGGAAAAGCGTCCGTGCGGAGGGGTGTCGGGGATCGCCCGGCAGTCAGCGGGGCCGGATCGTACCACATGCTCGCGGGGCCATCGGTCGAGATCGGCTTGACGCCCCGGACGGGGCGGTTTCTATTTGGTTTTTTCCGCAGGTGAAGAACTGGAAGAGCCATGAAGAAACGTTCGGCGAGGCCCGGCGACAGTCGCAACCACGAGCGCCGCTTCAGCGAGCGGCAGACCGCGCGCGGCGAGGATGACGACAATCTTGCCACGCGTGAAGGGCGTCCCGTCCGTCTCCCTGCCACCACCGACGCCGCCGAAGAGGGGGCCGAGGAGGTCGGGGGGAATGCGCTGGCCGATGGAATCGCCGCGGCGGTCGATGCCCTCCGTCCCCATCTGCGGGCGATTCTCATGGGAATCGGCTGCCTGCTTTTGGCGGCGATCAGCTGGCTGTGGCTCCAGCAGCAGCGAGCGGCACTCGTTGCCAAGAGCTGGGACGACTACATGTTTGCCATTTCGCCTGTCGATCCGGCGGCGCTGGCCGATGTTGCCACCCAGCATCCCGGCACACCTGCCGGCGAATGGGCCGATCTGATCCAGGCCGAGATGGCCCTCGACGAAGGGGCGGAGTTGTTGTTTGTCGATCGCGACCGGGCGATGCCCAAGCTCCAGGCTGCCGCTGACGGCTATGCCGCGCTCCTTGTCGGTCGCCAGAAGGGGCTTCTTGCCGAACGGGCGATGTTCGGGCTCGCCAAGGCGAACGAGAGCCTGGGGAAAGTCGACGACGCGCGGCAGGGCTACGAGGCCGTTGCCAGCGATTATCCCGGTGGGGCACTCGCCGGCATGGCCCGGCAGCGGTCGCGGTCGCTCGAAGGGGAGCGGGCGCAGGAATGGTACACCTGGTTTGCCGCGCAGAAGATGACGCCCCCGACACCGGTCGACAACAGCCCGATCCTCGGGGCCCCTGCTGGCGGCTTTGGTGACGCGGC
>CAMCCR010000238.1 GCA_945873085.1 Candidatus Kuenenia stuttgartensis | reverse complement strand
CCTGGGGGAACGCTTCCGGCCGTGAGCCGGCGACGATGCCGGCTGGCGGCAATCCGTGGTCCGGCCCCGAGGTTGAATTGGTGTTCGACGGGATCGAGGATCCGTTCGCGGAATACTTCGCCGACGCCGAGCGGGTCGTGGAACGGTATGTCGTGCGTGGGCCGGCCGACTTCAGCGATCGCCGTCATGTTGCCAGCCGCGAGGGGGCATCGCTCTCCCGTCAGCTTCCCTCGGCAGACCACCCGCCGGTCGTAGCCGATACGCGGGCCCGGTCTGGCCCGGTCGCGCCAGCGCCGCCGGTTGTGGTCCCGGTCGTGGCCAGCGTCGCGGACGACGTCGTGGACGACGCCGACATGGTGGTCATCGAGGAGGATCTGTGGATGCCGCCAGTCGAGGCAGACCGGCGGGTGATCCCCGTGCGCCTCGGCGATTATCGGCGCCTATTTGCCCGGATGCGTCGGGGTGGGTCGGCGGAATGAGCCGCGTGCTGCCCGGAGGGATCGGAGGGGCAGACGCGCCGCCGCAGCCGGGTGGGGATCTGGCCTCCGTGCTGACTTGGCCACCGGGGCGCGTGCTCGTCGTGACGGCGACCTACAACGAACGCGGGTCGATCGGAGCGCTTGTCGATCGTGTCCTCGGGGTCGATGCCGGGCTGCAGATGCTCGTCGTTGATGACGACTCCCCCGACGGCACGGGAACGCTCGTCCTCGACCTCGCGCGGACGCGGCCGCGCCTCCACGTGCTCGTGCGCCGCGGTCGCCGCGGCCTCGGCTCGGCGATCATCGAAGGCTTTCGCGCGGCGAGCGCCCACGGGTTCGCGGTCGCCCTCAACATGGACGCCGACTTCAGCCACGACCCCGACGACATCCCCAGGCTGTTGGCGGCGCTCGAGCCTGTCGGCGGCCGACCTGCGGCCGTGGCGCTGGGATCGCGGCGGGTGGCCGGAGGGCGGATCGTCGGCTGGCCGCTGTCGCGGCGTGTCACCAGCGCGGTTGTGAATTGGTATGCCCACTGGTTGCTCCGCCTGCCGGTGCGCGATTCCTCAACCGGCTTCCGCGCCGTGCAACTCGGGTTTTTTGATCGCCTCTCAGGCCCCTTTGACGAGGGGTATGCCGTGCTCGAGGACATGCTCATCCAGGTGCACCGCGCCGGGGGGAGGATCGTCGAGGTGCCGATCACGTTTACCGATCGCACCGTCGGCGAGAGCAAGGCGGGCCTCCGCCAGCGCCGCGACGCGGCCCTGGCCCTGCTGCGGATGGCGATCCGCGCCTGGCGACCTTGAATCGCCCCGCCGCTACACTCAGGCTCCTCTTTTCCCGCCTCTTTTCTGTTTCAGTTTTCTCCGGAGCATCCCACCATGCCCGTCCGCAGGCCGCGCATCGGCATCCTCACCGGAGGCGGGGATTGCCCTGGCCTCAACGCCGTCATCCGCGCGGTGGTGAAGAGCGCTTATCGCCTCGGCTATGAGAGCCTCGGCTTCCTCCGTGGTTACGAGGGGCTCGTCGACCCGGTCGCCTGGATGCCGCTCGATCCGTCGCTCGTGGCGAATATCCTCACCCAGGGGGGGACGATCCTCGGTTCCTCGAACACCGGCCGATTCACGGCGCTGGTGGGGGAGAACGACCGGGTAGCGATCGACCCGCAGCTTCTCAAGGCGGCGGCGACGACCCTCGAGCAACTGGGGATCTGCGGCCTGGTGTGCATCGGCGGTGACGGCTCGCTGTCGATCGCCCAGCAATTCCACGAGGCGGGCATGCCCGTCGTCGGCGTCCCGAAGACGATCGACAACGATCTCGGCGCCACGGCCTTCACCTTCGGCTTCGATTCGGCCGTGGCGACCGCCACCGACGCCCTCGATCGGCTCCACACCACCGCTGCCAGCCATGAGCGGGTGATGGTCCTCGAGGTGATGGGGCGGCATGCCGGATGGATTGCCCTCCATGCCGGCATCGCCGGCGGGGGCGACATCATCCTCCTCCCTGAGATCGACTGGGACTTCGAGCATGTTTGCCGCGCCGTCCAGGCGCGCGAGGCGGAGGGGAAGCGATACACGCTCGTGGTCGTCGCGGAGGGGGCGAGGCTGCCGGGGGGCGTCTCAGTCCACGCTGGCGACGGCGGGCAGCGCCGGCAGGTGCGTCTTGGCGGCGTGGGGGAAGTGGTTGCCGGCGAGATCGCCAGGCGGCTCGGTCGTGAGGTCCGCGCCGTCGTCCTCGGGCATCTGCAGCGCGGCGGGCCGCCGACGACGTTCGACCGCGTCCTGGCGACGCAGTTCGGCGCCCATGCCGTGCGGCTCGTCCATGAGGGGCGTTTCGGGGAGATGGTCTGCTACCGTCCCCCCGACATCGCCAGCGTGCCGATCGCCGAGGCGGTAAGCCGGTTGTCGCAGGTCGACGTGGGGAGCTCCGCGGTCCTCGCGGCCCGGGCCCTGGGGATCTCCTTCGGCGACGATCTCCCTGCGAGCAGGGCGTTTGCCGGCTGATCGTCAGTCGTCAGGCCTGTCGTCGGCGGGGATCGGGGGCCGCACGGAGCGGCCTTCGATGAGGTATGATCACGAGCTTTCTGGGTTTTTCTGACTCGAGTTTCCGCGCACGATTTCCGCGCCATCGGGGGAGTATTGATGAGCGAAGTACAGAGGCCGGCCGGGACCGTCGCCAGCGTCATGACCGAAGAGCGGATGTTTCCGCCGCCGGCGGAGTTTTCCTCCCGGGCGCGGATCGGATCGCTCGAAGACTACCGCCGGCTCTACGACGCGGCGAAGAACGACCCGGAAGGCTTCTGGGGGGAACGCGCGGCGGCCCTCCCCTGGACGACGCCGTACACGAAGGTCCTCGACTGGCATCCCCCCGCGGCGAAGTGGTTTGTGGGGGGGCGTCTCAACGCCTCCGCCGCCTGCCTCGACCGGCACATCGCCGCTGGCAAGGGGGAGAAGACGGCGCTCGTGTGGGTCGGTGAGCCGACCGGCGAACGCCGCGAATACACCTACCGCCAACTCCATGCAGAAGTCTGCCGGGTGGCGGCAGGGCTGCGGAAGCTCGGCATCAAGCCTGGCGAGGTGGTGTCGATCTACATGCCGATGACGCCGGAACTCGTCATCGCGATGCTCGCCTGCGCCCGCATCGGCGCCGTTCATTCGGTGATCTTCGGCGGCTTCTCGAGCGAAGCGATCGCCGATCGCAACCAGGACGCCGGCGCCGTGGCCGTGATCACGGCCGACGGCGGCTGGCGGCGCGGCGCGAGTCTCCCCCTCAAGAAGAACGTCGACATCGCCGTCGAGAAGAGCCCGACGGTGCGGCATGTGGTTGTCTTGAAGCGCACCGGGCAGCCGGTGGAGATGGTCGCCGGCCGTGACATCTGGTGGCACGACCTCATCGATGGGATGCCCACCGACACGGCGCCAGAGCCGATGGATTCCGAAGCGCCGCTGTTCATCCTTTACACGAGCGGTTCGACGGGGAAGCCGAAGGGGATCAAGCACACCACCGCCGGCTACGTCCTCTGGGCGCAGACGACCTCGGAGTGGGTCTTCGATCTCCGCGACGACGATCTCTTTTGGTGCACGGCCGACTGCGGCTGGATCACCGGCCACAGCTACGTTACCTACGGCCCCCTCGCCGCCGGCGCCAGCCTCCTCATCTATGAAGGGGCCCCGAACGCTCCGCACGAGGGACGCTTCTGGGAGATCATCGAGGCTGAGAAGCCGACGATCTTCTACACCGCCCCGACGGCGATCCGCTCGTTCATGAAGTGGGGGATGGAGCACATCGAAGGCCGCGATCTCTCCAGCCTCCGCCTCCTCGGCACCGTCGGCGAAGGGATCAATCCCGAGGCCTGGATCTGGTACCACGAGGTGATCGGCGGCAAGCGCTGCCCGATCGTCGACACGTGGTGGCAGACGGAAACCGGCGGGATCATGATGAGCCCGCTGCCGGGCTGCACGCCAACGAAGCCGGGCAGCTGCACGCTGCCGCTGCCGGGCGTCGTCCCGGAGATCGTCGATGCCGCCGGGGCTCCGGTGACTCCGGGCCATGGTGGCTGGCTCGTGATGACGCAGCCCTGGCCCGGCATGCTCCGCGGCATCTGGGGGGATGACGAGCGCTTCGTCGAGACGTATTGGTCGAAGGTGCCCGGCAAGTATCTCGCCGGCGACAACGCCCGCCAGGACAAGGACGGCTACTACTGGATCATGGGACGGATCGACGACGTTCTCAACGTCGCCGGCCATCGGCTCTCGACGATCGAGATCGAAAGCGCCCTGGTCAGCCACCCGAGCGTCGCCGAGGCGGCGGCGGTGGGGCGGCCGCACGAGGTGAAGGGGGAAGCGGTGGCGGTGTTTGTCACGCTCCGCAGTGGCGTGCCGACCGACGGGCTCAAGGATGCGCTTCGAAAGCACGTCCGCCAGCAGATCGGGGCCCTCGCCGCCCCGGACGACATCCACTTCGCCGCCACGCTTCCGAAGACGCGCTCGGGCAAGATCATGCGCCGGCTCCTCCGCGACATCGCCGCGGGACGTGAGACCGTCGGCGACACGACGACCCTCGAGGACTACACCGTCCTGGCGACGCTCCGCGGGAACGACGAGTGAGCGGATTCGTGAACAACGGGCTGCATGGCGAGTCTGCTGGGGCGCCGAGTTAGGCCATCGCACGCTCTTTCCGAGGCTGCGGAACGATGTGCTTCACAATCGTCGATGAGATACGTCATTCCGCGTTTCGACGATGAAGTCGCTGCCTGATTCACCGCCCAGAGTTTTGGGCCCACGCCGGCCGATCACGACGGTGGCGTGGTGTCCTCCTCGCTCGAAGGCCCCTCCGGGTATCCGCGAGCGGCGCGGTAGATCCGCCATGCGAAAGGCGACAACGCACCTCCGATGGAACAGCCAAGGAGTACTTCTCGTGGCGGCCACCGGCCCGCGAGCCAGAAAGGGATCACGACGAGCGCCAATGCCGCGATTGAGTTGGCAACCGCCTGGGCCAACAGGCTAACGATGAATCCTCGAATCGATTCCTCCTTTGACGGAACGTCGTTGATCCCCTTGGAGGTGGCGGCGATCTCGCCGAACAGGCTGGTCACGTCGCCGTCGAACGCGGTCAGGTCGATCCGTCCG
>CAMCCR010000237.1 GCA_945873085.1 Candidatus Kuenenia stuttgartensis | reverse complement strand
GCCGAGCAACCCGAACCGGGCGTCCGAGCCGTCGGTGATCATGTCGATCCCGCCGATGGTAAGGAGTTGCTGGCCGGGACCCTCGTAACCGAGCAGCGGTGACGCACGGGCCATGTTTGATCCGACCGTGATCGCCCAGATTGCCAACTGATCCCAGGGGAGGAGATAGCCGGTGAAAGAGAGGAGGAGCGTGAGGAGGAGGAGAATCACGCCGATCACCCAGTTGAACTCACGAGGTGGCTTGTAGCTGCCGGTGAGAAAGACCCGGTACATGTGGAGCCAGGTCGTGATCACCATCGCGTGGGCCCCCCAGCGATGGAGCTCGCGGAGCACCCCCAGGCTCGTGACGTCGCGGAGGGCGAGGATGTCGTTGTAGGCCCACTCCAGCGTTGGCCGGTAGTAGAACATCAACAGCACGCCGGTGACCGTTTCGACCAGGAAGAGGAAGAACGTCACCCCACCCATGCACCACGTGAAGGAGAGGGCAATCCCCTGCTTCTTGATCGACACGGGGTGGAGGTGCAGGAAGAAGTTGGTGAGCATCACCACGATCCGGTTGCGCCGGTCGAGGGGCATGGGATGCCGAAAGATGCTTTTCCAGATCTGGGAATTACGGATCGTTTCGCCGATGGCCATGGGTCGGTTGCCGGGGGTCGGGGACAGGGGCTGGCGCGGAAGCAATGGACGGGAAGAAACGGTGCTGCGAGCGATCAGACAGTGATGTACGACTCGGGATCGGCCCACTGGCCGAGTTCCTCGTGGTAAGAGCGTCCTTTGTCGATCTCGAGTTGACCGTCATCAGCGATGCGGATCGCGTAACGCTCGAGTGGACGGGGGGCAGGCCCCTCGAAATTGACACCGTCTTTGTAAAAGCCACTGCCGTGGCAGGGGCACTTGAACTTCTGCTCCGCCTCGAGCCAGTTAGGGGTGCAGCCGAGGTGGGTGCAGACGGTCTTGAGGGCGTAGATCTGCTGCTGGCCGGCGACGTCGCTGTTGACGACCCATACGCCGTACTGAGCGACGTACTTCGTCTCCACCTTGCCCGACGGGAATCCCTCGCGGAAGCCGACCTTGAACCGGCTCGGCGGCTCGGCCAGGACGTTGGGGAACATGAATCGGGCGAGTCCAAGGCCAAACAGGCCGCCTGTCATCGACAGTGCGGTGAAACCGGTGGCCATGAAAGACCCGAGGGCCATTTCAAGGAATCCGCGCCGATCCTGCTCCGCATCGGCCCCCTTCTTCGCAGCCGGCTTGACCGGCTTGGGAGGAAGCACCGGAGCGGTGGCGAGTTTGGCGGGCGGCGCTTTGACGACGGTCGACGCGGTTTCGGCCACGGCCGCTGGACGAGCGGGCGCATCGGCTTTGCTCACCGGGCCGGGCTTGGAGCCCGTCCGGGCCGCCGCGAGGATGCTTGCGGTGTCTCGGGTGAGCGATTTCGGTGCCGCAGCCTTGGCCACGGCCGGCTTGTCGGCAGGGGCTTTCGCCACAGCAGTTTTGGCAGCCGCGGGCTTTGGCGCCGGGGATCGGCCGGGGTTGCGGGGCCCCCGCCCTGCTCCGCCTCTTTCTTGGCCCTTGCCAAGGCCATGATCTCGGCGACGCTCGGCCTCCCGCCGGCGGCACCGGCAGGCTTTGCGGCGGCTGGCTTGGGAGCGGCGGCCTTCGGGGCCGGGGTGTCGGTCACGTCGGCCGGTGGCGGTGCCTCGGCGGCCTCTGATTTGGCCGCTTTGGCGGCTCTCGCGGCCGCGAGAATCTCAGCCGTCGACATCTTCTTGTTTTCAGCCATGCCTCGCCTCAACGCTCAAGGTCGCCGATGGCCCCCGATCGATCGTGGTCGCATCGCTGCGGTGGCACTTCGGGGAACAAAAATCCGTTATTCGTTCAAATCCCAAATTGAGCCAAACCACAGCCTGCATGCCGTGCTCTTGGCCCGTCAACCGACAAACCCCATCGCCCATCCGATTTCTGGCTCCCAAACGCCCGACTGAAACAGCCAAAACTCGCGTGAAACCACAGGAATTGACGGGCGGGAAGAAGTTCGTGATTTTTTTCACGAACTCTCTTTCAACTGTATCGGCTGGGCTATGGCTGTCAACGTCGGGTAGCGCGTGGAGACCGCGAATTCAGCCCCACCCGCACGATTTCCAATTCCGTCACCGACCGTCGGCGCGGCGAGGGGCTCGGCCATCCCTTTCGGCTGCGGAGCCGGGGCAGAGTCAACGGGGACGCTGGTGGCTCAATCGCATCCCAGGAGGGCCGGTTTTGCGGGAGCGGAAAGTCGATTCGCATCCCGAGACCCTTCCGGTAGTCTGCTCCCCTCCGGGACCGTGCGGGCTTTGGGTGCAAAGCCCGCGCGGTCCCGAACCGTCTTCGGCCCAACTCCGTTTCCGAAAGGATCGTTCCCAGTGGCAGGCCCCTCGCGTCGCGTCCTCGTTGTCGGTAGCGGTGGTCGCGAGCATGCCCTGGCCTGGAAACTCGCCTCCGACGGCGCCGAGGTGCTCATCGCCCCGGGCAATGCAGGAACGGCACAGATCGGCGAGAACGTCGCGGTGACGGCCGGGGACATCCCGGGGCTGGTGGGGCTGGCCCGGTCCCGCGCGGTTGACCTCACCGTGATCGGCCCGGAGGCTCCGCTCGTGGCCGGCGTTGTTGACACCTTTCAAGCCGAGGGTTTGAGGATCTTCGGCCCCACCGCCCGGGCGGCCCAGATTGAGGGAAGCAAGACTTTCTGTAAGCAGATCCTGCACCGGGGGGACGTTCCCACGGCCATGTACCGGGAGTTCCGCTCGGCAAAGCGTGCTCAGGAGTATCTCGAGGCCCGCGAGGACATGCCGGTCGTGGTCAAGGCCGACGGGCTGGCGGCCGGCAAGGGGGTTTTTGTCTGTGCCAACCGGGCCGAGGCACTGGCCGCCGTGGCCACCCTCGCCGGGGATCCGCAGTTCGCCGCTGCCGCCAAGGGGATTCTCGTCGAGGAACGTCTCGACGGTCGCGAGGTGAGCGTGATGGCGATCACCGACGGGCGGACGATCGTCACCCTGCCGCCGCTCCAGGACCACAAGGCGGCGTACGACGGTGATCTCGGGCCGAACACCGGTGGCATGGGGGCGTACTGCCCGACGCCGTTTGTCGATGCCGCCCTGATGGCGGAAATCGAGTCGCGGATCCTCGTGCCGACCGTCCATGCGATGCGGCGCTCGCAGGTTCCCTTCCAGGGGGTGCTGTTTGCCGGGTTGATGCTCACGGCGCAGGGGCCGAAGGTTCTCGAGTTCAACGCCCGCTTCGGCGATCCGGAGTGCGAGGCGCTGATGGTGCTGCTGGAATCGAGCCTTCTGGAGATCGTCGATGCGACGGTCGATCGGAAATTGGAGGCCATCGATGCCCCGAGGTGGAAGTCGGGGGCTGCCGTCACCGTCGTCATGGCCTCGGAGGGGTATCCGGGCGACGTCGAGAAGGGGCGGCCGATCCGGGGGCTCGCCGATGCCCACTCGCTCGAGGGAGTGGAGGTGTTTCACGCCGCGACCCGTCCCGGGGCCAAGGGGGTGGGTGTGGTGAATGACGGCGGGCGGACGCTCGCCGTCACGGCCGTCGGTGAGAGCCTCGCCAGGGCCAAACTCCACGCCTATTCGGCGGTCCGTCGCATCCGCTGGAACGGCGCCTGGTGCCGCAAGGACATCGCCGACAAGGGGATCGACCGCGATCGCGAATTGGCCGCTGCCGAACCAGGGGATCCCCGATGAAACTCCGCGTCGGCATCGTCGGTCTCGGCCCGCTGTGGGAGAAGAGGCACCTCCCCGCGTTGCGATCGCTCGCGGACCGTTTCGAGGTGCACGGGATCTGCGAGCAGGTCGCCCACCTGGCGAGGAGAGCAGCGGGGGAACTCGGGACGGTGGCCGTGGAGGGATTTCGGGCCCTCGCCGCGCGCGATGACATTGACGCGATTCTCTACCTCTCCGATCAATGGTACGGCGTAGCGCCGATCCTCGCCGCCTGCGACCACGGCAAGGCCGTTTATGCGGGGGCTTCCCTGCCGGTCGATGCCGCGGAGGCCGACGTGCTCCGCCGCCGCGTCGAGCAATCGGGGATCGCGTTCATGGCCGAGCTTCCCCGCCGGTACGCCCCCGCCACGATGCGGCTGAAGGAGTTGATCGCCACCCGTCTCGGGGCGCCGCGGATGCTCTTTTGCCATCGACGGGTGCCGCAGATCACCCCCTCGGCCACCGTGCCCCCGCGCGACGGTGCTACCGAGGCCCGGGATCTCATGGAACTGGTCGATTGGTGCCGGTATGTCGTTGGCACCGAGCCGACGAGTGTCGTGGCGGTGCGGCACGCGGAGACGCCGGACGCCGCGATCGATGACTACCAGATGATGAGCCTCGACTTCACGACATCCGGGGCACCCGGCAATGGGCCGATCGCCCAGATCAGCTGCGGCTATTACATCCCCGCTTGCTGGGAGGAGGCCGTCGGTTTCAGGCCCCCTTCGGCTCTTCAAGTGGCGTGCGAGAAGGGGATCGCGTTCGTCGACCATCCCAATGGCCTGGTGTGGTTTGACACGGCGGGGCGGCACCAGGAAGCCCTCGATGCAGACCGCTCCGTCGGCGAGCAGATGCTCCTCCAATTCCATCGCAAAGTGACCAGTCTCCTCAGGCCGCACAGCGGCCTTGAGGAAGTCCTGGGTGCGATGAACGTCGTGAAGGCCGCCAGCGTGAGCCAGCACGAGGGGCGGCGTATTCCGCTCGCGTAACAACCCCGCGGCCCGCGCCCTTATCGGCGTCGCGGGCTAAGGCCCGTCACAGGGCCGCCACGACCAGATCCCCGACTTCGCTCGTGCCGTGCCCCATTCGGCCGGCAGCCTGGCTCGTCATCTTCGTGCCGGTGACGTGGGCCACGGCCTTGTCGACCCGCGCCGCGGCGCTGGGGTAGCCGTTGTGCTCGAGAAGCATGGCCATGGCATTGATCGCGGCGATCGGGTTGATCTTGTTGGTGCCGGTGTACTTCGGGGCACTTCCCCCCATCGGCTCGAACATGCTCACGCCCCGCTTCCCCGCCGGGGAAACGTCGGGGTTGAGGTTAGCGCCGGCCGCCACGCCCATGCCCCCCTGGAGGATGCCGGCGAGGTCGGTGATGAT
>CAMCCR010000236.1 GCA_945873085.1 Candidatus Kuenenia stuttgartensis | reverse complement strand
GCGAAGGTTGCAGAGCCGTCGCTCGGGGGTTTCCGACCGGGGCAGTCCCGGGTTCAGACCGGGGGTCGGTGGCCGGTCCTGGGCCCGTTAGCCCCAGGACCGGCCACCAAGACTATCCCGATCACTTGACCGTCCCGATCAGAAGTTGGCGTCGCAGCCCGGATCGACGTCACCGACCATGTGAAGGTGGTCATGGTCGATGTAGATCACTTCCTGGGCGTCGTCGTCGACGAGCGTGTGGGGCACCGGCCAGCCGACGCGCTTCACCTCTTGGAAGTAGACCGTGCACTTGTAGTGAGCGTGGTGGAGCTGCGTCGGGCCGACGAGCGGCAGATGACGAGGCGGATCGATGTAGTCGGCAATCTTGCACTTCGAGATCCGGACGTGGTTCCGCTGGATCTCGTAAAGGAACGGCCAGTTGCCCTGGACGGGCCGGGCCTTCTCGAGGCCCCGCATGACTTCGTCATCGCTCGGCTCGTCGAGGGCCTCGCACGGGCCACCGGGCTGAAGCGCCCCGAGGATCGGCGTCCGCTCGTAGCGTTCGTAGTTCCAATACTGGTCCTCTTTGTTCTTCTGGATCCCGACAGGCACGGGGATCGGGAAGGCAAGGGGGCCGATATTGGGGCCCTGCTGGGTGAGCCAGAAGCAACCGCTCTGGGTGATGGTGCCCGCGGCAACCAACAGGGCGAGCAGGAGGTGGCGGGGGGAAACCATCATGAAAGACTCCTCGAACTGTCTGGAAAGGCGGTCGAGTGGCGAAGGGCCTGCGGGTTGTATCGACCCTGCCGGCGCCGGACTTGCGGATTTCTCCGACAGGGGAAAAAAAACCGGCCGTGCCGGCGGTGCGGGCCAGGGCGGCGAGGGGGCCTGAGCAGGTGGAGCTGCTGGCGGGAGGGCGAACGGCTGGCCAGGAAGCCAGGACGGCAGCGTCGGGGCCGCGGGCCTGGGCCAGCGTGTCTCACCAAATGCCGCGACCCACCCCCGCGGTGCGGGGATGGGTCGTTGGGCTGAATCTCGTGGCCAGAGGCCTGAGCTTGTCGCTCGATTAACGATGGTGGCTGTGGATGTGCCGATCGTCGAAGTCGAGCCACCACCAGCCGTCGTCCCACTCAAGCGACACCCGCCGCCAGCCGAGCGGCACTTGCGGGTAGGGGTAGAACGGCCCGATGTACGGCCAGGCTGTCGGGGAATACTGCGAGGGATACTGGACGGCCGCGTAGTTGGGGGAGGAGGCGTAGCTCGGCCAGGCGTAGTTGGGCATGTTCGGCCCGTCGCCCCGCATCGGCACCGCACCAGCCCCGACACCCATCCCACGGGCCGGCATCGGAGCCCCCATGCCACCCCCAGGACCGGCCATGCCAGGCCCCGTCGGCGCCATGCCGGGAGACCCCACATAGGGGGCCCCTCCGCCGTAGGGAGCCTGGCCACCAGGGCCACCGGGGCCACCTTCGGTGTAGCGGACCGACCCAGGAACGACCTGGCCGTCACGGAGACCGCTGGGCACGCCCCCCATGTCACCGATGGCGCCGTTGACCGCCCCTTGATAGGCCCCAGGGCCGGGGAGATTCATCGGCTGCCGCATCGCGACCGTCTGCTGGCCAACCGGGCCCCGCTGGGACGCATGGGGCTGCATCGGCCGGGCCTGCGGCGCTCCGAGCGGACGGGGGCCAGGCGGCGCCCCACCGCTGCGGGGCATGCCGACGGCCTGCGTCAGTTGCACCTCGCCCGGCGCTTCCGGCTGCGGCGCCTCAGGCCTCGCCTTGGCACCCATTCCGACCGCCGAACGGATCGACGACGGAATCGCGAACGAATTGAGCAGGCCGCTGGAACCGGCCTCCGCGACGGTGAGCCGGTTGACCACCATTTCGACGCCGTCGGTCGATTTGGCAGCCGCCTCGGCCGCGGCGATCTGGCCGGCACTGCCGACCTGACCCTCGAGGAACACCGTGCCGGCCTTGGCCCGCACATTCACCTTGTGCCCCTTGACCGCTTGGCTCGCGCTGAGCTTGCCGGCCACGGCGGACGCCAGATCATCGGCCCCGGCGGCAGACGTCACCGCGGACGCCACGACCACCGCGACCAGGAACGTGGACCTCGAAATGGACATGAATGACTCCTTGGCTCGGCAGCATTGCCCGGACTGTCGTGACCCACGGTCAGACCGGTCGGGGCATGCGTGGATGCTCCTGCCCTGTATTTCGGCTGTCGGTCGCACCGGACGGGAGTCTTTTTCCGGTTTGCACGGAAAAGACGCCAGTGCCGGGAATACCGGCAGGAGGGGCAAGCCGAGGAGGGGCGTAGCTGTCCGTGGACAGCGCCATTCGTGCATCGGCGAGCCGCCGGTCGGGCCGCCGCCCGGCTCAGCAGCGTTGCCGGACGTCGATCACGGCGATCATCGTCATCACGAGGAGCGTCACCGCCGAGGTGGCGGCCGCGTGGGGGCCGAACTGGATCGCGTAGCCACACAGCCCGCCGACCAACCCGAGGGCCGCGACACAGCCCCACTGACAGACCGGCTCGTAGCGGGTTCCCTGGGCGAGACGGGCCACCACCGCAGCGACCAGCCCGAACAGCTGGATCCCCCCGAGGACGACGACCGCCGGACTCACCGGCCAAGCAGACAACGGCATCGACATCCTCCCCTCCTTGGGCACCATTCCTGTCAGGCGCCGGGAACGGGCCGAAGCTTGCCACGATCGACAAGCCTCCGGCTTCCGCTCATCCGGCCCAGCCGTTTCCGTGCAACCGGATCACTGGCCGACCATCTCCTCGAGCTTCTTTTCGAGGTCGGCAATGACGAGGTTGCGATCGACCACCTTCCCCTCGGCATCGAGGAGGAACATCGTCGGGAGCGTGAGGACGCCGAGCTCCTCGGCCAGCCGGCCGTCGAGCCCGCCCGCCTCGTGGAGCTGCGGCCAGGGAATCGGCTTCTGGCCGAGGTATTTGGCCAGTTGGGCCTTGTCGGTGTCGAGCGCGATGCCGACGACGGCAAACTTCTTCGGCCCGTACTTCGTGTACAGCTCCTTGATCTGCGCGATGTCGACCTTGCAGGGCTCGCACCAGGTCGCCCAGTAGTGGACAAGCACTGGCACGCCCTTCAGCGACTCCAGCGACACGCTGCTGCCGTCGACGGCCGTGCCGGAGAGGGCGAGGGTCTTCCCGACGCTCTGCAGGCGGCGGGACGCGCCGCGGGCCTTCTTCGCCGAGCCCGACTCGGGGAACTCCTTGACGATCGCCTCGTAGCGGCCAAGAGCGTTCTTCTCGTTGCCGCCGAACTCGTCGGCGATTCCCATTTGAAGGAGCGCTTCGGCGGCATCCGGAGCCGTGGGGTGGTCTTTCACGAAGGCGGCGAGCTCCTCGAGCCAGTCCGTCTGCACCTTGCCCACGTCGGCACCGGGCGCCTGCATCGCCGCCGCGTAGCGGGCTGAGGCGAGCCGGAAGGCGGCAAACGCCTGGAGCGGCTCGTCGTCGGCACTGCCGGCCACGATCGCCTCGAGCTTCTCGGTGCCGCCGGCCAGCGCCCCTTCCTGAACGGAGGCAGCGATCGTCTCGGCGAGTTGACGCGTCCAGAACGACTTCTGATCGGCCTCCGCCCCCGCCACCACCTGCTCGAGAACCTCGACCTGCTCAGCGGCGGCCGCCTCACGGTCCTTGCCGGTGGCTCCCCGGAGGGTCGCCTCGATCTCACGGAGCTTGGCCAGGAGCGGCTTGAGGGCCTCGTTTTCCGCAGGCACCTCGCCGTTGGCCGTGCCGGCCGACATCCGCGGCGTGAAAAACCCGAGCGTCTCGGCGATCTCTCCCTGCGCCCCGGGCACCTGCGGGGCATCGATCGGCCGCCAGACATCGCCACAGCGGACAAGCGAGCCGACGTAGACTTGCCCCGAGGCTCCCTTGGCCCCGGCATCGATGAGCGCGACGACGTTGTCGTAGGCGAGGACATCCTTCGCGACACCAGGGGTGCCGGCCGGCAATACGCCAGGCTGGGGGGCGAGCATGTTGTTCCATTGAACGTCGGCGCCTATTTGCTGCTGGGCCTTGGCCAAGCTCGCAAACTCGGTGCCGGCTTTGCCGGCACGGGCCACCAGCTCCGAGAGGAGCGGCTCCTCGAAGCCGGCCGTGACGAGATCGTCTTTCGTCGGGAGGAGCCGGGTAAAGAGCGCCGGATCACGGGCCTTGAGGGCCGCCACAATCTCGGCAGTGGCCTCCTCCGCCGAGAGGCTCTTCCAGGCATCGAGCGTACCGTTTTCGTCCTCGTCGAGGCCCCAACGACTGCCGCCGATGTTCACCCACCGCGCCTGATCGGCCTTGGCGTTGAAGTCGGCGTCGATGTCGCGATAGACCTCCATTCCGTCCTTGAAGTAGCTCCACCGGTCGACGACCTTGTCGGCATTGGTGTCGGCAAAGCTGCGGAGCACCTCCCCGCGCGGCCCGCGCACGACCCACGCATTGAGCCCCCCCTCCTTCTCCATCTTCAGGGTCGCCCCCTTCGCCTGGTCGGGCGTGAGCTTGTCGTAGTCGACGTTCTTCTGAAACGGCGCGAGGCCGAGGGCGTATTCGACCGTCGGCTGGGCCGCCGCCGGCAGGGCGACAGCCAACACCGCCACGGCGGCGAGAAGGGTCACCGCGCCGCAGCGCGAGCAGGGCAGGGAGGGGGAGCGAAGCTGCATGGAGATCATGGGATGGATTCCTCGATGGGCGGTTGCGACGAGGAACGTAGCGGGAACCGGCCGCGGCGCCACCCCCATTTTCCGGCGCCGGAACGCCGACCCCCCAGGCCCCCCCGAAGCCCCTCTCCGCCAGAGAAAGGCAGGGCAATTTGCGTCGACTTTGCGGGCGTTTCCGGCTGGCTTTCCGCTCCCCCGTCCGCCCCTCACCCTCCCCATCTCCCCGCCTCGGAGGAGAGGGTTGCATTCCGGCCACGACGGCCGATACTTTTCTCTCCAGCTTCGACGTCGCTCCCTGAGTGTCGTCGTCGCAGCGAGCGCGCGTAGCTCAGTTGGTTAGAGCGCTACCCTGATAAGGTAGAGGTCCCAAGTTCGAATCTTGGCGCGCGCAGTTTGAGGCCGCGGACACGGCCGCGGCTGATGGGCACGAGATAGAGCCGGTTGGTCGTTCGGGCCCGGCCGCGGCTGATGGGCACGAGATAGAGCCGGTTGGTCGTTCGGGCCC
>CAMCCR010000235.1 GCA_945873085.1 Candidatus Kuenenia stuttgartensis | reverse complement strand
GAGTCAGCCGGCTCGGAGACGAGCATCCGCCGCTTGGCGGCGGCGCTGGGCATCTCCGTCGACACCACCTCGCTCTACATCGATGCGGCGGAAAGCGCCTACCTCGCGATCGGTTGCCCGTTTTTCTCCTGGTCGGAGCGGCAGCGGATCGTCCGCAATCGGAAGTACTACCCCATCGACACCGGCCTGCGGCGGGGGGCCGTGACCACCACGGGGCACGACCGTGGCAAGCAACTGGAGTGTGCGGTTTTCCTGCTGCTGCGGCGACGCTTTCGGCAGGTGCATTACTGGCGTGGCACCGGAGAGATCGATTTCGTCGTCGATCACCGGGGTAAACCGACGCCCGTGCAGGTGAGCTGGGATGCCACCAAGGAGCGGGCCCGCCGCGCCGTGGACGAATTTCACGCCGCCCATCCGACCGCCGCGGAAGCGGTGTTCGTCACCGCGGAGTCGTTCGAGGCGGGCGTCCCGGAGCTTGCCCCGGCCGATGACGACGGGGCGTGACGGTCGCGGCCATGTTACTGCCCACCACCACGGCAACCGTGAGCCTCGCTCACTCCGCCCCGTTCCACCCGCGCCACAGCCATTCGAGGCTCTCCGGGAGGATCGCGCCGCCGTGCTTGCCGTTGTGACCGCCGATGCCGCCGACGAGTTTGTGGTCGTAGCCGGCGAACGCGAGGGCCTTCTCCATCTGGAGATTCGAGAGCCACCAGTGGCCGTGCCAGTTGTCGAGGTCGTGCTCACCGGCCTGGAGGAAGACACGGATCGGCTTTGGGCTGTCCTTCGTCTTGCGCACCAGCGACGGATAGTGGTCGCCGCCGCGGATGTCGGCGAAGCTGCCGACGTGGGAGAGCACCTTGCGGAACAGCTCGGGCCGCTCGAAGGCGACGGTGAAGGCACAGATCCCCCCCGACGAGATGCCGCAGATCCCGCGCATTGCCGGATCCGTCGTCAGCCGGACGCCCGCTGCCTTCAGGCGCTCGTCGGACGCGGCCAGAGGAAGGATCGATTCCTCGAGAAACTTTCCGTACTCGGGCGACAGCGTGTCGTACTCGAGGCTGCGGTTGTTGGCAGCCGGCTGCCAGCCCGGCTTCTCCCCCGGCACGTCGGCCCCCTCGTGGCCCGGATCGATGAAGATCGCCGCCAGCGGCGGGATCTTCCCGGCATGGACGAGATTGTCGAGGACGATCGGAGCCCGAAACTGCCCCTGCTCGTCGACGTAGGCATGGCCATCCTGAAAGACCATCACCGCCAGCCCATCGTCGCCGACTTTTTTCAGAATCGACTCGGCCGGGAGGTGGATCCAGACGCGGCGGACGGTGCCCGGGAAGACACCGCTACTCTTGTGTACGAGCATCCGCGTCGAGCCGGCGGCGACCCCTTCGGCCCGGGCCGTGCTCGTGGCGGAGAGGATGTAGTCCTTGTCCCAGTCGGGATCCTGCCAGGCGATAGCCGGGCGGGGGGCGAGGACGGCAAGCAGGCCGAGGACGAGGACCAGGAGCGGAAGGCGCACGGGAAAAACCTCCGGAAGGAGCGGGCGTTGAGCGGGAGACGAGGAGCCGCGGCCAACGGAAGGCTCACTGCTGTTGACGATCGGCGCCGGTCTCGAGGACCGCCATGAAAGCCTTTTGGGGAATGTCGACCGAGCCGATGCTCTTCATCCGCTTCTTCCCTTCCTTCTGCTTCGCCCACAGCTTCTTCTTGCGGGAGATGTCGCCACCGTAGCACTTCGCCGTGACGTTCTTCCGCATCGCGGAGATCGTTTCGCGGGCGATCACCTTCGTGCCGATGGCGGCCTGGATGGCGATCTCGAACATGTGGCGGTCGATCTCGCCGCGGAGCTTCTTCACGATCGACCGGCCGCGGCGGTCGGCATCGCGCCGGTCGCAGATGATCGAGAGGGCGTCGACCTGCTTGCCGCCGACGAGGATGTCGAGGCGGACCAGATCGGCCGGGAAGTAGCCGACCAGCTCGTAGTCCATCGTGCCGTAGCCGCGCGTCACGCTCTTGAGCCTGTCGTGGAGATCGTAGATCACCTCCGCCAGCGGCAGATCGAACGTCAGCATCGCGCGGGTCGGCGAGAGGTATTCGGTCTTGAGGTAGATGCCGCGGCGGTCGGTGCACAGCTGCATGATCGGGCCGATGTGCTCGACCGGGGAGAGGAAGTTCGTCCGCACGATCGGCTGGCGAAATTCCTCGATCTGCCCCGTCTCGGGGACATCCTGCGGGTTGGTGATCTCGATCGTCGTGCCGTCGGACTTGAGGATCTGATAGGTGACGTTCGGCGCCGTCTGGACGAGGTCGAGATCGTCCTCCTTCTCGAGCCGCTGCTGGATGATCTCCATGTGGAGGAGGCCGAGGAAACCGCAGCGAAAGCCGAAGCCGAGCGCCTCGCTCGACTCTGGCGCAAACTCGAACGAGGGATCGTTGATCACCAGCTTCTCGAGGGCGTCGCGCAGTTCCTCGAAGTTTTCCCCCTCGGAGGGATAGAGGCCGCAATAGACCATCCGCTGCGGCGGCTTGTAGCCCGGCATCGCCTTGGCGCCGTCGTCGCCCGGGATCGTCACCGTGTCGCCGATGTGGACCTGCTTGACATCCTTGATGTTGCAGACGAGATAGCCCACCTGACCGGCGGCGAGCTCCTCGCAGGCGCGGCGCTGCGGGACGAACTGGCCGATTTCGAGGACCTCGTGCGTCGAGGCGGTCTCGAGGAAGCGGATCTTCTGCCCCTTCTTGATCGTACCGTCGACGATCCGCACATAGGTGATGGCGCCACGGTAGCTGTCGTAGTGGCTGTCGAAGATCATCGCCCTCAACGTGGCTTTCGGATCGCCCGCTGGCGGCGGAACCCGTTCGACGATCGCCCCGAGCAGCTCATCGATGCCGATGCCCGCCTTGGCACTCGCCTTGATGACCTCGGTCGGGTCGATCGCCAAGCTCTGCTCCATCTCGGCGAGGACGTCATCAACGCGGGCGTGGACGAGATCGACCTTGTTGATCACCGGCACGATCGCGAGATTTTGGTTGGTGGCGGCGTAGGCATTGGCCACCGTCTGTGCTTCCACCCCCTGGAAGGCATCGACGAGGAGCACGGCCCCCTCGCAGCAGGCCAGACTCCGCGAGACTTCGTAGTGGAAGTCGACGTGGCCGGGGGTGTCGATGAGGTTGAGCTCGTAGAGCTCCCCCTTGTGGCGGTATTCCATCCGCACGGCGCGGGCCTTGATCGTGATCCCCCGCTGCCGCTCGAGCTCCATGTCGTCGAGCATCTGCTCCTTGAGCTGCCGCTTCTCGACCGTTCCGGTCCATTCGAGGAGCCGGTCGGCGAGCGTGCTCTTGCCGTGGTCGATGTGGGCGATGATCGAGAAGTTGCGGATGTGCTTGCAGTCGATGGGCATGTGGGGATTGTAGCCGGGGGAAGCGTCAGGCGTCGGAGTGATGGAGGCGGAGGTGTTCGGCGCGGGCCATGCCGGCGGTGCCGACATAGCCGGCGTCGCCGCCGAGGGTGGCGAAGCGGATCGGCGTCCGTTCGGCGAGAAGGGGGAAGGCACGTTCCCGGACTTCAGCACGGATCCGCTCCAGGAACCTTCCGCCGATCGGGTCGCTCTCCCCGCCGAAGGTCATGGCGCCGCCGAGGAGGACGATCGCGGGGTCGAGGGTGTGGAGGAGGGTGGTGATGCCGATGCCGAGCCAGCGGGCCACCGTGTCGATCAGCTCGAGCGCCGCGTTATCGCCGGCTTTGGCCAATTTCCAGATCAGCTCCGGATTCAACTCCACCCCGTCGGCGACGGCCTGCGCCAAGCCGGCCGCGGTGCCGGCATCGATCCGCTCCCTGGCCATTGCCACGAGCGACTTGGCGCTCGCATAAGCCTCGAGGTGCCCCCGCTTTCCGCACGGGCACATCCGGGCCGTCGCGGCCGGATCGACGAGGATGTGGCCACACTCGGAGGCATGGCTGTTGGCGCCGTCGATCGTCGCCTCGCCGATGACGATCGAGCCGCCGACCCCGGTCCCGAGCGTGAGGAGCACCAGACTCTCGAGGTGTGCTGCGGCGCCGATCCAGTGCTCGCCGAAGCCGGCGGCGGTGGCGTCGTTGGCAAACGTCACCGGCAGCCCGGCGTGGTGTGAGACCCGGTCGCGGACGTTGAAGCCGTCGAAGCCGGGGAGGTTGCCGGCCCGGATAATGAAGCCGGCCTTCAAGTCCTGCGGCCCGGGGGTGCCGAGGCCTGCGCGTGGAATCGCGGAGAGGGGGATGCCGGCGAGGTCGGCGACGGTGTGCACGCTCTCGCCCATCCGCCGGCAGACGTCCTCCGGGCCCAGATCGACGTGCGTCTTCTCGGTGTGGAAGGCGACGGTGCGGCCGTCGTCGTCGACGAGGCCGACTTTGATGTTCGTGCCGCCCAAATCGACACCGGCCCAGAAGGGCGCGCGAGCCTGGGCGATCGGGAGCCAGCGGGAGCGGTCTTTCATGAGTGGATGGGGGAAGAGAGGGGTCTGTGGCTGAAGCGGAGCGGGGAGCGAGGACGACGCCGAAGGCCGCCGGTGGGAGGGGCGTCAGTTGGCCGCAGGCGCGGCTGGGACTTCCTCCGCGGGGGAGCGCGCTGCCTCTCCAGAGTCGGCCGCCGAAGCCTCGGCGGCGGCGGCTTTTGCCCCGTTGCCAGCCGGTGATGAGCTCGTCGATTCACCCGCAGCCTCGGGGGCGGCGGTCTCGGAGGGAAGCACCTCGATCCGCTCCACCTCGACGATGTCGACCTCCGGACCACGGCTCGGTGACGAGCAGCCGGCGATCGCCCCCCACGAAACCCCGATCACGACGCCGATGGCGATGCGCATGATGCCCGTGGGGGCGTGTCGGGAGCGAACGGGCAATCGGGAGGGGCACGGCATGAACCGGATCCTCGAGGGGCGGAAGAACGGGGGGGCGGACGGATAGGTCAGAGGGGCCGCCGATTCTACCACCCTGCGGCGGAAGCCCTGCCGGCACTTTTTCCCGCTCCTTCGGCCGCGTTGTTCGCCCCCGGCATCAGCTTTCGAGGATCGCCGCGGTGGCCAGCCACTCCAATTCACCGGGGTGGCCGATGCCGTCGTCGAGCCGGATCGACGCTACCGCCCCCTTCGACATCCGGATCGCGGCGCTCCCATCGCCGATCGTGAGGGCAGCAAGTCGGCCCACGCAAGGGGCGTGCCCGACCCAGG
>CAMCCR010000234.1 GCA_945873085.1 Candidatus Kuenenia stuttgartensis | reverse complement strand
TCCGATCTCGCCGCCAACGGCATCGTCCTTTACTGCCTCGTGCAACGGGCGATCGACGACGGGCTCGCCGCCGTGGGGCCTGCGCGGATGGCCGACGCCGGAGAGCCGGCAGGGCCAAATGCCCGCGCGGACGCCAGAGGCGCGGGGCTCGCGGCTGATGACTGGCGACAGATCGCCGGGCCCGCCAGCCCTTCGACCGAGTCGGGCTTTCATGCGGGCGTCCTCGCCTCGCGCGGCCGGCTCGTGGCGATCAATCGGCCGCTGCGTGAGGATGTCAGTCCGGTCCTCGCCGACGAGCAGATCGACGCACTCTTTCAGGGACTGTCGCTGAGCCGGTTCGAGCAGCAGGCCGGGGGCCTGGGCAATCTCGTCGAAGAGGTGTGGCGGCCGTGCCTGGTGGCGCTGTTGCTTGCCCTTGTGGCCGAGGGGCTGCTGTCGCTGCCGCACGTCTCCCCAGGTGTGGCAGCGCGATCGGCCCGGGAGGCGATGCTGTGACGACTCCCGCCGAGATGATTACGCTCGCGCACGGCATCCGCTTCCAGTCGAGCCCCTGGACGCTCGGGGTGTCGATCGTGCTGGTGCTTCTCGTGGCCGCGGTCAGCTTGATCGGCTGGTGGCGGAGCGGATTCAAGCCGAGCTTCGGGCTCCTCGAAGGGCTGCGACTGCTCATCGCGGTGCTGGTCGCGATCCTCCTCAATCAGCCGGAGTGGGTCACCGAACAGCGCCCCGTCGACAAGCCGACGATCGCTGTCCTCCTCGACGATTCGCGGAGCATGGAAACGGTCGATGTCCGCCGGGGCGATTCCGGTGACGGCGGGGACAGCCCCGGGGCACTGTCGCGGGCTGAGGCGGTGGCGGCGCTCGGCGAGCGGTCGTTCTGGAGCGCCCTCGAGGATCGGTATGCGATCGCCATCGAGCCATTTTCGAGCGCCCAGGCCGTCGATGCAAAAGCTCCGGCCACGGGGACAAACCTCTTTGACCCGCTCGATGCGGTGGTGCGGCGTCACCCGAATCTGCGCGGCGTGGTGATCGCCTCCGACGGCGACTGGAACGAGGGGAAGCCGCCGGTTCAGGCGGCGACGGGCTTGCGGCTCGCCGGGGTGCCGGTGTTTGCCGTCCCCGCCGGAAGCCTCACTCCGCTCCCTGATGTCGCCGTCGCGGGCATCGATAGCGCCGTCACCGGCGTTGTCGCCAAGCCGTTTCGGGTGCCGTTTACGATCCGCAGCTCGCTGCCGCGGGAGCAGATGGTGACTGTCGAGGTTGAGGCCTCCGACGGCCAGCGCTTCACGAAGGAAGTGCGCCTCGCGTCGATGCAATCGACGACCGATTGGATTCTCTGGACGCCGGCCACCGTCGGTGATTACACGCTCACCGTCCGCGTTCCCCCGCAGGCCGGCGAGCTCCTCCCCGACAACAACGCCCGCTCGGTGCCGGTGGCGATCCGCGAGGAGAAGCTCCGCGTCCTCATCGTCGAAAGCGTGCCGCGGTGGGAATACCGCTACCTCCGCAACGCCCTCTCCCGCGATCCCGGCGTCGAGCTTGCCTGTCTCCTCTTTCAGCCCGGGCTGTCGCAAGTCGGCGGCGGCTCGAAGGATGCAATCAAGAAGTTTCCCGGGTCGATCGAGGAGCTGTCGGCGTTTGATGTCGTCTTCCTCGGCGACGTCGGAATCGATGCCGGTCAGCTCACCGAGGAAGACTGCCGGCTTCTCAAGGAGCTCGTCGAATATCAAGCCTCGGGGCTCGTCTTCATGCCGGGCTGGCTGGGGCATGAGATGTCACTTGCGGAGACGGCGCTCGGCGACCTCCTCCCGGTGGTCCTCGACGAGACTCGCCCCGAAGGAACCGGCACGGCGACGCCGGGGCGATTCGCGCTCACCGACAAGGGGCGTTCGAGCCTGCTCACACGTCTCGCCGACACCCCCGACGAGAATGCGACCGTGTGGGAGTCGCTCCCCGGCTTTCAGTGGTATGGCCCCGTTGCCCGGGCCAAGGCCGGCAGCGAGGTCCTCGCTGTCCACGACGACGTTGCCAACGAGTCGGGGCGGATTCCCCTCCTTGTCACGCGCTCGTTCGGGGCCGGAAAGGTCCTCTTCATGGCCACCGATGGCGCCTGGCGGTGGCGAAAGGGGGTCGAGGACAAATACCACTACCGCTTCTGGGGGCAGGTGGTGCGTTGGATGGCCTACCGGCGCTCGATGGCCAAGGGGGAGCGGATGCGGCTCCTCTATACCCCCGAGCAGCCCCAGACCGGACAGGCCGTGGCGATCGACGCCAACGTCGGCGACGCGGTCGGCGAGCCGCTCCAATCGGGCACCGTCACCGTCACCGTCACGGCCCCCTCCGGCGCCACCGAGACCGTCCGCTTGGCGGCGCCGGGAGAGCAGGGAGCGTGGGGGGTGTTCTCGGGAAGCTGGACACCGCGCGAGCCGGGGAGCCATGGCGTGGTGCTTGCCTGCGTCGAGACCGGCGACCGGCTCGAGGCGGCGGTGTTTGTCCAGGGGGCAGCCGGCGAGGAGATCGGCGCCCGGGCTCGTCCGGAGGTTCTCGAGGAGCTTGCCCGGCTCACGCAGGGCTCGGTGACGAGCCCCGCCGATCTTGCCGAGCTCCTCCTAACGCTGGGGAAACTCCCCGAGAATCCCCCCGACCTCCGCCGGGAGAGGCTTTGGGCCCATCCGCTCACTCTCGCCGCGCTCGTCGGGCTGCTCGGGCTGTTCTGGGTGGGGCGCAAGTGGCAGGGGCTCGTGTAGCGGCCGGATGAAGCGATCGTGGGCCCGCGGCGGGCCTGGTGCCGGGGGAGAACGGTAGGATGAAGAACGTGGACTCTCGAGCGGGGGACAAGCCGTGAGTGCCGAGCGCCAAACGACCGATCCGCAGCCGACCGTTCCAGGAGACGCGGCCCTTGCGCTCCCTGGAGCGCTGCGCCGGCAACTCGACGATTTTCGTGCCACCGTCCGGAGAGTGAAGGGAATCGAGGCGATCTGCATCGCCCTGTTCGGCGTCCTCGTCGCCTGGCTGGCGCTTTTCCTCTCCGATCGGCTCACCGACACGTCGGTCCTTGCGCGGTTTGCGCTGTATGCCGGAGCGATCGCCGCCTGCGGCGTTTTCCCGGTGGCGTTTTATCGCTGGATGTGGGGAACGCGCGGGCTTGACCAGCTGGCACGGCTTATCGCCCGCCGCTTCCCTTCGCTTGGCGATCAGCTCCTCGGGGTTGTCGAGCTTGTCGGCAATACCGGCGAGCAGGCGCGCTCGCGGGTGCTCTGCGAGGCGGCGATCGGCCAGGTCGCCGAGGTGGCGGGCCGCCACGATCTCCGCGCGGCCCTGCCGCGGCCGAGGCACCGGCTCTGGCTGGCGCTTGCTTCCGTGCCGCTGGTGTGCGCTTGCGTGCTCGGGCTGATCGTGCCGGCCGCCGCGGCAAACGCCTGGCAGCGATTTCTCGAGCCGTGGCGACTCGTGGAGCGCTACACCTTTGCCAGGATCGACAGGCTCCCGGAGACGGTCGTCATCCCCCATGGCGAGCCGGCAGAGCTTGTTGTCCATCTCGATGAGGCCACGGCGTGGCGACCGGCCCGGGCAAAGGCCCGGATCGGTGGCGGAGGGAAGATCGCGGCGGCCCGTGAAGGGGAGGCCTATGCGCTCGCGCTTCCCGCTCAGGTGAGCCCAGGGAGCTTGCGGCTGGCGGTGGGGGATGCCCGCCAGGAGGTGACGCTCCAGCCGACGTTCCGACCGGAGATCACCGCGCTTTCGGCGCTTGTCCGCCTCCCCGAGTACCTCGGCATCGACGCTCCCATCGCGAAGGGGCTGCGCGGCGGGGGCTTGTCGGTCGTCAAGGGGAGCAGGGTGGCGGTGACGGCGACGGCCAGTCGGGAGTTGGCCAGCGCCTCGATCGACGGCCACGACGTCGCCCCGCAGTCGTCCGCGATCGTGGCGCCGGAAGTGCTCGTCGAGGAGCCGATCGATCTGTCCCTTGTCTGGAAGGATCGGCTCGGCCTCTCCGGAAGCAAGCCGCTCACGGTGAGCCTCGTGGCCCGCGACGACGAGCCGCCGACGATCACGGTCGATGGCCTCGGTGGCAAGGGGGTGCTCCTCGACTCGGAGACGGTCCGCTTCACGCTCCAGTCGCGCGATGATTTCGGCGTCAAGCAGGTGGGGCTCGAGTGGCTGGGAAGCGAGGAGGAGGGATCCCGCGGCGAACAGATCCTCGCCACCGGGGCCCCTGAGGCCGACACGCTCGCGGCGGTGGGAACGTTCGCACCGGCATCCCTCGGCATCGCGCCGCAGACGATCCAGGTGCGGGCCTTCGTGGAGGACTATCTCCCCGGGCGGGAGCGGATCCGGTCGGCGCCGACGACGTTTGTCGTCATGAACTCGGCCGACCATGCCCTGTGGATCAACGACCAGATCGGCCGCTGGCGGCAGCAGGCGGCGGAAGTCCGCGACCGGGAGCTGGAGCTGCTTGCCCGCAACGAGCAGCTCGAGGCGATGACGGCCGAGGAGCTCGACGCCCCTGAGAACCGCAAGACGATCCGTGAGCAGGCGGCCGCGGAGCGGAACAACGGCCGCCGCCTGGGGCGCTTGGCTGAGGCGGGGGGAGCGCTTGTCCGTGAGGCGATGCGCAACCCCGAGTTCGAGGCCGGCACGCTCGAGGAGCTTGCCGAGCATGTCAAAGCGATGGAGGAGATGGCTGCCACCCGGATGCCGGGCGTCGGGGAATTGCTTCAGGCCGCGGCGGAGGCGCCAAAGGGGAATGCGGCCGGCCAAGGGAGCGCCCAGCCGCCGCGGCCGGAAAATCAGGGCAAGCCTGGCGAAGGGCAGGGGGAGGCAGGCCCCCAGGATCGGGAGCCGCCGCAACGTGTCGGCGAGGATCGCGGCCCAGGGGGAAAGCCCGCGGCCGGCGGATCGAAGGATCCATCGTCGCTTCCCCCGGCGCCGCAGGTTGTCGATGGCGAGGGATCGGCGCCCCGGGATCGCGAGGAGCCTCCGAAGGAGTCCGCGGCGGGCGGCGGAGGGGAGAGCACGCTCGGCCTGCCGACGACGACCGTCGGCTCCTTTCCTGGCGGGAAAGGGCAGGGGGGAAAGTCGGCCCAACAGCCGCTCCTGGCGGCAGCGGTCGAGAAGCAGCGGCAGCTCATCGACGATTTCGCCGCCATCGCCCGCCAACTGGCCGACGTGATGGCGAGGCTCGAAGGGACGACGTTCGTGAAGCGTCTCAAGGCGGCCTCCCGCAACGA
>CAMCCR010000233.1 GCA_945873085.1 Candidatus Kuenenia stuttgartensis | reverse complement strand
GGCTTCCGAGCCGGCGCCAGTCGATCCAGCCTCACCGGCACCATCGCTCGGCGACCTGTCGGCGGCGGGAGCCGACAGCGCGAATCGGCCAACCTCAAAACTCGTCGACGCCGACACGGCGCTGCGCCTCGACGGCGGGCGCGTCGAGGTCTGTTCCCCTCTCGGGTGGACCCGTTCGCCGCGCTCGCAGAACTATCTCGTCCGCTACCAGCCTGGCCCGAAGAAGTCGTATCCCTCGATCGTCGTCACGGCCGAGCCAGCGCCTGCAGGGCTCGGGGAAATCACGGCCGCCAACCAGCCCGATCTCGTCGTGGCGATCGGCACGAAGCTCGCCGAAACGTTTCCGGCTGGTGGCCCGGTCAAGCTGATCAAAAAACCGGCCGCGACAACGTTTGGGAGCCACACCGGCGTCGCCTGGGCGTTGCCCGGAACGGCGAAGGTGGGGGGCCTCTCCGAGCCGGTCGATCGGTTTGCCTACGCCGTCGTCCTCGGCGGGCGGCTCTACACGGTCGAAGCCCGGGCCCCGAAGGGGAAGGTCGACGACGACGCCAAGGCGGCCGCCAAGGCCGTCGCCGCCACGCTCTTCCGGCCCGAAGGGGCTCCGGCCGGAGAACCGGAAGGGGCGGCTGCGGCGACCGATCCCGCCCCGGGCCGCGAGCCGGCGGCGGCAGCGGAGTGAGAGTCGCCCCCCATCACGCGTACGGGCTCTTCCAGTCGCCCCAGGCCTTCAGGTAGCGGGCCAGGCCCGGCGACGAGGCCGACTTCTCCTCGATCCACGTCCGCGTCTCCTCGATGAGGACATGCTCCTCGTCGAGGGAAAGCTCGCCGGCCAGAACGCGCGACCGGAGGAAGATGAAATAAGTGTCGAGAACGTCGCCGCGGCAGTAGTCGTGGATGTCGGCAGCCCGGCCGGCGTCCCACAGATCCTGCACCATGTATCCGGCGACGTCCTGCTTCCCCGGCTTACCGATCAGGTTCGCCGCCAGCGACAGCCCCCCCTGAAACCGACTCGCGCCGCTGTTGGTGAGCCATTCGTGGAGATCGAAGTGCCCCGCCATGTTGTAGCGGTAGCGCGGCTGGTCGTAGTTGCGCTTGTCTTCGGCATACCAGTCGGGGATCGGGAGGCCGTAGCGGAAGGCACAGAGCTCGAGCAGTGGCACGTCGAAGCCGCGGCCGTTGAACGTCACCAGACACGGCCTGCCGTACTTCCGCCAGCCCTCCCAGAACAGCCGCGCGATCTCAGGCGGCCGCGACTTCTCCTCGTCGAGGGCGACGAGGTCGATGAGCCGGTAATCGGCCGCCACCCGCGCGATGACCAGCGACACCGGGAGCTGAAAGGTGTAGGGGATGAAGTCCTTCCCCTGTTCCGCCATCAGCTCCGCGCGCCACCGGGCAATCGCCGCGGCCGGCGAGAGTTTTTCCTCCGGATACCGCAGCCGCGACACGAGAGCGCCGTCGGAGACGCTCTCGATGTCGAAGACAAAGTAGGCGGTGTCGCGCTTCACAGGGGGGGCCGGGGGCAAGTGTCGAATCCTTTCGCGTGCTGGCGCACCTTAAATCCCTGGAACTACTGGCGGGCGAGCGGGTGCTTGAGCGGCAGCCAGGCGCCGCCGGCCTTGCTCGAGGCGACCGACTGCTCGATGAAATACATCCCCTCCACGCCGTCGTGAATGTTGGGATAGATCGTATTGGTGCGCTCGAACGGCTTGCCGGCGATCGCCAGCTCCATCGCGTCGTAGGTGGCGCGGTAGACGTTGGCGAAGGCCTCGAAGAAGCCCTCCGGATGCCCCGACGGGAGCCGACAGGCGGCCTTGGCCGGGTCGCTCGTGTAGGGGGCGTTGGGGTCGCGGGTGTAGATCTGGTGGGGATGGCCGTTCTTGCGGATGAAGAGCTGGTTGGGATTTTCCTGGTGCCACTCGAGGCTCGCCAGCGTCCCGTCGATCTCGATCCGCACGTCGTTCTCGCGGCCGTGGCTGATCTGCGAGGCCGTGACGGTGCCGAGGGCGCCGTTGCCGTAGCGGATCACGGCATGGCCGTAGTCATCGAGCGGCCGCGGCGGCTCGAAGACTTTGAGATTGCAGCTGATCGAGTCGGGGAGGAGGCCGGTCATGTAGCGGCCGAGGTTGTAGGCGTGGGTGCCGATGTCGCCGAAGCAGCCGGCGGCGCCACTCTTCGTCGGATCGGTCCGCCAGGCGGCCTGCTTCTGCCCCTCGCTCTCGAGCCGGCTCCGCAGCCAGCCCTGGATGTAGGTGGCGCGGATCGCCTGGATGTCGCCGAGCTCGCCGGAGAGGATCATCTGCCGCGCCTGACGGACGAGCGGATAGCCGGTGTAGTTGTGCGTCACGGCGAAGACGACGTTCGAGCCCTTGACGATCGCCGCGAGCTCCTCCGCCTCGGCGAGGGTCAGCGTCATCGGCTTGTCGCAGACGACGTGAAAGCCAGCCTCGACCGCCGCCCGGGCAACCGGGAAGTGCATGTGATTGGGGGTGGCGATGGAAACGAAGTCGATCCGTTCGCCAGCGGGAAGCTTTCGCTCGGTGTCGAACATCTCGGCATAGGAGCCGTAGGCTCGGGAAGGGGCGATGTCGTAGTCGGCAGCGCTCGCCTTGGCCCGGGCCGGATCGCTCGACAACGCTCCGGCGACGAGGGCGGCCCGGTTGTCGAGCACGGCGGCGGTGACATGCACCCGGCCGATAAACGACCCCTGCCCGCCCCCGACGATCGCCATCCGCAACTTCCGCCCCAAGCTCCCGTTGGTCGCCATGCCCTGCTCTCCCCTTCGCGTTGCGTCAGTGTTCCCGGCAGGAGGGCACCGGCCCCCCTCGTCCATCGCTACGGCCACCACCGGACCCCGGCTCAGGCCAGCGAGGGGAATCTAACACACCCGCCGCAGCGGCTGGAGGGGGCAGGCCGTTGCCCCCTCCCCCGGCAAGGACCTACGATGAACGCTGCCCGGGCCGCGGCGGCTGCCGCGCGGGCCGCCGCCGGCGTTCCGGCCGACGAGGAATCCCATGGGTTTTGCAGACCGCCGTTACGCCCAACCGAACCGTTCCTGGCGGGGAGGATCCTCCGGCGTCGGAGAATGGACCGCGGTGACGACGATCGTCGTCGCCAACTGCGCCGTCTGGGTCGCCTGCCTCCTCGCCGAAAACGACTTTCCGCTCAGCAGTTGGCTGGCAATGCGCGGCGACCTCCCCCGTCACCCCCTCGAAGCGTGGCGGCTGCTGACCTACGGCTTCGCCCACGACATGAGCTCGCCGTGGCACCTCGCCCTCAACATGCTCACGCTCTGGTTCTTCGGCCCGGAGGTCGAGGCCCGTGTCGGTCGCAACGAATTTTTCCGCTTCTGGCTGACGGCGATCGTCCTCGCCGGCCTCGCCTGGCTGGCGAGCGTGCAAATCGGCCAAGGGGGCCGGGGCGGGTTGCTCGTCGGTGCCAGCGGTGCGGTGATGGCGACCCTCGCCTACTTTGTCTGGCATAACCCCCACCAGGAGCTTCTCTTCTGGGGCATCCTCCCGATCCCCGCCTGGGCCCTCGGCCTCCTCTACTTCTTCTCCGACGTCAACGGGGCCTACCATGGCTCCGGCAACGTCGCCCACTTCGCCCACATCGGCGGAGCGCTCTTCGGCCTCGCCTACGCCTGGCGCGGCTGGAATATCGGAGACCTCCTCGAGGCCCCCGCTCAGCTCCTTCAGTCGCGGCGGCGGTTCCGGATCTTTCGTCCCGACGACGAGCCCGCGCCGCCTTCCCGCACCCCGCCCCGCCAGGCTTCGCTTGAGGACGACGAGGCCCTCCGCGACGCGGTCGATCGGATCCTTGAGAAGATCAGCCGTTCCGGCGAGGCGAGCCTGACGCCCCAAGAGCGCGACACCCTTACCCTCGCCAGCCGGCGGCTCAAGGAACGGCTGCGCTGAGCGCGGCCGGCGCGTCGTCATGCCGACAGACCGCCAGCGTCCCCGCAACGGGTCTCCGCGGCAGGGCGTTGGCCTCGCCGCCGGAAAGGTGGCCGACAGCACACGCACGCTCCCCCTCCGATCGTGGCGCTGGATTTCGTGGCGCCGGATTTCGTGGCGCCGGATGGCCGCGACCGGCGCCGCTGTCGCGCTCACCGCAACGGCCGTCGCCGTCACCCTTGCACGCCCCCGGATCGCCCCTCACGCGGCAGCAGTGCCGGCCGAGGTCGTCCGGTTCCCCGCGCCGTCGGCCGCGGTGCCGGAGGGCTACGCCGGCTTGGTGGAGGAAGCGCAGACGCTCGTTGACTGGACCGTGGCCCGCCATCCCTCTCGGCCGCAGTCGACGGCGCTCGCGGCGACGCTCGCCGCCGAGCGCGGCGACCAGGAGACCGCGGCGACGCTCTGGCGGGCCCATCTCGAGCGGCATCCAGAGACGGCTGAGGGGTGGTATCGGCTGGGGCTTTACGCCGTGAAGGAGGGGCGCGATGCCGAGGCCGCCGAATGGCTCGAGCGCGCCCGCCGACTCGACCCGTCCCTTCCCGACATCCAAGGGCATCTCGGCCGCTGCCTCCTCAAATCCGACCGGGTCGACGAGGCGGCCGAAGTCCTCGAGCCGGCGATCGGCGACGACCGCGGTGGCGCGGTCCGGCTCTTCCACCTTGGCCATGCCCGGCTCCGCCAGGAGAAGATCACCGAGGCCCGAGCGGCGTTCCAGGGGGCGATCGACCGGGCGCCCTCCTACACCGGCGCCTGGTACGGGCTGGCCACCGCCTTGGCGCGGCTTGGCCTAGCCGACGACGCCGAGCGGGCCCGGGCGGAGTTCCGCCGCCTGAAGGCCGAAGATGCCGAGAACGCGGCCAGGAATCTTTCCCGCGACGAAAGCGCGCGGATGCGGCGCCTCCTGGCCGGCTGGTACGCGGCTGCCGGTCGGATCGCCGCGCTCGATGGCGATGCGGAAGAGGCCGAGAGCCTTTTGAGCCGCGGAGCCGCCGTCGAACAGGCGGCCCTCCCTTCCGCTGCCCCCCCTTCGACTGCCGCGGGAGATGGCCGCTGACATGGTTCTTTCTTCCCCGCATCGCCTCGCGTTGAGCGTTGGCGTCATCGTCCTCGTGGTGGTCTTGGTCCTGGTCCTGGGCCTCGGCTGCGGTCAGCCGAGACCACCGGGAACGCCGCCGCGGGCGCCCTCCGCCGCCGCGCCGATCCGGTTTGCCGACGCCACGGAAGCCTCTCGAATCGGATTTGTCCACACCGACGGAAGCAGCGGTCGGCGGTATCTCGTCGAG